>NZ_JBIVGI010000013.1:0-188241 GCF_044748625.1 Kitasatospora sp. NPDC089913 | reverse complement strand
CACTTACACACTCTCCCCCCCCCCCCGCCCTTCCCTTGGGGCCCCCCCGCCCCCGCCCCCCGGGGGGCGCCCGCGGCCCCCCGCCGGGGGGGGGGGGGCCCGGCGGACGACAGAGGGCGGACGGCGCCCCGCTCGAGGCGGCCCGCCGCGATCCAGTCACCCCGCCGCAGGATCACCGACCCCGTGGCGGGAGAAGCGGCAGGAGGCCGGCCGCCGCCCCGGGAGTCCGGCCGGCCCGGCGGTCCGTCACGCCCGCCACCCCGCAAGGCGCCTCGGCCCCGTGGAACCGCCGGGGCGCGGGCCGGTGGACCCCACCCCGGAAGCGGAGGCCGCACACCGAGGTGCCGCCTCCGGTGCGGCGGGCGCGGCGGGCGCAGGGCCGGGGTCCGTATCGGATTGCGCCGGCCTGCCCGGCCCGCCTCCACCGGTCCCTTCCGGCGCGGGTGAGGGGCGGGGGCGGTTGCCCAGGGTATTCGGGTCCCCCTCGGTCAGGCGGTGTCCGCCGGGCAGGCGGTAGTGCCGCCGGACCGCTGCGCGTAGTCCGGCTCCCCGGCCGCGGACAGGGCCGTGTTGCGCCATTCGCGCGGGGAGACGCCGTAGACGGACTTGAACGAACGGCTGAAGTGCGGGGCGTTGACGAAGCCCCAGTCGTGGGCCACGGCCGCGATGGCCCTGCCCACCTTCCGTGGGTCACCGAGGGCGCGGTGGCATTGCTCCAGGCGGCGCCGGTGGATCCAGCGGCTGACGGTGAGTCCCTCGTGCTCGAAGATCTTGTGCAGATAGCGCAGGGACACGTGGTGATGGCGGGCGATCGTCTCCGGGGTGAGGTTCCGGTCGGCGAGATGTTCGTTGATGTACGCCTGGACCCGCAGCAGCAGCATCCGCGAGGCGTCCGGCGCGTCCCGCAGGTCCTGGCCCAGTTGTTCCTCCGCCAGCGTCCGGATCAGGCTCACCGCATGGTCGGCGACCGAGGCTCCCGTGTGCGGCTGGTAGGTGTCCGCCGTGTCGACGAGCCCGGACAGGAACGACCCCACCAGCCTGCCGAGGGGCGAGTCGCCGCCCAGCGGCACCGCGGTGATCCGCTGGAGGCCGGACTCCCCCAGTCCCAGCGCCTGGCGGGGCATCACCAGGGACTGGGTGCGGAACCTCTCGGGCACGATCAACCGGATCGGGCGTGCCATGTCGTACATGAAGAGCTGCCCCGCGGCCATGGAGCTCTCCCGGGAGTTCTGCTCGACGTGCACCGTGCCCCGGTTGAGGAGCTTGACGACGACGAACTCCTCGTTGTCGCTGCCCGCGATGAGACGCCGGCTCCGTTCCGCCCGGTGGGCGTCCCCCTCCACGGTCACGGCCTGGAGCGGGCCCAGTGGCGACGCGTGGATCGACCCGTGGTCGACCTCGGCGGGCACCTTCGTGTCCACGGATCCGAAGGTCGACGAGAGAGCCTCCCGCCAGTACGCGCGCCTGCGCGACGCCGGCAGCCCCGCGGTCGTGTAGCGCACGGCCGCTCCGGAGCGGATCTCCGACTTCTCCAAAACGATCCTCACCGCTCTGACCTGCGTATTGATCCACATCATGCCACCGCAGCCGGACTCCCGGAAGCGCGTTCCCAGCGGCTCGAGCGACGACGGGGCGAGCGAACGACCCTCAACCGTGACCGACGGGGAGCGAGGTGAAGACGTTGCATGCCCGAACGAGGAGGACCGGCAGGCGTGCTTCGCATGCCGACCGCCGGCCGCTCGCGCTTCAGGACGGGCGGGCGTGCAGCCGAGACGACGGTGGTGCGTCCGGGCGGACGAGGAGCACGCGAGGAGCAAGCATCGGCGCGGCGCCCGACTGCGCTGCTGCCGAGCGACCCGGCCGGTGCTCGACGGGCACGGACACCGGCTGCCGTGCTCGGATCGCCGGGGCCCGGACGGACGGCCGGGGTACCGCCATGGGCGCCCGCCCGCTCCGCGTACCGCCGGGGGCCACGCTCACGAACGGGCACGCGAACGTGGTGCGGTGACCGGCGCACGACCGGCGCCGCCCTCCTCGGGCCGGCGGTGACCGGCCGGGCCCGGGTACCTCCCACCACCAGCCCGACGAACGCCCCGAACCTCCGCCCGTGCCCGACCGCCGCGCGCGGTCGACCGCAACGGTCCGGGCTCCTCGACGCACGGCAACCGGACCGCGGCCTCCTGGGCCGGCACGCCCGGCCCGCGCCGACGCGCTCACCGCGCACGGCCAGGACCACACACCCCTGTTCCTCGTCCCGGGACGAGGAACAGCGGCATCGAGCCACCGGCCCTGCCCCGGCACGGCCCCGCACCGGACACCGACCGCTGCAGCAGGCTCACGTCATCGTCCCGGCCCCACGCGGAGCCACCCCGGCCTCCGCCCCTCACAACCCACCGCGCCGCCGTCCCGCTTCCCCGCCTACCTCCAGGTCGCCGCCCGCACGACCGCCGAGCGCACGGACACCTGGCAGGACGGCCGGACCCTGGAGACGGACCGCCAGATGTACCGCCTCGCCGCCGCGATCGGCACCCGGATCCTCTACCACAGCCACCTCGACGACGGATCGGAGGCCGTCATCGACGACGCCGGACTCACCGTCGTGCGAGGCATCGGGAAACGGGTCACCGCGCCGTTCGGCCTGGCGGAACGGCTGCCGACCCGCGCCAACCGGCGCTACCGCACGGCGGTGGTGAGCCTGCACCTTATTCAGCACCCGTCCGCCGACGTCATCGCCAGTTACTGCCGTCAGACACCAGCAGCCCCGGCCAGATTTCATCTGGCCGGGGCTGCTGGATTTCAAATTCAGGCCATTAGCTCAAGGATCAGATCCACGCTCGAGTCAATTTCCTGGTCTGCCGTGAGATGGACGTGCGCCCCTGAACTCGCACCCTCCTGCGCGAGAGTGAGCAGATGACGTGCCAAGGAAACAAGGCCTGCGCGATTTGCCCTGAGTACGACCTCGGCCGAAGTTGCAGAGAGGGAAATTTCAAAGTCATCTTCCCACTCAAATCGAAGCCCCCCGCCAGGCCGAATCTCGGGAACATTTAGCACGTGCTCCATTTTCACTCCCAAATACTGCTTGGACTCAAAGGAAGTGACCACCCGAGGCCATCGCCCCAGGCAGCCACCTCGGCGCACTACCGGATTCAACCCAGATAAACGTGTCGATTCTCAATGACCATCATTTTTCCAGGCTTCTTAGGATTTGGGGCCAATCGCTCGCATTTCATGTGCGGACCGCCGCCATGCTGCCCAGTAATGTCCGTCTCTCCCATTCTAGCAACGCGCGTTCCGTCTGCGGAAACGAAACGATCTGCTGGTGACGCTGGCGGGTGCGGCGATCAGGGGACGTGCCCGGCCAGGTCGGCGCGATGGCGGCCGACGATGCGCTCGACGGCCTCGGCGAGGTTGTGCAGCAGGTGCCAGGCGTCGGCGACCTGTTGGGCCTGCGGTGCCCCCGTCCGGGCACCGTCACGGAAGGATCAGGCTCGGTCTCGGCAGACCGTCCGCATTTCGGGGTGGTCGCGCAGCCTGGTGGCGAAGGCGTTCGCGGTGCTATCGGCGAGGACGTCGACGGGACGGTGGGTGTCCATGTCCACCAGGACCGTCGCACAGGTGCGACCGCGCCGGACGGGGTACTCGTCCACCCCCAGACGAGGGACGAGGCCCGACGACGGAACGGGAAGCGCACGAATGAGCCGGAGCAAGGTGTCCCGGCACGTGGTCATGGCCAGACGCCCGGAGATCCGGCCTCCGGCCGGCCGCCCGGGAACAGCGCGACGTCGGTCGGTGAGCTGGGTGACGAGCGCGGTCGTGCGACGTGCGTGCCGGAACGTCAGAGCCTCGATCTGCCCGGCGAACGTCCGCCGTCCGCACCGGTCGTTCCCGCACACGAAACGAAGCGCCCGCAGGACCAGCCGTACCCGCCGACCCTCCACCGGACGGTCGGCACAACGCCGCCGGTAGTAGCAGTACAGCCGCGACGATCGCCGCCCGCACCCCGGACGGGCGGCGGACACCGCCACCGACCGGACGGCGAAACGTACCTCGCCATCCGCAAGAACCAGCTCCTCGACCTCTGCCGCGGCTCCCCGGTGGACAACTGTGCCACGTAGGCGAAGCTTCTTGAAGGGCCGGTGCGCGCGTGCGCCGCGGTGCGGTGGCGGGTCGAGCCGGGTGGGAGCTGCGTCACCGTGCCGCGACCTGTTCGCCGTTGCCGCCGTGGCCCGCCGGACTCCGGTGGATGTGCCGGGACAGCCAGGCGACGCCTCACCCGCGACGCCGTCGCCCAGCGCCTGGCCATCCACGTCCGAGCCGCTGCCGAAGCCTGCCCAACCCTGCTCCACAAGCGCGTCCACCCGCACGTCCTACGCTTGTCCTTGCCCTGCACGCCGCCTTTGAGGAGTTCCCATGTTCGAAAACATCCGGGGCCTTTCTCCGGAGCATGCCGCACGACTTACCCACCTGGTCGAGCAGTGCGAGCCGTTGCTCGACCGGGACGAGGGCATGGAGCGTGCCCAGCGGCTGCTGCGAGACCTCGGGGTCGAAGTCATGGACTCGATCATCGTTACCCGGGGACTCCTGGGAGCCGGCCCCGGCGACCTGGGAGAAGCGAAGCGGATCGTGCTGTCGAGCGCCGCGCGGACCACCGAGCTGTCGTCGCATCAGCAACTCACGGACGTGGTCGAGCAAGCGAGGGACGTGGCCGACGGCCTCCAGAACCTGGCGCGGACCCAGGAGGCCACCACCAGAATCATCGCCATCGACGGCACTGGGGGATCAGGCAAGACGACACTGGCTGCCGCAGTGGCCCTGAACCTCGATGGCGCCGTCATCGTCCACGTCGACGACTTCTACCGTCCGATGCCCGACCACGAGCGGGAGCAACTCGACGCGGAGCAGGGCTACCACCGCTACTTCGACTGGGAACGCCTCCGGGACCAAGTCCTGATCCCGCTACGGGACGGCCAGGCCGCCCGTTACCAGATCTACGACTGGACCACCGGACAACTCGGAGCCTGGCGCGAGATCGCCTCTGGAACCGTGGTGATCGTCGAAGGGGTCTACTCCACCCGCCCGGAGCTGGCCCGTTACTACCACTTCACCGCCTACGTCGACACCCCGCGAGACGTCTGCCTTCAGCGCGTGCGGGCAAGGGGCGAGAATCCCGAAGCGTGGATCGAACGTTGGCGCGCCGCCGAGGACTACTACCTGCACACCGCATGGCCACAGTCCCGAGCCAAGCTCCTTGTCAGGGGCTGCTGACAGCCCGGCCGAGGCGCTGCTCAGGCCATCGGCGCGCTGCTCGGGGACGCGTCGTACCGGCGCGTGGCCACGGCGCGTCCGGAGACTCCTCCACGGGCATCTCGACGTCCGTCCTCCCCCTCCGTCCCCTGCTGCACGGGGCTGTCGCGTGCCGGTCGCCGTCACCGGCGGTTGGTGGGGGTCCGGCTTCGCCAGTGGGGTGGCGGGGAGGGCGCCAGTTCGTTCCGGGGTTGCGGGGACGGGTTCAGGTGCGTCACGACCGCGCCGCCTGACCCGGGCGCTGTTCACCGGCCGATGTGCGGGGCGCAGATGTCGTCCCGGCGCTCCTGCAGCCTCACGCGCGCCCGCACGAGCCCGTCCACGTACCGAGGGTCGCCCATGCCGGAATCCCGGCCCGGCACTTCGACCTCCGCCTGTCGTCCACGACGATGTCGCCGGAGCCCGTCGGCCTCTCAGGACCGGTTCGTCTTCGCCTCCCGATCACTCGAAGCAGTGTGGTCCGTCGGCGGCGGACCGTCGGCGTATGCGGTTTCGGCGGTGGCGTCGTAGCGTTCGCGCACCGCCGGCTCCTGTTCCGCCGCGGGATCGGGACGTTCGCCCTCTGCTCGGCTCCGGGCAGCGCAGTCCCCGTAGGACCGGTCCCCTGCGGCAGCGTCCTGGTCGGTATGGGACTTCGCCGATGTGTCCGGCGCCTGGCGGCGCGCACTCTTTCGTCCGGAGACTCGCACGCAGGGAACCGAGGCCATCGGCAGGCAGCACATCGGCCGCGTACGGGCCATGGCCTCCCTCGCCGACGGCGGACTCCACGACGTCCTCTCCGTTGACCCAGAACCGCACCTGGGCAGCGAACCGGCGTCCAGGCGGCAGCACCCTGATCTCAAGCTGATCCAATATCAGACCACTCTACGGGCAGCGCCGGCCTCGACTTGCACCGCCTCTTGCCAACGAAGCCCCACTCCAACCTCGCTGACACGCTCAGGCGTGCGGCCGTAGTACAGAGAGATCAAGATCTACAGCTGGAGTACTAGGCTCTCGTCATGAGCAGACCGGTGTTGGTGATTGAGTTGGCGGAGCCCGTCCCACCCATATCCATCCAGCGGCTCCGGGAACTCCTTGTCCGGTGCTCATCTCACTTTGAAGAGAAACGGGTCGGCGAGTACGACCTGAACATTCACGCGGAGAGCCTCGGCATCGCCGACACCGGGGGCATCGACGGACGTCGGCCCGTAATGGTCTCCCTCATGGGCCCCGGTATCGGTGGCGAGTCCATCTTCGAGGCCGAGCACGCTGACGAGATCGACCAGGAACCCCTCATCGGCTTCACCCCGACCCACGCCGTCGACGTCATAGCGTTCTGCAACAGGCCCGTAGACCACGTCGTGACGGCCCTGCTGACAGCTGCTGTCATGGACGTGATCGGCGGCGTCGCCAATGCCGAACTCCTTGAGGAGCAAGTCCCCATCATCACGGGCCTTCCAGGCATCGTCGCGACGCCGACGGAACCCTGGCCCGCCGCTTACGGCTCAGCCGAATTCCTCGGAGCATGGGCTCGGCAGCCCGACTTCCGGCTCCTGAAGTAGCCGCGGGGCAGCTAGCTTTTAGGCCGGAAGCACACGCTTACGAAAGAGGGTTCTTCTGGCCAGCTGACCACAGTCACCCTTAGGGTGGCGGGGACGAGAGAAGAGCACGATGGATCCCCGGATACCCCGCCTGCGTCGCAAGCTGGCCGCGATCCCGTTCCAACCACTTCGAAGCCACTCCTTCGGGGAAGAGAAGCACAAGTTCTGCCTCGATCCGAAGCTGGCGGAAGCGCGTGTCGCTGCGTTCGAGGCCGAGCAGGACATTGCCCTGCCCGACGCCTATCGACAGTTCCTCACGCATGTCGGCGGCTCGGGCGCGGCACCCTTCTACGGCCTCGTGCCGCTGGAGCAGTGTTCCCTGCGGGTCATGAATCCCCGCGGAGAACCAGGGAAACCCCGCCGGTTCGACGGCAGAGACCCCAGGGCCCACGGACGCGACCTCTTCCTCCACATCATCGAGATGGGCTGCACTGACATATGCGTCGTCGCGGTGACCGGCCCCCTCACTGGCCGCGTCCTCATTGGCAACGGCGACGGCTACTGGGGCCCCAACGTCTCCTCCGCCACTGACTTCCTCAGCTGGTACGAACGCTGGCTCAACCACATGAGCGCCGGACTCGACAACCGGGCCCTGCAACTCACCTCACCGAAGCTTCACGCTCATCCAAACCGTCATCGTCTGGCACCCAGGATCTGACTCTCCGTAATAACCTCACCACGGAGGCACGATAGTCGCAGGCAGATCACCTCGGGGTCCTGATAGCTGCCCTTCGCTGTTCGAGATGATGTGGCTGTGGATCTTCGTTACTTCAATCAGACCGGCTGGATCGCGATCTTCAACGGCACCGAGACCGAGATCGGTCGCATGGTGCGCGTGGAGGGCTGGGACCACGCCACCGGGGCGGCACTGGTGGTCGACCGGAAAAGAGGAGCCCTTCGTCCGGTGACGGACTATGAGGACTTCTCCCACCTGGAACAGGCCGAGCAGGTCGTTGCCGCGGTGCCCGGCGGAGGATGGCGGGCTCACTGGACGGACCAGGGTCCCGGCGGAACCCCGCTGACCGAGCAGGTCCTAGCCTGGCTGATCACGTCGAACGGGCGGGCAACGGCTATCACGGTCGATGCGTACGGCCATGTCGAGGACGCCGCCAGCGCAGACACCTTCATCCCGCCGGGCGAAGAGCTTGGGCTGCAGACGGGATCGTAACGGGGACATATTCACCCGCCCGGCCATCCCGCAACCGAGCACCGATGTCGTCCTCCTCCGGAGAGTCTGAACGCCTCGGCCGCCTATGCCTCGAACGGGTCTTCCAGCAGTGGGATACAGGGCGACAGCAGCTGTTCCGGGTGCTCTGTCACCCGCCCGCGGACCATCCTGATGACGAGGACCTCGTTCTCCCGAGCGGGGTCCTCATCATCGCGCACATGCAGCAGGCCATACGAACCCGGCGCCCGCTCACCGATCTCCGTGAAGAACTCCACGATCTCCAGGTCACGGTGATTGGGGAAGCCGCCGAGGTGGACGAACACCTGCCCGTTCATCCATTGCAGATCAAGCAGATACGGGCTGTCGATCTCCAGGATGCGCCGCTCGATGCCCTCGACGATCTCTCGCAGACGGCCGTCGTCATGGTCGTCTTCGTCAGCGCCGGCGCTCTCCTGAACGTTGATCCAGCCGTGGTATTCGAACATGGCCGCAGCCTACTGACGCCTTCCCCAACGGCCGAGCCGAGTGCGGGCGCCCAACCCCGCCCGCATCCCCGGCTATGCCAGGGCGGCGACGGCCTCGTCCTCGCCCGCCCCGGCTCCCTCGGAGACCACGGGGGCGACGGCGCCGGCCGCGTCCGGCAGCCACATCTCGGCGGACCGCGCCCGCACCGCCGACCCCCGGCCCGTCACCGACACCCGCGCCCGTCGGCCGGTCAGCTGACCGTGACCGTCCCCGAGCCCGGACCACCGGCCGGCGGTGACCTGCAGGCGCAGCTGGGCGCCGGGCCAGGGGCCGGGGGTGATGAGGACGGTGCCGGTGCGGCGCAGGTGTGCGGCGAGGCGGTCGAGGGTGCGCGGGGGTATCCCGGTCGGGGCGGCGGCGAGGACGACGGGGCAGGCGGCAGCGAGTGCGGTGATCACCTCGACGGCGTACTGGCCGGGGTGGTCGGCGACCAGGAGGCGGCGGAGGTCGATGCCGTAGCCGGCGGCAGCGGCCAGGCCCAGGTCGGGCAGGCCGACGGCCGCGCTCCAGGCGTGGGGATCGGCGGTGGCGGGGCCGGCGGCGAGCCCGAGGAGCAGGCTCGTGTCGGTGGCCTCGGTGATGGTGCCCTTGGCGAGGCCGCCGTGCGGGACCAGGCGGGCGAGCGGGGCGAGGACCGGCAGAACTGTGGCCTCGGCCTCGCGGGCCCGGGTCGCGGGGGGCGTCGCTTCGAGCAGGTCGGCGAGGCGCTCGCGTCGGTCGGCACCGCTCCGGTCCACGGCGGCCGGCGTCGTCATGTGCAGTCCTCGCCGCTCGCCGCGCCGGAGGTGGGGAGCGCGTCGTCCGCGGCCCCGTTCGGCGCGCCGGGGTTCTCGGCCGCGGGGAGGGGCCGGAGGGCGGTGGGGTCGGCGATCACCCAGGCTGCGGCCTTGTCCTCGCCCCAGCGGGCGTGCGCGATCCACGGCAGGTCCGGGCCCGGCCGGCGGCGGGCCGTCACCAGTGCCGAGCGCCACTCGCCTGCCGCGCGCAGCCATGTCAGGCGCCAGCACCGGTCGCCGCCGTCCGGATCCGGGATGCCCGCCAGCTCGCCCGGGACGACGACGGCGTCCTGCCACCGGCCGAAGTGCGGCGCGGCGGCCGGCGGGGGTCCGGAGGGTTCGGGCAGCGGACGGATCCGCTCCGGGTCGAACAGGAACCACCCCCAGCCCGGATCGGCTCCCGTACTGTCTGCGGCCCAGCGCACGTGCACCACCCACACCGTGGCGCCGGGCGGGCGGCGCCAGACCGTGAGCAGTCCGGCCCGCCACTCGCCGCCGAGCCGTACCTCCACCAGCCGCCACCTGCGCACGTCCCGCGACGCCCCGGGCAGGGTCATCAGCTCGCGCGGCGCCCGCTCGGCATCACCCGGCGTCGGGGCAGGGTGCGCGGGGCGGGAGAACGGGACAGCGGCAGCCATGGGAACAATTGTTCGATAATTGCTGGGGCTGATCAACCGTCACCGACGACACCGGCCGCCGGCCCCGGTACGGGAGGGCCTGGCGCAACCCGACGTGCCCGGCCGCGCCGCGCAGGGCGCGGTGCCCCGCTGCCCTACAGTCCGAGGCGATGACCGCTCCCGACTTCGACCGGATCGCCGCCGAGCTCTACACGCTCGACCCGGCGGACTTCACCGCCGCCCGAAACCGGCACGCCGACCGGCTGAGGACCACCGACCGGCAGCTCGCCAAGCGGATCCGCGCGCTGCACCGCCCCACCCGGGCCGCGTGGGCCGCGAACCTCCTCGCCCACCGCCACCCGGACGTGGTCGGCGAGCTGCTGGACCTGGGCGCCGCGCTGCGCGACGCCCAGGAGCACCTCGCCGGGGAACGGCTGCGCGAGCTCGTCGAACGGCGCCGCCCACTGGTGAGGGCCCTGACCTCGCGGGCGGTGAAGGACGCGGCCGCCGCCGGGCACCCGCTCGCGGCGGGCACTGTCGCCGACCTGGACGCCACATTCAGTGCCGCGCTCGCCGATCCCGACGCCGCCCGGGCCCTCGCCGCAGGCCGGCTGACCGCCACCCTGCAGCCCGTGGCCTGGCCCGGTACGGCCGGCGCCGCGCCGAAAGGCGACCACCCGGCTCAGGCACCCTCCGGACCCGCCGGCACACACGCCACCGCGTCGTCGACGGCACGCACGCCGCGCTCGACGCCGCGGCACCGCTCGTCGAACGCGGCGGCGGCCTCGGCCCGGGCGAAGGCCGCGACCGAGCAGCATCGGCGTGACGTCGAGCGGGCGCAGGCGGCACTGGAGGCGGCACGACAGGAACGAGCCGCGGCGCTCGCCCGGGCCGAGGCCGCCGAGCAGGCACTCGGCGAGGCCCGAGCCGAGCAGCGGGAGGCGCAGGCCCGAGCCGGACGCGCCCGGGCCGCGCTCGACGAGGCGCACCGGAGCGCGGCCCAGGCACGCGAGGACGTCAGCCGTACCGAGGAAGACGTCCGGGCCGCCAGGCGGAGGGCACGCAGCGCCGGCACAGAGGCGGAGCGCACCGTCGAGGCCCTGCGGCGCGCGACCGATCGGGTGCGGGAACTGGCGGGTGGCGGCGACCGGCCTCAGGACCGGTAGCGGCCTGCCGGGCCCCTCGGCGGTGCGGTCAGCGGGCGAGGGTGACGGTGATGACGGGGTTGTCGCATCGGGCCGCAATGCGCTGGATCGCGGCGTGTTCGGCCGGGTCGGTGCTCAGCTGCCAGCGGGTCTTCACGGTGACCCAGTCGGAGATGTAGCGGCAGGTCGCGGCGGCGGCCGGGGCATCCACTGGGCGGGGTCGCGGGCCGCCTTGGACTGGTTGGCGCTGTCGTGGACCGCGAGGATGGAACGCACGTCGTCGAGGTCGTTGGCATAGGCCTGCCGCTCGGCCGCGCTCCAGGCCGCCGCTCCGACTGGCGGGGAGCGTCGTTCCGAACATGTCATATTCCTCGTGCCGAAGTATCAGCGGTTGCCGCCTTACCCGCCTACGGGTCGAGCCCTTCGAGCCAGACGGTCGCGTTCAGGGACTGCTGCAGCTCTGGTTCGAAGGCGCCGGCCTCCAGCAGGGCGGCCGGCGTCACCAGCGCCCGTCTGGTGGTGGGGGTGCCGGTGGGGTCGGCGATGGCCTGGAACTCCACCGCCGCCAGCTCTCCCGCCGGGCCACCGCCGTGGGCGGTGAGGGCGGTGCGGAAGACGAGGTCGTGGTACAGGACATAGGAGGGGACGACGTTGAGCCGGCCGTGGCCGGAGTTGGCGCGGTCGGAGGCGACGACGCCGGTCAGGTACCGGTCGCAGAACACCGCCGCCCCTGACAGGCCGGCCCACGGCGAGGTGCCGTTGTCCGGCCATCCGGCACCGGTGGTGCGCAGGTCCATGACGTACTGGTTGCCGACGAAGCCGCTGCCCGGGTTCACCTCACCCTGCAGCTGGGCGGCCTCGACCGGTCGGCCCTTGCGCTGGGCCTCGTCCGGTACACCCCACGTCTCGCACGCGGTGCCGGGGCGCTTCGTGTCGGGGCGCCCCCACAGGACGGGTTCGCCCGGCGGCCGCCAGTGCGGCGAGTCGTCGACCAGCACGAGCGCAGCGTCGTCGCGCGCGTTCGGTGTGCCAGCCCAGACGACGGTCCCGCCCGCATCGCCGCCAAGGCCCGGATGGAACACCTTCACGCGGATTCCGGCCGGGCCGGTGACGTGTGCGGAGGTCAGCACGAGACGGCCCCCGACCGCATACCCCGACCCCGGCCTGTCCTTCGAACCGGGCTCCTGGCCCCTCGGTCCGGTCACCCCGGCCACGCGCAGCTGTTCCACTCCCCGCCCCCTCCGGACGCCCCGCCGCCCCTGCCCGGGTCCGGCCGTACATGCCGGACCCGCCCGCCTGTCCGTCAGTCCGGGATACGCTCCGACACGTCACCGGGCCCCTCGGGGCGCTCCTGTACGGAGTGGACGAGCAGGTCGGTGCCGTCGGCGCGCTTGGGGGTCAGAGTGAAGGACACCCGGTGGGTGCGGCTCCGGGAGACGCCCGCCTCGGCCTCGGCGCCGACCGCCCACAGCTTGAACTTGGCCTTCGCCTTCGCGTCGGCGCGCAGCTCGACCTCGAACTCCATCTCCACCGGCCCCACCGCGAACACCACCCCCGGGTCGTCCCCCGCCAGTGCTGCGGCTTCGAGCAGTTCGTCGCGCACCGCCGCGACCGCGTCCGCCAGCGGAACATCCATCGGACCCAGCCCCTCAGAGAACACCTGACCTTCGGTCAGGTCGATGCGGACACCGTAGAACCCGTACGACGACCTCCGCAGGGGAAAGCCCAACTGGGCCGGGGCACACCCGTCGACTCTGGCCGTACGGGCGGGCCCGGGCGAGCAGTTCCCGCTACGCGCAGGTGTCGAGCATCGCGTTCAGCGTGGTCTTCTCGGGCCCGGTGACGGACAAGGCCGTAGACGTGCTCGGTGTCGGTCCAGGCCCGGGAGTAGGTGCACCACCAGCCGGCTGTTGGCGGGCGCCAGAGGTCCAGGCTGCGGGGACGGGGTGGGCGGGTGCGCCTACGGTGCGCTCTCGTAGGCGACTTCGGTGTCGGTGCAGTCCTGGGCGATGCGGGCCAAGGCGTCGCGCTCCCTCTCGTCGGCGGCGAGGGTCCAGCGAAGCTTGGTGGACACCCACTCGGAGGCATAGCGGCGAACTGCAGGCACGGTTTGAAGTGGCGGGGACTGGAGACGGAGCATCAGCCACCCCCAGTCCCCGACCCTACTCAGGAGGTGTCCGTCCTGCGGGACTTCCTGACGGCTTCGGCAACCGTGCCCGCGGCGGCCGCGAGGAAGATCGCGGCGGCTGTGCCGTACACGGCGCGCAGCCACGTCGGGCGGTCGTCGCCGGACAGGGTGAGGTAGACGAACCACGCGACGCCGATGAGGTGGCCCGTGGTGCGTGCGGTTGCGGAGCGTGTCCTGGCCTGGGATTGCGGGCGGTCGTGCATTTCTGGTTGTTCCTCCGGGTCGAGGTGCGAGTGTGTGGGCGGCCGGTGGGGCGGGTCTACAGAAGGGCGGCCGTACCGGCTGCGAGAACGGCGAACAGGGCACCGGTGCGGGCGGGAAGGGAGGGGTGGGATTTGGCGGTGGCCGGTGCGCGCGGTTCCAGGAGTGTGCGGGCCAGCGCCGAGCCCGTCAGGAGGAGCGCCACGGTCCACAGCGGGGGTGGGACGGTGAGCCAGTGGCCGAGTCGTCGGGTGATGGTGAGGGCGGTGAGGGCGAAGGCCGCATCGAGGGCGAGGACGGTGGCGCGGGGTGGATGCGTTCGGTGTCTTGCGGCGACGGCGGCTGCCGGGAGCGGGGCCGCTGCGGTCAGGGCGATGGTGGCGAGGGTCGTGGTCGTGTCCTCGTCGTCGTGCGGTTGCGGGGCGAGCCCGAGGAGTCGGTGGCCGATGGCGTCGACAGGGCGGTCGGTGTTGGACAGCACGGCGACGCCGAGGCCGCGGTCGGGGTCGAGGGCGAGGTAGGACGTGAAGCCGCCGGTGGCGCCGTTGTGCCAGGTGATCCGGCGGTCGTTGCGGGTGTCGGTGAACCAGCCGAGTCCGGTGCGGGCGCCCGGTCCGGCCGGGTACCGGGGCTCGGTGGCCCGGGAGCCGGGGGCGTTCCCGTCGAGGAGGGCCTTCAGGAGTCGTCCCAGGTCACCGCTGGTGGTCCAGAGATCACCGGCCGGCGTGTACCCGGAGGCGAACCAGTGGTCCATCGGCGGGCCGTCCGCCCGCTGCCCGTGGGCGGATGCGGGCGGGAGTGGGTCGGTGGGCCGCACCACGTGGGTGCCGGTCATGCCCAGCGGGGTCAGGAGTCTTTCCTGGAGCAGTTGTTCGTAGGGCAGGCGGAGGTGGTGTGCCGCGGTCAGGCCGGCCAGGGCCATGCCGATGTTGGAGTAGGCGTAGTGGTGGTCGGGGCCGGTGTGGGCGGTGTCGGCGCCGTTCAGGACGTCGTCCTCGTCGAGGCCGCGGTAGGGGTCGCGGCCCAGGATCCGCAGGGACAGGTCGCGCAGCGTCGTGTCGAGTGCCGGGGGCATCTTGGTCATGCCGCCGCGGTGGGTGGCGAGGTCCTCGAGGGTGACGTCGCCCGGGCCGGAAGGGGCGAAGGGGTGTTCCGGCCGAAGGTTGCGCAGAGGGGTGGAGAGGTCGAGCAGTTCCCGGTCGGCGAGGTCGGCCAGGAGCATCCCGGTGAGCGGCTTGCCGATGCTTCCGGCTTCGAAGACGGTCGCCGCGTCGACGATGGGGCGGGCATCGTTGCCCGACGAGCCGAGCCCCGCTGTCCTGACCCGGTCCTGATCGACGACGACCACGGCGAGGCCGCGGTATCCGTGGCCGTCGCCCGCCGCTTCCCGGACCAGGTCGGCGACAGCCGGGTCGCCGCTCGTCGCCGGGCCGAGGGACGGCGGTGCGGGGACCCAGCACACTGCGGCCGCCAGCGCGCCGAGGAACGGGGCGAGGGCGAGGAGCGAGCGGCCCCGGACCCGGCCCAGCCCCAGCCGGGCCTCCCGCGTCACGGGGTGCCCGCGGTGGACGGGCGCACCGCATCCGGTGCCCCTGCGCCTTCCACCGGTGTCCGGGGTGCGGGAGTTCTTGGGCCCGGTGGGGGCTCCGGGGGCTCCGGGGGCACTGACCGGGGCAGCCCGCAGAACCTGGCGAGCCGGCGGTAGTGGTCGTCGCCCATGATCACGAGCTCCAGGGCGATCATGGCGAGGGAGAACGTGATCAGGCCCGCCATGTGGACGGCGATGCCGAGGTGCATGAGGATCCCGCCGGCGACGGCGAACGGTCGTGTCCGGCGGCCGATGAGCAGGAAGGCGAAGGCGATCTGGAAGAACACCGTGGCGTAGGTGACGGCGACGACCAGGGTGGCGTGCTCGTAGAGGTGGCGGTTGACCCCGGGCCAGCCGAACTCGCTGACCCGCAGGACGTAGTAGAGCGCGGTGCCGTTCTGCCAGCGTTCGCCCTGGACCTTGTACAGGCCCGAGACGAGGTAGACGGTGCAGACCTGCAGGACGACGGCCAGGACGCCGGCGTTGTGGAGGAGGGATCCGGTGCGGTGGCGGAGCGTACCGGTGGGCGGTGTGCCGGCCCGGGCCGCCCGGGTGGACCGGGCGCGGGCGTCGAGGGAGAAGCGGGCGCCCGAGTCGATGGCGAGGAAGTAGAAGAGGGCGATCGCGGTGACGTTGTCGCCGCCGTCCAGCAGGACCGGGTTGCGCTGGTGCAGTGACCACAGGAGGACGTAGTGGGCCAGGCCCGTGAAGCGTGTCTTCCAGCCCAGCGTGAACAGGACCGCTGCCAGGGCTCCGGTGTGGAAGAGGAGTTCGAACCAGGTCTGCGAACGGCTGAGGGCGTAGAGGGAGAAGCCGTCGCCGGCGGTGAGGTTGTGCCAGGTCCACACCGCGTCCGGGCCCCAGAAGTGGCCGCGGGCGGTGTAGTCGCGCAGGTACAGGTACGTTCCGAGGGATCCGAGCAGGATCCGGGCCAGGGCGGTACCGATGAGGGCGCGGCGGTGCAGGCTGAGGTCGTCCAGCAGGGTGCCGGCGCGCTCCAGCGCCCGGTGCGTGCTGCGGCGGAGGCCGGCGGTGGGGCGAGGGGTGTTCACGGGGTCACCTTCGGCGGGACGGTCCAGTCGAGGTCGTAGTAGGTGACGACGCCTTTGCCGGTCCTGACCCGCCGGTCGGAGAACCGGGGGTACTCGTTGGTGGCGATGCGGGCCTGGACCATACGGACGTTCTCTCCCCACAGCCGCCGGGCCTCGTCGCCGGCCACCGCGGCGGCGAAATTCAGCGCGGCGTCGCGGGCCTGGATCTCCCCGGGAGTCAGCGGCGGGTCCGGGCTGTGGTCCGGGCCGGTGGATGTCCCGGTGTCGCCGGTCTCTGGCGCCGGCCGGTTGCGAAGGTTGTCCGCCCGCAGCCTGTCCAGTAGCTGATCGTGCCATCCGTCGAGTTGCTGGCGGACGGCGAGGGGCAGGCGGTCCACGCGTGAGGGCCAGAAGCGCTCCTGGTGCAGCTTGTCGAGGTGGGGCGTGGTGACGTCGGCCCACGGTGTGGTGACGCTCTCGCCGTTCCCGTCCACGACGGTGGCCCGCACGAGGAGGCCGCTGTCCTCGGAGATCGGATTGGGTGCGAAGAGATGCCAGTCCTGTGCGAAGAGCGGGGACATGTACGCGTCGAGGGGTCCGGCGAGGCTCTCACGGACGGGGTTGAAGGGGGTGTTGTAGAGGGCGGTCGCGGTGAAGTGGAGCCCCAGGGCCGCGGCGGCGAGGAGCGCGCCGGCGGCGACCAGGAGACGTTGGCCGGTGGGGAGCGCCCCGACGGAGCCGGCCGCAGGGGACTGGGTGTCGGTGTGGGACATGTGCTGCTCGTTCGGTACAGGGGGTGGGCACCGCCGCCGCGGTGCCCACCCGGTGGTGGGTTCCGGTCAGTCGAAGGCCTTCGACAGGTCCACGTCCGACCGGACGTCGGGGCCGACCTCGCCGCGCAGGAACTGGCCCTTGCGGTTGTCCGCGATCCGCTGTGCGTGGTCGGCGGTGTGTGCCTTGGCGAACTCCCAGGCCGCGGACCCTGCCGCGGAGGATGCGACCTTCTTCGCAGCTTCCTTGGCGGCCTTGCCCAGGAACGCGGCCGGGGCGCCGTCGGGCGTGCTGATGTTCTCCGGTCCCTGCGCAGCCTCGGCGAAGGCGGTGGCGGTCGTCTCCGGCTCGGACGAGGAAGGCGCCGGTGCGGCGGAGGCCGAGGAGGTGAACGTGAAGGCCGTGGCTGCCGCGGCGGCGGCGAGGAGCACGGCGGTCCTGGACTTGTGCACGGGAGGATGTCCTGTCTTCGGGGTCACGGCTGTGACGTCGGATGCGGATGCGCGCCCGGCGCGCCGATGGAGGCGAAGCGGCCGGGAGGCGACGTGCCCCGATCCGGAGGGGTGCGTTCCGTCGGGGTGCGGAGATCATGGTCCGCGCCGGGACCGGCGTACCGAAACCCCCGAGCGGCCGCCGGAATCCGGCCGGTCGGCCGTCCTGGAGTGGACACGCGGCCGTTCCGCGGGCCGGCGCAACCCGGCGGCGCTACGGCCGAAACACTCGCGAACCGGGACGGACGGCCGCTCCGACATCCCGCCTGGCGCGAAGCCCACGCTCCTGCCGGACAGGTGGCCGGCAGGAAACCGGCCGACCGGCCGGTGGGACGCCACTGGTCGGGGGCTCCCGCACCCGGGACCGTGCCACGCAGGATGTGATCCGCCAGCACGTCACCGAGCACAGAAGACATCCATGCCGAATCACGATCCCTGCGCCGGACCGGCCAAGCCCCCCGCACGTCGGTCCACAACTCTCACACTCGCCTACGACGGCGACTGCGGCTTCTGCCAAACGGTCCTCGACCGCCTCGCCACGGCCCGCCCCGCCATTGCCGCCGTCCCCTGGCAGTCCCTGCCGCCCTCCACCGTCTCCACCCACCTGGAACGCTTCCAGGACGAAGTCCTGCTCCTGGACGGCGACACGGCCGTCGCCGGAGGAGCCCCGGCGCTGGCCGCCTACCTCCACAGCTCCCCGCTGACCGGCTACCGGCTCCTCGCCCGCCTGGTGTCGGCACCGCCCGTCCGCCCGGCGGCGGCAGCCGTCTACCGATGGGTGGCACGCCACCGGCACAGCCTCCCCGGAGGAACCCCGGCGTGCGCGGTGCGCCGTCCCCCGGCCGCTGCCTCCCCTGGCCCGGACAGCTGATCACCTGTCACGACCAGCCGTGGACAGGCCGCAGGAGCCGGTACCGCAACGACAGGTCGACGAAGTGTCCGGCCGTACGGCCTGACGGGCCGTACGGTCCTGCCGGGGAGACGTCGGCCGGGTCCGCGCCGCGGGGTCCGTTGCGTGGCGCTATCGCCGCCCCGGGTTGCTTCGTCGGCGATGCAGCCCCCTACACTCCGGACGGCCGCGCAGCTCGCGAAGCTGTCGACGGGCCGGGCCCGCACACCGGCCACAGCCGAGAACAGCGCACAAGGGGCGCCGTCGTCGACGGCTACCTCCGGCACCGCCGCGACCTCGCGACGGCGTCCGCCCGCGCCGTCGCGCTGAGCGAACGCGAGCACCGCGTCCTCGTCCTCCTCGCGCAGGGGCTTTCCAACATCGAGATCGGACGGCACCTGCACCTGAGCACCGGCACGGTCAAGGAACACGTCAGCACCGTCCTGGCCAAGCTCGCGGTCGACAACCGCGTCCAGGCCGCCCTGCACGCCCAGCGCGCCGGCCTGCTCAGCGGGGACCGGGCCCTGTGCGGGCGGCGCGGTCGACACTCCTGTGGGTGACGCTCACCAGCGCGCCGGACTACCGAGTAGCCCGCACCTGCTGCCTACCAGCGCTGACGTACAGAGCCCAGTCGCTCAACGCATCGACTCACAGAACGCACAGATGTGAACTGGGACGATGGCGACTTCCGGTGCGCAGAAGGAGCCGTAGGCGTGAAGCCGGGCGCGGTTCCTGAGCATCCGTACTCAGATCGGTGCCTCAGGTTCGTGGTTCCTGCCTGGGACGGTCCGTCAGGCCGAGTAGATCGGTCCCTGCTTGAGGACGTCGAGCTCGCGCGTCCGGGTGGTGGGCCAGACCGCCGGCCCGGTGGCGATGCCGACCTCCGAACGGCAGGCCGGCATTGCCGAGCTCGTCGTGCGGCGTCTCCCTGCACTCCGTCGACCAAGCCGGAGGAGCGCCCGGCCCCGGCGGCGCCATCAGCGGCCTGGATGATCAGCGCGTGCGCGTACCCCCGGTCACTGCTGCTCTTGCGCCGGTAGCTGCCCGCGGCCCTGGCAACCGTCGCCCAGTGCCCTCTGCCCGCCCGGGGTTACCAGGCGATGACGAGAAGTCCGTTGCCGCCGGAGCCGCCCTTGTTGGCGTCGCCGCCCGGGTTGCCCGGCCGACTGCCGTTGGACTGGAGAATGCCGGCCCGGCCACCGTCACCGCCGTTGCCGCCGCCACCACCCTCGCCGCCCCGGCCCGTCCCGGCCGGAGGGGTGTAGCTCGACCCGTCGGGCAGCGTCACCGCATCGTGGGGAACCCTGCCACCGGTCCCGCCCCTCCCGACCTTCCCCCCGGACCCGCTGTCGGTGTTCTTCCCACTGGACCTTCCCGCTCCGCCGTGCTGGCCCGGAGCACCCGGCTGACCAGCCGTCAACACACTGCAGGAGACCTGCGCCGAAGTGCCGGAGATGCTCGGCGTTCCGCCCTTGCCTCCCGCGCCGGCGCGACCCTCTTCGCCGCCTTCCGCACCCCGGCCGCCCCCTGGCGCACCGTTGTCGCTCCCACCCCCGCCACCGGAACCACCCCCACCAGGAGATCCGAATCCGCCACCCCCGGCAAACACCCCCAAGGGATTCGGATTCTGTTCGTCAAGTGGCGGAGCAATACCGGTCGACTCGTGGCCCAGGCCGTTGTCGCCCGAGGTTCCGGATCCACCCGTACCGCCGTCACCCTTGAAGAAATCGGCCCCGCCGGCGCCCCCGAGCCCTCCACGGCCTGCCGTCCCGCCCTGTCCGGTGCGGCCCACGTTGACGAAGAAGGTTTCGTCGGGGGTCAGGCCGTGAAGGGTGCACTGCACGAAGGCACCGGCCCCGCCCCCGGCACCACCTGCACCGCCACCACCTCCGGCACCCGCACCGGACGAGGGGGCGGCCCCGGTGCCCGGTGATCCTTCACCCCCACCCCCGCCGCCCCCGCCGCCCCCACCCGCACCGGTCGCACCCGCACCCCACGCGAACACGGTCACCTCCGAGAAACCCTCCGGGGGAAAGAAGCGACCCTCGCTTCTGTACACAACGAAGCCATGAGCGGTGGCACGAGGCTGCGCGACAGCGGGCGTGGACGGACACGATGCAACCGCCAGACCGGCCACAGCCACGAGAGGCAGAAAGGGATTCCGGGTCACTGTGGACGTCCTTTCACGAAACGGCAGGGGAACTCTGTCGGCGAAGGGGCGGATTCCGGGCACCCGCCATACTGCCTCGGCCCAGAAACGAAATCTTCACGAACACCCGCAACCGATATCAAACTACTTCACAACGCCCCGGCGGCCGCTCCTGCAGGCTTCGGCCGGAAGGGCCGCGGCGACGCCCGTCGCGGTGACAGTCCGGTGGTGACCACCGAGATGCGAGCACCCGCCTTCGCCCGCGTGCGCCGATCGGACCGCAATCCCCCGGGGCCGCCCGTGTGACGCGGGGCGTGGACGTGCGGCTCGCCGCCCGGGGTGAGGGCGGCGGGTGGTCGACGCTTCGGACAGCGGGGCCGTCCGGCCCCGGCGCCACTGTGCGGAGCCGGCCCGGCGAAGGGCCCTGCGGGACGGCCCGTGAGCTCCGTCGCCTCCTCTGGGAGGGTCTTCCATGCCGCGCACGCCAGCGCTCCCTGGCCGGTTCCGTCTCGGGGCAGCGATGTCTGTCCTGTCTGCCGTTGCCGCGAGGAGCGTCGTCGTGGCGACGCCCGCCCACGCCGCTTCGATCGCCTGCACCGTCAACGGGGTGGCCGTCAGCGGGTCGACGATCAACGGCTCCGAGGGCGACGACAAGATCGATTGCCCCATCGTCCCCAGCGGCGTCACCGTCCACGGGCGCGGCGGGAACGACAGCATCTGGATCAACGCGGACGGGGCCGTGTTCGAGGTCGGCAATCGGGGCGAGATCAACGGCGTCAGGGGAGACGACTCATCATGGTCACAGGTGGCGGGGCCGGCCTGTTCGGCCAGTACGGTGCGGACGGGAAGGCCGGGAACACCGGGGAGATCTACGGCGGGGGCGGCGGGCCCCGGCGATGGGACAGCGCGGCGAGCTGGTCTCTGTGAACGTACGACGCCTCGACCTCGCCGTCGAGGCGGACCAGGGGCCGGCCGCCCACGCGGTCTCCGACCATCCGTACCGTCACTACAGGCTGGGGTACCCCACAGTGCTCGGGACAGGCGCTCCCGCCGCCGCGAACGTGTCCCGCGAGGAGGGCGGCGTGACGCCCGACCCGACGACCGCGTCCACGGCCGGCGACCACCGCCCAGGACGCCGATCAGCTCGTTCGGCGTCGCGTCGTAGAGCCGGTCGTCGTCCACGGTCGGGGGCGGGCCCTCCGGCGGCGGGACCGCGCCCGTCGCCACCGCCCGCTGCCACACTTCCACCGGCACCCGCAGCCGACCCGCCGCCGCCCACCGGAGTGGCTGATCGAGCACGGCATCGGGACCGGCCGCCAGCCCTGCGCGCGCACCCGCTGTTGCGGAAACGGGGCCGCGCCTCGTCCGACTGGGCAAGGTCGAACGCTGGGGACCTGTCCTCAGGGCGGTGACGGGAGGACGTTCCTGAAGCGGATCGTCGCGGACGTCCGGTGGCGGGGTGTTGCTACGTCGGCGGCCTGGTTTCCTGCCAGAGCGAGTCGGGGCGTTGATAGCGGTGTGTATAGATCTGCCAGTGCCAGGAAGAGGCGGTGACGTCGGTGAGCGCGTCCAGATAACGATGGATCCGGGGCGCCAGCACGGTGTCAGAAGTGGCCCGGCTCACCTGGAGGGTCAGTTCGAGGAACTCGCGGGTGTAGGCGTTGGTGAGGGCGGCGCAGCGCTCGATGGCCGTTTCCAGCTCCGTGCCAGGGGTGGTGTCGTCGTCGTGTGGTGGCGGGCTGAGCATGGCCTGGGTGATCAGGTTGTAGTCGTCCTGGGCGTCGAGGACTTCTTTCTCGAAGGAGAAGAAGTCGTTGCTGGCGCAGGCGAGGGCGACGCACAGGAAGCGCAGCCGCTCGATGTCGGCTTGAACACCTGCTGTGTGGAGGTCGGCGTCGGTGAGGTGGTCGTCGAGGGCGTAGTCGACGAGGAGAACTGCGGGAACCATGCCCGAGGACACGCTGCGTCGCAGGAAGTAGGTGTCCACGTCGGGGGCGTGCCCGGTTGCCGTGTCCTGGTCGGTGGTGTTCTCGATGATGTGGGGACGCATGTTCGCGGTGAAACGGGCCGGGAAGTCCGAAGGGGTGGAGCGTGCGAGTTCTTCCATGATCTCTGCCGCCGCACGTTCGATGCCGGTCTGAGGGGGGCGTCCCTCCAGGACGGCCGCGACGCCCGTCACGATCGCCGCGCTCCGGGCGCGTTCAGCGGGCGAGAGCCACTTGTGATGCTCGCCGCCGAGGACATCGTCAAGGTAGTACAGGAGGTGGAAGGCCTTGCCCGCCAGGGTCAGGCGCCTCTCGTCGATGGCGAAACGCAGCAGAAACGCGTTCATGGTGACCGAGGCGGGACCCAATTGATCCAGGTGTACACCGCCTCGTTCTCCGGTCCAGATGCCGTGGAGCCGGGCCCAGGCCTCGACCGTCGCACATGAGGAGGCCATCGCGGCATGCGGTTGGAATCCGGGACACATCCCGGACAGCTCCAGCAGGCCACGCAAACTGATGCCCCTGGGGGTGCGCGCCACCACATCCCGGTACTGCGCTTCGACAGCCGCTTGCCGGTCGCTCCTGCTCAGATTCCGGTACGCCACAGGTATCCCTCCCCGCCCCACACCTCGACCGAGGGGAGGCTCGATCCGCTACACACAGCCATCACAGCGAATCACGGAAGCGGCCCTGACGGAACCGCTTCCCCAACGGGGCTTGGTGCATCGCCTGCCGGCCGGCGCACATCGGCGGACACGACGGGATCCGCTGACAGAGGGCGGTGCACGCAAGCGCTCCTGGCCGCACGCAGCGCGCTCGTGACACGAGCAGTCAGGCGCAGGACGGTGGGCAGGCTGATGACCGGTGAGGTGCTGCGGCGTAGCTCCTTGGGGTGGGAGTCCAGGTCGTTGGCCCAACTGATGATGTCGACCGCGTGGCCGCACAGGGTCACCGACCCGTCCAGCACAAGGCTCGGCAAAGGCATAACCTCCTCCGCCGCCGTTACCCCCGGGCAACTCGTCAGGACCGACGTCTCGGCGATCGTCGAGGTCAGCGGGAAAATCCAGTGCAGCCGGCGCGCCCCAGTGCACCGGCCGCACAGCCGACTGCCGACCGCCGTGCTCGAACAGGCCGGGCCCGATCAGGTGTCCGGACTGGGTACCCGCCCCGACCCACCGCCGCAGGCGCGGACCGCTCAACGGTCGACCGGGAGGGCCGGGCCCCTTCACGAAGACGCGCGCCGTGATGCGGGCGACCCGCGCACGAGCACTGGTTCCCGCCCCCGAGTGCACTCCTGGGCGGACAGGCCGAAGCACACGCCGTGCCCTCGCTCCGCGCAACGACGCTCACGCCAGCGCGCTCCGGTGACGGGGGACTCCCTCTGTGGGACAGTTCCCCCGGGTCCGCACGACCGGCGCCGCCCTCCTCGGGCCGGCGGTGACCGGCCGGGCCCGGGTACCTCGCACCACCAGCCCGACGAACGCCCCGAACCTCCGCCTGTGCCCGACCGCCGCGCGCGGTCGGCCGCACCGGTCCGGGCTCCTCGGCGCACGGCAACCGGACTGCGGCCTCCTGGGCCGGCACGCCCGGGCCGCGCCGACGCGCTCACCGCGCACGGCCAGGACCACACACCCCTGTTCCTCGTCCCGGGACGAGGAACAGCGGCATCGAGCCACCGGCCCTGCCCCGGCACGGCCCCGCACCGGACGCCGACCGCTGCAGCAGGCTCACGTCTCACGTCATCGTCCCGGCCAGCACGCGGAGCCACCCCGGCCTCCGCCCCTCACGACCCGCCGCGCCGCCGTCCCGCACGGACCTGCCGCGCCCCCGCACAGCCGTTGGAACCGCTATGACGCACCAGGATCCGCACCCCGCCGACGACGACGCCGAATCCCTTCGGCCCGCCACCCCCACCGACCTCTACGGCCTTCCCTTTCGCAGCCGCACGAGCCCGCTCGCAGCGACGGCCGCGCAGGCCAACGGCCGCTGGGCGTCCGCCGTCGGCCTGGTCCGCGCCGACCGCGCGTCATGGCTGGCCGACTGCGCACCGCACCTGGCCGCCGCCCGCATGTACCCGCACGCCCAGAGCCCCCGGCTCGCGCTCGTCACCGCCTACCTCACCTGGCTCTTCGTCCTCGACGACCGGCTCGACCACGACCCGGCCGACAGCACCGCGGGCTCGCGCACCCTCGCCGAGCTGGCCACGGTCCTCGGCCGCCCGCCGTCGACCGCACCGCCCGAACCGCTCCTCCGCGCCCTCGCCGACATCCGCCGACGCACCCGTGAACTCGCACCGCGAACCCTGTCGCAGCGGCTCGACACACACCTGCGCCAGACCGTGGACGCCTTCGCCACCGAAGCGGAGCACCGCCGCGACGGCCGGCCGCCGTCCGAGAACCAGTACATCGACCTGCGCCGACGGACCAGCTGCGCATGGATCTTCGCCGACCTCGCCGAACTCGCGCACGACACCGAGACCCTGCCCCTGCTCCACACCAGCGCCGAGTACCACGCCCAGGTCGCGTGCGCGGCGGACATCGCGGGCTGGGACAACGACCTCGTCTCCCTCGCCCGGGAGACAGCCAGCGACGAGAGCGACAACCTCGTCACGGTCCTCGCCCGCAGGCGCGGCTGGACCCCCGAACGCGCGGGCGAGGAGGTCGCCCGGCGGATCGGGCAGCGGGTGCGCGAGTACCCGGCCGCGGAGCGGCGCACCCTCGCACACATCGCCGCCTCCGGCCTGCGCGGCCCCGAACGCACCCGCCACGAGGACGTGATCATGTCCTTCCGCGACGTACTCGCCGGTGTCCTGGCCTGGAACCACGGCGACACCCTGCGCTTCACCGACCCCCCGACCGCCGCGCCCCGTCCCCACCGCACGGGAGGAACACCCGATGCCGAACCACGGCTCTGACCACCCGCGCCCTCCCGGCCGCCTGCCGCTGCTGGGCGACGCGCTCTCGCTGCGGCGCGACCCCCTCGGATTCCTGGAGTCCCTGCGCGGACTCGCCGACCTCGCCGAACTGCGCATCGGCCCCCAACGCGTCTACCTGCCCACCACCGCCGCACTCACCAACGCCGTCCTGACAGAACAGGCACGCCACTTCCACAAGGGCGCCCAGTTCGAGAAGCTGCGCCCCGTCATCGGCGACGGCCTGGCCTCGGCCGAGGGCCGCGCCCACCGCCGCCAGCGCGCCCTGGTCCAGCCCGCCTTCCACCGCTCCCGCTTCCCCGCCTACCTCCAGGTCGCCGCCCGCACGACCGCCGAGCGCACGGACACCTGGCAGGACGGCCGGACCCTGGAGATGGACCGCCAGATGTACCGCCTCGCCGCCGCGATCGGCACCCGGATCCTCTACCACAGCCACCTCGACGACGGATCGGAGGCCGTCATCGACGACGCCGGGCTGACCGTCGTGCGAGGCATCGGGAAACGGGTCACCGCGCCGTTCGGCCTGGCGGAACGGCTGCCGACCCGCGCCAACCGGCGCTACCGCACGGCGGTGGTGAGCCTGCACGAGGTCGTCTCGCACATCGTCAAGGCCCGCCGCGACGACGGACACGACCACCAGGACCTGCTGTCCGTGCTCCTGTACTCCCACGACCGCGCGACCGGGGACCGGCTGACCGACCGGCAGGTCCACGACGAGGTGATCACCATGCTCGGCGGCGCCACCGAGTCCACCGCGGTCAGCCTCTCCTGGACCCTGTACGAACTCGCCCGACACCCCGACGTCGAAGCCCGCGTCGTCGAGGAACTGGACACCGCCCTCGGAACACGCGACATCACGGTCGACGATCTCGACGCCCTTCCCGTCCTGCGCCGGGTCGTCGACGAGACGCTGCGCCTGGAGGGACCGGCCTGGATGCTCACCCGCCGGGTCGCCGAGGCCGTCGACGTCGGCGGCCGCACCCTGCCCGCGGGCACCGCCCTCTGGTACTCCCCCTACCTGCTCCACCACGACCCGGCCGCCTTCCCCGACCCGCACCGGTTCGACCCCGACCGCTGGCTGACCGCGCGCCGAGGAACGGACGCCGCCGGCCTGTTCATCCCCTTCGGCGCCGGCATCCGCGCCTGCATCGGGGAGAGCCTCGCCCGCGCCGAACTCCTCGTCGTCCTGGCCACCCTCCTGCAACGGTGGCGCTTCCACCTCGTCCCCGGCACGCGGGTACGCAAGGTCGCCGGCTTCGTCCTGAGCCCCAGCAACCTGCCCATGACCGTGACCCGCCGACCCCGCTGAAGCCGGCCGCCCCCACCCCCAGAAGGGCACACCCGTGTTCCACGTCTTCTTCGCCGCCGGCGGCGCGGCCTGGATCATCACCTACGCACTCATGATCCGTCTCGGCTTCCGCCAGCAGACCTACTGCATGCCGCTCGTGGCGCTCTGCGCCAACATCTCCTGGGAGTTCGCCTACTCCTTCGTCACCCCGTACTCCGGACTCCTCCACTGGGCGATCATCGCGTGGTTCACGCTCGACGTCGCGCTGCTCTACCAGCTGCTGCGCTTCGGCCCGGCCGAGTTCCCCCACCTCCCGCGACCGGTCTTCCACGCCATGGTCCTCCTCACCCTGGCCATCGCCTTCCCCACCGTCCTGACCGTCAACTCCTTCTTCCACGACCCGTGGGGCGTCTACTCGGCCTACGCGATGATGTTCCTCATGGACGGGCTGTTCCTCGCCATGCTCATCGCCCGCCGCTCGACGCGCGGGCAGAGCGTCCCGATCACCGTCGTCAGGGTCCTGGGCACCGCCTCGATCACTCTCGCGTTCACCCGCTGGACCCCCGACTTCCCCAACGCGCACACCCACCTGCTGACCTGGCTCTACATCGGCACCACCGTGCTCGACCTGGTCTGCCTCGGCGCAGTGGCCTACACGGCCACGCGAGCCACCCAACGGCTCGGCACCTCCGCCGCCGGGTCGACTGCCTGAATCGCGACCCTGCCGATACGGGCTCACGGCGCATCGGCAGGGTCGTGTACCGGCCCGGCGTCCAGCCCTTCGCACCGTGGGCGGACGACTTGGCACCGGCCGTCCGGGAAGCCGATCGAGCCGTGCCCGGCCGCGGCCGCCGGAACCCGCGGCCGACAGTCCGACATCAGCCCTGTTCCGAGTGAACATCAGACCGTGAAGGAGTTGTCCTGTTGTCCTCACACATGACGGACCACGGACCGGTGACCGGCAAACCGGTCTCCGCCCGGGACGGCCGCGCCTGGGCCAAGGTGATCCTGGCAGGTGAGCACGCGGTCGTCCACGGAGCTCCGGCGCTCGTCCTTCCGTTCCCGCAACTGTCCGTCACAGCCACAGCCCAGCTCGCCGGCTCCTCGCGCACGCGCCGCGACACCTTCTCGTTCACCATGGACGGCTCCCGGCGACCGGCACCGGGGGCCGCCGAGGGCGGCAACGATGCCATGTGCGCGCTGGCCTCGGCCTTTCGCGCCGCCGTGGGAGTAGCGGAAGAACACAGGGTCGTGGTGGAGATCGACTGCACCGTCCCGCCCGGACGCGGTCTGGGATCGAGCGCGGCGTGCGCGCAGGCGGCCCTGGGCGCGATGGCTCAGCTCTTCCGGGTCGAACTGACCAGTCGGCTGGCATTCGGCCTGGTCCAGGTCGCCGAGCAGGTGACCCACGGTCGCGCCAGCGGTGTCGACGCCATGGCTGTCGCGACGAGCACCCCGCTGCTGTTCCGAGCGGGAACGGCCCGTGAACTGGTGCCCCGCTGCGAGGGGTTGCTCATCGTGGCGGACAGCGGCACCACCGGCCACACCCGGGAAGCCGTGGAGCTGCTGGCGCGCGGCTTCGCGAGCCGCTCCGGATCACGTGAGGCGTTCGTCCGGGAGGCCACCGACCTGACCGAGGCAGCCGAGCGGGCGTTCACCGGGGGACGGATCCAAGACCTGGGTACGAACATGAACAGCTACCACGTACTACTGAGAAATGCCGGCCTCAGTACCGACGCCATCGACGCAATGGTTCGGGCCGCAGTCGCCGCCGGGAGTCCCGGTGCGAAGATCACCGGCGGCGGCATGGGCGGCTGCGTGATCGCGCTCGCCCACGCCGGACAGGCGCAGGAGGTCGCCCGCGCGCTGGCATCGGCCGGCGCGGTGCGCACCTGGTCCACACCTCTGGGGAACGTGGAACTGCCATGAGCGCCGAGGACCCGGCCACTGCCGCCCACCGGACGACCGAAGACCGGTCGGAGGCGGGCGAGGGTGCAGTCGCGCTCGCGTACCCGAACATCGCACTGGTCAAGTACTGGGGAAAACGTGACGAGCGACTGGTCCTGCCGTGGACCAGCAGCCTGTCCATGACTCTGGACACCTTCCCGACCACCACCCGGGTTCGACTCACCCCCCGCCACCGGCAGGACACCGTGACCCTCAACGGCAAACCCCTCGACGGCGAACCGCTTCGACGGGTCGTCGCGTTCCTCGACCTGGTCAGGGAGACGTCCGGCCGACCGGCGCGGGCCGTAGTAGAAAGCCACAACACCGTTCCGACCGGAGCCGGACTGGCGTCCTCGGCAAGCGGCTTCGCCGCACTGGCCACCGCCGCCTGCGCCGCCTACGGCCTCCACCTCGACGCGCGGGCCCTGTCCCGGCTGGCCCGACGCGGCTCCGGCTCGGCCGCACGCTCGGTCTTCGGTGCCTTCGCCGTCTGGCACGCCGCACGAACCGGACACCAGGACCCGGATCTCGACTCCTTCGCCGAACCGGTACCGGTGCGCCTGGACGTGCTCGATCCCGCACTGGTCATCGCCGTGGTCGACCCACGCCCCAAACCGGTGTCCAGCCGGGAGGCCATGCAGCACACCGTGAACACCTCACCGCTGTTCCGGGCCTGGGTGGCATCCAGCCGCGCCGACCTGGCGGAAATGCGGGCGGCGCTGCACGGCTGCGACCTCGACGCGGTGGGCGAGATAGCCGAGCGCAACGCACTCGGAATGCACGCCGTGATGCTCGCGGCGCGTCCGGCCGTCCGCTACCTGTCACCGGCCTCGTTGACCGTCCTGGACGCGGTACTGGAACTGCGCCGTGACGGGGTGTCGGCATGGGCGACGATGGACGCCGGACCGAACGTCAAGGTCCTGTGCCACCGGGCCGAGGCCGGTCGAGTGGCGGGCGTGGTGCGCGCGGCCGTGACGGCCGACTCGGTGCATGTGGCCGGCCCCGGGCCGGGAGCTCGGCTGCTGGAGGATTCGTCATGAGCGCGCACCCGACGCCGGTGACGCGTCGCGCGCCGGGAAAGCTGTTCGTCGCCGGAGAGTACGCGGTCACGGAGGCCGGCATCCCGGCGCTGCTGATGGCGGTGGACCGCCACGTCACCGTCACCGTGGCGGGGCCGAGCGGCGCCCAGGTCACGATCTCCTCGGATCTGACCGCCGGTCCGGCGCGCCTGCGCTGGGACGCCGGACGACTCGTCCTCGCAGACTCCGGAAGGCCGGTCGGGCCGAGCCTCGCCCATGTGGTGGCCACCGTCGAGACCGTCGCGAAGCTCCTGAACGAACAGGGCTTCGTCCTCCCGGAAATCACCGTCTCCGTCAGCAGCCGACTGCACAACGAGGGGGTGAAGCTGGGCCTGGGCTCCAGCGGCGCCGTCGGTGTGGCGACCGTTGACGCCGTGACAGCGTACTGCGGGCTCGCCCCGTCGGCCGAGCAGCGCTACCGCTTGGCCCTTCTGGCCGCGGCGGCGATCGGTGCGGCCGGGTCCGGAGGGGACCTCGCCGCCGCGACGTGGGGTGGCTGGATCGAGTACCGGGCACCCGACCGGCCGGCCGTGCTGGCCCTGGCCCGCCGACGGGGCGTGACCGCAGCGTTGGAGGAGGCGTGGCCGGGCTTCGCCGTAACCCGGCTTCCGGCACCGGCGGACCTGGTACTGGAGACCGGATGGACCGGGGCCCCGGCCTCCACCACCCTGATGCTCTCCGACCTGCACCGCAGCGCATGGCGTGGCACCCCGTCCCACCGACGATTCGTGGCCGCTACCACGGAGTGCGTGCGGTCCTGCGTCAGTGCACTCACGCGCGGGGACGGCCACGCCCTGCTGGAGCCGATCCGGCGCGCCCGCGCGGAGCTGGCCAGGCTGGACACCGAGACAGGGATCGGCATCTTCACCCCCTCGCTGACAGCGCTGTGCGACATCGCGCAGGAACTCGGCGGCGCAGCCAAGCCCTCCGGTGCCGGGGGCGGCGACTGCGGCATAGCCCTCCTGGACGACCCGAACCTCGTCCAGGAGCTGCGGCATCGTTGGGCCGCGGCCGGAGTTCAGCCGGTCCATCTGCACGCCGCCTCGGAAAGGGGCAGCCGAGATCGGCTCCCCGGCCCGTCTACTCCCCCCTCCGACGCCCCATGAGCGCCGGCCCACCCATCAGCCGCACACGGCAGCACCGAAGTCCCCTCACACCGTCCACCTCTCCTGCCCGCGCCCTCCGTCCGGACAACCGGCAGACCGACGCACACATGTCGGCGACGACAACCCCGCCGCCTCGTAACCGGCCCAGTCGGCCGGCTCACCCACTGGAGCGACTCATGACCCACGCCCCCGCCACAGCCGGCGTCCCCATGCGCTGGGTCGGCCCGGTACGCATCTCGGGCAACACGGCCACTACCGAGACGCACGTCCCGCTGGCCACCTACGAGTCCCCGCTGTGGCCCTCCGTGGGCCGCGGTGCGAAGGTCTCGATGCTCTGCGAACAGGGCATCGTCGCCACCCTGGTCGACGAGCGGATGACCCGCTCCGTCCTGCTGGAGGCGACCGACGCACAGACCGCGCTCACCGCCGCCCGCAGCATCGACGAACACCTCGAAGACCTGAGAGCAGTGGTTCACGGCTGCAGCCGATTCGCCGAACTCGTCGGCGTCCGCCACGAGATCAACGCCAACCTGCTGTTCGTCCGCTTCGAGTTCACCACCGGCGACGCAGCGGGCCACAACATGGCGACCCTCGCCGGCGATGCTCTCCTGCTGCATCTGCTGCGGACCGTCCCCGGCATCTCCTACGGGTCGATCTCCGGCAACTACTGCACCGACAAGAAGGCCACCGCGATCAACGGCATCCTGGGCCGCGGCAAGAACGTGGTGACCGAGCTGCTGGTGCCGCGCGAGGTCGTCACCGGCGTGCTCCGCACCACCGCGGCGAAGATCGTCCGCCTGAACATCCACAAGAACATGCTCGGCACCCTCCTCGCCGGCGGCATCCGCTCGGCGAACGCCCACTTCGCGAACATGCTGCTCGGCTTCTACCTGGCCACCGGCCAGGACGCGGCCAACATCGTCGAGGGCTCGCAGGGCACCGTCATGGCCGAGGACCGCGACGGTGACCTGTACTTCGCCTGCACCCTGCCGAACCTGATCGTCGGCACGGTCGGCAACGGCAAGGGGCTCGCCTTCGTGGAGACCAATCTGGCCCGGCTGGGCTGCCGGGCCGACCGCGAGCCCGGCGAGAACGCCCGCCGGCTCGCCGTGATCGCGGCCGCGACCGTGCTCTGCGGCGAACTGTCGCTGCTCGCGGCGCAGACCAACCCGGGCGAACTGATGCGCGCGCACCTCCACCTCGAACGCGGCAGACCCGCGCGAGAAGCGGACGCGGCAACCTGAGCGCTCTCCTCACCTCGCTGCGAGGCACTGCCCGTACCCCCGGATTCCCCCGGATCCGCCTCGGGGCCGTCGCACCCACAGAAGCCGAGGCACCGGTCGCGAACGGCGCCGGCATCGCTCTTCACCGGGGGACGCCCCTGCCCCCGTAACGACCACACAGCCGTCATACAGCGCACAAACCACCAAGGCTGCGCCACGCACACCGATCGGAAGCCTCCGGCCATGACCAGCACCCCCGACGACCTCTCAGCGGCCCTGGACCTGCCCATAGTCCGAGCGGCCGTCGAACAGTTCCTCCACGAATTCCTCACCGCCAAGGAACGGACAGCGGCGCAGCACGGCCTCCCCCCGACGGCCGCCCGAAGCCTGCGTTCCTTCCTCGACGCCGGCGGCAAGCGGCTGCGTCCGCTGCTGTGCGCCATCGGATGGTACGCCGCCGGCTCCCGCGGCCCCCTGCCCGAAGCCGTCGTCCGCACCGCGAGCGCGCTGGAGGTCTTCCACGCCTTCGCGCTCATCCACGACGACGTCATGGACCGCTCCGAGACCCGCCGCGGCCGCCCGACCGTCCACCGCGCGTTCGCCCTGCGGTACGCCGACCGGACTCCCGACGCCACGGCGGAGCACCTCGGCACCGGCGCGGCCATCCTCGTCGGCGACCTCGCCCTGTGCTGGTCCGACGAACTCCTCCACACGGCAGGCATCGCCGCCGACCGCCTCGAGGCGGTCCGGCGCCTGAGCGACCTCATGCGCGAGGAGGTGATGTACGGCCAGTACCTCGACCTCCTGGCGCCCACCACCCCGGCCCACGACATCCGCACCCCGCTGACCGTCATCCGCTACAAGACCGCCAAGTACACCTGCGAACGCCCCCTGCACATCGGCGCGGCCCTGGCCGGCGCCGGCCCGACGGTCCTCCGGGCCTGCACCGCCTTCGCCCTCCCCCTGGGAGAGGCGTTCCAGCTGCGCGACGACCTCCTCGGCGTCTTCGGCGAACCCGACCGGACCGGTAAGTCCCGCCTGGACGACCTGCGTGAAGGCAAACGCACCGTCCTCCTGGCGCTCACCCACCAACGCGCGAATCCTTCACAGTTGGAGACCCTGCGCGAGTTCGTGGGCTGTCCTGCTCTCACCGACCACGACGCCGATCGCGTCCGGGCCGTCATCGTCGAGACAGGAGCACGGGACGAAGCCGAACGCATGATCCGCCACCGCCACGACCGGGCCCAACGCACCCTGGACCGGGCACCGTTCCCGCCCTCCGCCGTCCAGGCCCTGCGCCACATCGCCCACCGGGCCACCCATCGGGACCTGTGACCGCCCCGGGGCGGAGGGTTCCTCCTTCCGAGGCGACGATCCCGCAGGAGCCCGAGGCACCGAGAAGGCCGTCGAGCAGCCGACGGCGCGCACCGCGCCGCGGGCGCGGGCCCGGCCGGGCGGCACCGGGCGCGCGTGGGGACGGCGCCGGCGGCGTTCTCCTCCACGATGCCGTCATCCCGGACGGCGGGGCACCTGCCGCGGGGCCTTCCCCTGCCGGTTCCTGGTGCGGACGGTGCCGTCGGGCGGCGTGAACGTCCAGGTCTGGCAGGAGCGCGGAACGTCCCCGCTCCGCACATCGCGTCCCCGGTACCCGTCCGAACCGGTGCCGCCGCTCCGGCCCCGGGCGGAAGCAGTCACGCGGATGGACCTTACGGGTGACCTTGGCGCGTGGGTGTCCGGCCTGTCGCGTCAGGAGGGTGGGCGGTGTCCGGTACTCCCTGTGGCGGGACTGTCGGGTCCCCGACGAATCCCGCACAACCGCGCCGGCCCGAAGAACACAACAGGGCCGACGGATCCGCACTCTCCGTCGAAAGGACCGCCCATGCCGCGCAGACTCGTCCCCCTGAGCCGCCTCCGCCTCGCCACCGTCCTCCCGCTGCTGTCGGCCGTCGCCGCGACGAGCGTCATGGCGGCGACGCCGGCGCAGGCCGCACAGGTCACGTGCAGGGTCAACGGCGTCGATGTCACGGGTTCGACGATCTACGGCACCGCAGGCGACGACGAGATCGTCTGTCACGCGGTCCCGTCCGGTGTCACCGTGAACGGTCGCGAGGGGGACGACACCATCACCGTCAACGCGACGGTGGGCTACGTGGCCGGGAACGTGGTCGGAAACCGGGGCGAGGTCAACGGCGGGCCCGGTGACGACACCATCACGGTGCAAGGAGGCGTGGGCTCTCCCGACGGGAAGTCGGGTCGGTCCGGAAACACCGGGGAGATCTACGGCGGCGGAGGGAAGGACAAGGTAACGGTGCGCGGGGGAGGCGGCGCCAGGGGGAAGTCGGACGGAGATTCGTTGTTCGGGTGCGGCAACGGCGGCCGGGGCGGTGACGGCAACGACGGGCGCATCAGCGCCGGCGGCGAGATCAGCGTCTTCGGCGGCCAGGGCGGAGAGGGAGGTACGTCGCTGGGCAGGGCCAGTGACTGCGACGGGGGCAAGGGCGGGGACGGCAACAACAGCCGCATCATCGGCACCGGCGTCGGCAGCAAGGTCTTCGCCGTCGGCGGTGCCGGCGGCAAGGGAGTGGCAGGGGGTGAGGGCGGTGACGGGGGGATCGGCAACGACGGTCACATCACCGTCGAAGTCGGAGCCCCCGACACGGTGGCCGTCAACGCCAACGGCGGCGAGGGCGGCAAGGGAGGCCCGTTCGGCGGAGGGGGCGAGGGCGGTGACGGGAACAACCGCACCATCGACATCCTGGAGGCGGGCACGGGGTTCGTGCGGGGCGGCGACGGCGGGAACGGCCGGCCTCCGGGCGCGGGAGGCAAGGGCAACGACGGAAAGGTCAACACCACCCCGAAGGGGAACTACGAAGCGCCCGGCGGCACCCCCGGAACGGCGACCTGACACCCGGCCGCCGCCGGCACCGGTCCCGGCGGCGGCCCCGGCGGCGGCCGGAGCACGCAGCAGCCACGCCCCGTCGAACGGGCAGGCCCGCTCGACGGGGCCGGTACCGCAACGACCGGTCCACGAGGTGCCGGCCGCGCGGCCGGACAGGCCGTACGGTCTGCACCGGCGCGGCGGATCCGACGCCCGGGCCCGCCTGTGAACCCCGCGGGCGTGGTCTGCGGTTCGCCGCAGCCGCCGTCAGCACCTGCGGGTACTGGCAGCGTACTGGCGGGCGTTGCGCGCGGCGGACTCCATCGGCACGGTCCAGCCGGCATCGTCCTCGTCCGCCACGGAGGTCTCGGACCCACTCTCGGAGACATCGACCTGCCCGCCGACCCCCTGCCCTGACAGGCTGCCGCGTCCTCCCCCGGGGCCACGGCGCCCGGACCCGGCAGCCCTGCGGGCAAGGGCAGCAGGCCATGCCGACGACGATCGTCACCCTTCGTTACCGCCGAATACGGGGCAGAACCGACGACCGCAAGGCCCTCGCCCGGCCACTCTCAGGAATCTTGCAAAAGTCGCACACTTTCATTTCATTACTATTGGATGCCGACAGTTTGGATGCTGCGGCCGCCGCACCGCCTTAGTCTCATATCTGTTCCCACGGAATCCGCGATCGACCCGACAGATACGCTCTCGAAAGATTACGGGAGGTCTGTTCGGCAGTCATCCGCGATCCAATCCTCGCGAAACGGTGGCCCCACCATGCCTGACACCATCAGTATTGGCGACCCGACCAGTCCAACCCTTTACCACGGATACAAGCCGAATAACCTCCCCTCGCTCCTGGATGCAATCCGTCGAAAGTCCAGTGAAAATACCGATTGGAATGGCTTCTATCTCGCCGAAACCCCTTACCACGCCGCCGAGTACAGCCACGGAAAGATTCAAGGGGAACCAAGGACTCGCGCGGGAGGCGTCGTGAAGGTGAGCTTCGAAAAGAGTGTGAAGATTGCGATCGTCGACATTTCCCAGGGCCACGCCGAGCACCTTGAAGAGTTTCAGGAGCGTCGAATAAGGGATATAAAAAACCATTTCAAGATACCCTCGGGCGAGAATCTGATGGACGCCCTGGTAAAGGACCAGACCATACTGAAGATTCTCGACGACGGAACCGGAAGGCCTGAGTACATCATCCCGTGGGGAATTGCCGAAAAGCAATGCCACGCCGAACCGCACAAGTCGTTCGAGCAGTACCGGAATTCCGCGGACGAAGCCTATGCTTACAGCGCAGAAGGCGCACGCCTTACTGGCTGTGTCCCAGGCGGTCGCGCCAAGAGGTCTGCGGGAAGCTGCATCCCTGCCGCATCGTGGGAAGCTATCGAACACAGGTCCAAGGAGATGGCTTCGGCGGTGGCGCGAGACACCGAGTACACGAAAAGCCTGCCGAACCGGCACCCCAAAGGCCCGACCTGGAGCGAGGCCCACACCACCTCGACGTCCACCCATGCCCGGGTCAGCGCGAAAAGCGGTGCGCACGTGGCTGTCGGCGCCTTCGCCGTCGGCTCCTGGATCTACGGCTTGTCGGAGACCTTCGCCAACAACAACGTCACAACCCTCGACAAGGCCGCCGCGACTGTCGCCATTGTTCCGGGGATCGGTCATGCTTTGGGGATCGCCGCCGCGCTCGAACACCACGACATCGAAGGCGTGGTCGTCAATGCCATCTCCATCGCCGCCCTGGCAGCCGCCCAGGTCGTGCCCGTCGTCGGCGAGATCGTCGATGCCGCCCTACTCGCCGAACAACTCGTCGAAGTCCTTGTGCACGTCTTCCGCGCGTCCACGACCGAGCCACCGGCAGCGCACCTGGAAACGGGAGTCCTGCCCGTTCTGCCGGCACCGCGGGCTTGGATCGACGCGACCGCCTGGCGCGGGAAGATGGAAATCCGCTGGAAGACCGACCGGAGCGACAAGGATCTGCCTCCCGGAGAGTACGTCCCGGCCGGTACCCGAGTGATCGTCCGAGAGCGCGGAGACGCGGAATACGAATTTCCGATGGCCGAAGGAGTTTCCCCGGACTGGGAAGCCGTTCGGACGATCGGCGACTCCCGAACATTCGATGTTTTCTATCGTTTCGAACTGGACGGCGGCCCGTACCGGTTCCTGGAATCGGAGAAGCTGGCGGTCGTCCGGGCAACGGGCAAGTTCAGCATGATCGACACTACGGCCTGGTACGAGGACTGGACTCCGTAGCCGCGTTCCCCAAGGACCCGTCGGCTCGTCGGCGGGCCCCACATCGGAGCTGTCGCGTTGGCGCCCCCTCAGGCAGTCACACACCCGCCAACGTGACAGCTCCTCTTGCCCTTGTCCATCACGGCCATGAGGGCCTCGCGGGACGGGCAGGTGCAGACGCAGTGCTTGTTGGTGCCTCGGGGGGGGAACCGGTCGAGAGCAGCCGGTCGGCCGGTCGGGAGCAGCGGGTCGGGGGGTTACGGATCGGTGCGGTGCGGGAGAGGCTGGGTGTCTCCTCGCGATCATCGGCGAGGGCCGCACGGGGCATCGGCCCCTTGCGTCCGTTCTGCCTGGAAGCGGCTCCAGGCCGCGTCGAAGAAGTCGAGCGAGCAGGCGGTTCTCGGAGCGGTGGGCGGATGTGTCGTCGGCTCGATCGGAGCCCGCGCGGGCTGCGGCGCGGGCGCGGCGACCGGAGCCGTCGGCGGGGCGGTCAAGGGCGGACTCGAAGGATTGATCAAGGGCAAGTGACTCCACGGAACGGAAACATCATGAAAGACGAGCAGCACCGGCCCGCGCCGCCGCGCCTCGGGCTCGAGGGGAGTCTGTGGGCCCTCGTCGCGTGCGCGCTCCTCGCCGCCTGGGGCATTCACCGCCTTCTCGTCCTCGTCCTCCCCGGGGAAGGGCTCGCGGGTCTCGCGGTGGGTCTGCTCGCAGCACTCCTGGGGGGTCTGACGGTCGGCGGCCCCGCCCGCCTGCTGCGGGCGCGCCGACGAGGTGACCGGTAACGAGGGCACCGGTGTTGTTGCCTCCCGGGACCAGGGAGGCAACAACACCTCCTCCGTCGGCACGCCGTGACCGCGCCCGGCGACGGCCTCGCCACACGCCGGCGGGCGTTCGCCGGGTTCAGTCCTTGGGTGAGGCGAAGCGCTTGAACGCCGCACGGGTGTCCGGTCCTGCGACGCCGTCGATCGGACCGTGGTAGCTCTCCTCGGCCGTCAGTCGGCGCTGCAGGGCCTTGACTGTCTCGGTGCCGACGATGCCGTCGATCGCGCCGAGGTAACCCCATTTGGCCTGGAGGAAACGCTGGAGCGCCTTCCAGCTCTCGGTGTCCAACTGGCCGTCGGCCGCGCCCGGGTAGCCCCAGTACAGCGCCAGCCAGTCCTGGAGGTAGGCGGCTTCGGAGGCGTTCAGGCCGAGGTTCTCGACGGTCGTAAGCCGTGCGCCGGCCTGGGCGCCCGCCGCCTCCCGGGCGACGGACGCGGGCGTCGCGGAGGCCGTACCCGCCGTCCCGCCGACGGCGATGGCGGCGACGACGGTGAAGGCGGCGAGGGACCTCGTCATCGAGCTGGACCGCATGTGCTCCCCCTCAGGATCTTGGACCACGTCCGGGCCATCGAAGGGCCGATCGCCCACGTACCAGTGTCGCCCGCGCCCGCCCCGGCGAACAGCAGCGAATCGGGCTCCTGCCCGCCGGATCGCGCCACCTCGACACGGGCCGCAACCCACCCGCCGTGACTCCGACGAGCGAGCCGGGGTCCGGCCGGCCACGGAGTCGCGACCGCCGGTCGACAACAACAGGACTCCCCCACTCCGCCGGGCACCGCCGTGGCGCTTGCGGCGCCACCGCGCGATACCCCGACGGCCCGCAACCGGACCCGCCGGACCGTCTGGGCAACGAGGCGGGCGTACGCGGGACGGGAAGAGCCCGGTGTCGCGCGCAGCAGACCGAGAGGGTGTGCCGTGGTGTGCTCTTGATCGTTCTTCTGGGGCGGCCCGGAGCTGCGCAGGCGCTCGGGCGCGCAGCGTGCGAGGGCGCGAGAACCGTCAGGACACCTCCGGAAGCACGCCCGTGCCACCGGGCGGTTCTCGGCTGCGACCCGCCTGTCCGGCAGGTGCGGACCCCGGCCCCGCGGTCGCTGTCGGGGCTGTCGGGGCGGCGTACGGGACAGCAGGAAGCGTCGGGCCCGGGCGGCGCCCGTGGATCCTGTCGCCCAGCCGTGCGGGTGACGCGCGGCCGAAGTGTTCCAGCCGCGCGTCACCCGGGGCGAGGGTCTAGAAAGGCAATCCCCCGTGCCCGATGAGGGACTTCAGAACGCCCGGGGATCCCACTCCGTAGGCGCCGACGAGCACGTATCCGAGTGCGGCCTCGTCGAGGGTGCAGGCAGCGTCCGGCGACCAGGAGGCCCCGATCCCGCACGTGGCGGTCCGCTCGAAGACGGCCAGCTCGACCCCGTTCCGGGTGAAGCGGGTGAGATGTTTCGCGACGGGGTCGAACCCGTAGGAGACACCGCGGATTTCAACACCTACCCGGTAGGACCGGCGGGTGGCGAACCCCGTCCCCGGAGACACCCGCCCCGATTCGCCGCCCACTGTCAGAACTGTCCGGCTGCCGTCACGGGTCCCGATCGGCGAAACATCGCCGGCCACGGATCCTTCCCGACGCGTTACGGTCGCGTGCGGCAGAGAGGGCGACCTGACCTCGACCACTCCGCGCTCGCGGTCGGCGGAGATCTCCACCTGCCCATGGTGCGGGTCAGCGACCACCAGGTTCATCACCCGGCTCCTTTCCTTGCGCCCGTTTCCCCGCGTTCGCGCACCGCACGAGCGGACCCGTCGTTGTCCGGCCGGAGAGCGCATTGTTCCGTCAACGCACGATTGGCTGCGCGTTCTTCTGTTCCCACCCGAAATCACGGACGAAGCGGTTCGGTTTCCGCTCCCCGGAGGCGACGACCGAATGTTCCGCACAATGTAGGAGACCGCGGCCCGCCGGGGCAAAAACGGGAGACACTCCGAAGGCGCCGATCATTTCCTTGACAAATCGGGTTTCGATCGGACCCGGGAGCGACTCGCGGATTCGGGCGTCCCGCGCTCCTGTTCCGGCCCTGCGGCGCCTGAACATCCACCAGCGTGTCGGCCTGTGTCTCCGTCGGCTGGTCCACGACCGCCGCACACCCGGTGCGCCCCGGTGTACCGGCCGGGCCGGCCGGAGCCGCGGCCCCGGCCGTGCGGGGACGGCCAGGGCTGCGGACGGGCTCAGTCCCAGATGCCTGCTGCCGCCGCCGCGGCAGCGAAGGACTCGAAGGAGCGGGCCGGGCGGCCGAGGGCCTGTTCGACACCGTCGGAGACGTCGGCGGCGTGGCCGTCGCGGATGTTGACCAGCAGGCCGGTGAGCACGCCGGCGACGACCTCGGGCGTGCCGTGGGCGACCAGCTGGGCGATGAAGTCCTCGGGGGCGATGTCGAGGTGGCGGACCTCGCGTCCGGTGGCGGCGGTGATCACGTCGGCCGCCTCGCCGAGGCTGAGCGAGCGGGGACCGGTCAGCCGGTAGGTCCGGCCGCTGTGGCCGTCCTCGGTGAGGGCGGCCACAGCGACGTCGGCGATGTCCTCGGCATCGACGAAGGGGACCCGGCCGTCCCCGGTGGGCAGGGCGAGGGTGCCGGAGCGCACGCCCTCCCGCCAGAAGGACTCACTGAAGTTCTGGGCGAACCACTCGGGCTGCAGGACGGTCCAGTCGACGCCGCTCCCGCGCACCGCCGCTTCGGCGGCCCTGAGCGGATGGCTGTCGTCGGCGTGGTCGACGCCGTGGGCGGAGAGCAGTACCAGGCGCTTCACGCCCGCGGCGACCGCTGCTTCGACCAGACGCGGGGTGCGGGACTGCCCGGCGGGCTCCAGGAGATACACGGCGGTGACGCCGTCGAGCGCGGGCGCCCAGGTCGTGGGGTCGTCCAGGTCGAGGCGGACGTCGGCGCCGGTACGGGCGGCGGTCCGCACCGCCAGGCCCTGGGAGCCGAGGCGGCGGGCGATGCGGCGGCCGGTGGTGCCGGTGCCGCCGAGAATCAGGATGTTCTTCGTCATGCCCTCCAGACAACCGTGCCGGATCCGGATGATCCATGGGTGATCGTCGACGATCCCTTTGTCGTCGTCCAGCTCCGGCATCGTCTAGCCTGGGGCGCATGGACGTCCTGAGCGATCTGCTGCACCGGGCCCGCGCGAGCAGCGCACTGGTGCGGCAGATGATCCAGCGCCCGCCCTGGGCGATGACCTTCGCCGACGCCCCCACCCTCACCGTCCTCGCCGCACTCGACGGTGCGGCCTGGGTGCGCCTCGACGACGACCCCCGGGCCGCCCCGGTGCGGCTGGCCGCTGGCGACATCGCGCTGATCAGCGGCACCCCCCGCTGCACCGTCGCCGACGCCCCGGACACCCCGCCCCAGGTGATCATCCGCAGCGGCACCACACCCGCCTTCGAACCCCTCGGACCGTGCCGGCGCAGCCTGGCCCCCCGCACCTACGGCGACGGACTGCCCGGCGCCACCGTCCTGCTCCGCGGCGCCTACGACCTGCGCGGCGACGTCGGCGAGCGCCTGCTCGCCGCGCTCCCGCCCCTGGCCGTCGTCCCGGCCGGCCCCCGTACCAGAGGCGCCCTGGACCTGCTCGCCACCGAGACCGCACAGGAGGAACCCGGCCAGGACGCCGTCCTCAGCCGCCTCCTCGACCTCGTCCTGGTGCTCGCCCTGCGCGCCTGGTGCGCCCGACCCAACGCCACCGAACTCCCCTCCTGGCACGCGGCGTTGACGACGCCGGCGGTCGGCGACGCACTGCGCCTGCTGCACGAGGACCCGGCCCGCCGCTGGACCGTCGCCGAACTCGCCGGCCAGGTCGGCCAGTCCCGGGCCACCTTCGCCGCCCACTTCACCACCGCCGTCGGCGAACCCCCGCTCACCTACCTCACCACCTGGCGGATGACCCTGGCCGCCGACCTGCTGCGCGACACCGACGACACCGTCGCCGCCGTCGCCCGCGCGGTCGGCTACGCGGACGCCTTCGCGTTCAGCGTCGCCTTCAAACGCGCCCGCGGACACACCCCCTCCGACTGGCGGCGACAGGCCGCCTGAACCCGGGAGCGTACTCGCTGACCTGACGGCCCGTGACGCCGCGCGCCCGCCGGCGGGCCGCGATCAAGATCTACAGGTGGCACTGGGTTCACCATGAAATCGGGTACAGGATTCATGGCACCTTCCTCCTGCGGTGCCCTAGCGTCGTGCCATGACGATTCCAGCTGGACTGAGACGCACGGTGCTCCGGGCGCGGCGGGACACCGGCTTTCTTGCCGCTGGTGTGCTGCCGCACCTGGCGCTGGTGCCTGTGTGGGCGTGGGCGGCGGCGACCACCGCCAGGACCGGGAACTGGCTCTTCACGGTTCCCGTGTCGGCCGCCCTGGTCCTGCTCGGCAGCCCGGTGCTGACGGCTGTTCAGCGGGCCCGCTACCGGCTGCTCGTCGGCGTGGACGTCCCCCGGCTCACCTCCACCGTGCCGGAACGATGGACGTGGGCCTCCGCCGCCCGGTGGCTCGCGGCGGCGCGGCCTTGGCGCAGGATCGGCTACCACCTCGTGCTGGGCCCGCTGCTCGCGCTGCTGGAGTTTCTAGTGCTCGCGGTGGCGGTGGCGGCTCTGGCCGGTGTCGCCGCCTTCGCCTGGTCGTGGGCGCTGTCGGCCGGGATCCGTCAGGGCTGGTTGGGCTACCTGGCCGTGCTGCTGGCCGCCACGGCAAGCGGACTCCTCCTCCTGTTCGCCCTGCCCCGGGCCGCGCGGGTTGTGGCCCGGGCGGAGGCGCGGCTGGTGTCGGGCCTGCTCGGGCCCAGCCGGGCGCAGCGGCTCCAGGAGCGGGTCGACCAGCTGGCCGTGAGCCGGTCCGACCTGATCGAGGCCGTCGATGCGGAGCGCCGCCGGATCGAGCGTGATCTGCACGACGGCACCCAGCAGCGGTTGGTGTCGCTCGCGGTCAACCTGGGTCTCGCCATGGCCACCCGCCCGGACCTGCCGGGCGATGCCCGCGAGGTGATCGCGAAAGCGCACCTGGAGGCGAAGGAGGCGATCGCCGAACTCGACGACCTGGTGCGGGGGCTGCACCCGGCCGTGCTCGAGGACCGGGGTCTGGACGCGGCGTTGTCCGGGCTGGCCGCCCGCACTCCCCTGCCGGTGCGGCTGCGGGTCGATCTGGAGGGGCGGGTGGCGCCCGGCGTGGAGTCGGTCGCGTACTTCGTGATTTCGGAGGCGCTGACCAATGCGACCAAGCACGCCGACGCGGTGCGTGCGGAGGTCGTGGTCCGCAGGGTCGGCGAGGTGCTGCGCGTGCGCGTCACCGACGACGGTCTGGGTGGCGCCGACGCCGCCGCCGGCACGGGGCTGACCGGGCTGGCCAAGCGGGTCGGCTCCCTGGACGGGACCTTCCGGGTCAGCAGCCCCGTCGGGGGGCCGACCACCGTCACCGCGGAGCTGCCGTGCGCGCGGTGATCGCCGAGGACTCGGTGCTGTTGCGGGTCGGCCTGATCAAGGTGATGGAGATGGGCGGGTTCCAGGTCGTGGCCGAAGTGGGCGACGCGGAGGGGCTGTTGGCGGCGGTGGCGGAGCACCGGCCCGAACTCGCCCTGATCGACGTCCGGATGCCTCCCGGCTTCACCGACGAGGGGGTGCGGGCGGCGCTGGAGATCCGTCGGCGATGGCCGGGGACGGCGGTGGTGCTGCTGTCGCAGTACGTGGAGGAGCGGTACGCGGCCGACCTGCTGTCCGCGAACACCAGCGGTGTGGGCTACCTGCTCAAGCAGCGGGTCGCCGATGTCACCGACTTCGTGGCGGCGGTCCGGCGAGTGGCGGACGGGGGCACGGCCCTGGACCCGCAGGTCGTCGCCCAGTTGCTGCTGCGGCGCGACAGCGATCCGCTCGCCCGGCTGACCCCCCGCGAACGGGAGGTGCTCGGCCTGATGGCCGAGGGGCGCTCCAATGCCGGTATCGCGCAGGCGCTGGTGATCGGTGAGAGCGCGGTGGCGAAGCACATCAACAACATCCTGGCCAAGCTGGACCTGCCCGTGGTCGAGGTGGACCACCGCCGTGTCCTGGCCGTGCTGCGGTTCCTCGCGGCGTCCCCGGCCTGACCGTCCGGTCCGTGACCACGATCCGCGGCCGGGCAGCCGGTGCTCCGGTGGGAGTCGTCCGCCGGGCCCGGACAGCGGCCCGGGGCGGGAGGCGGTCAGGAGTGGGCGGCCCGGTGACGTTCTCGGCCGCCAGCTTCCACCGGGAGGTGAGCGCACCTTCTTCACGTGCCCCTCTACCGGTCGGGTCCGGCCGCGGGACCGGCGCCCGCGGTCGGCGGCCGGCCGTCAGCGGCGGGTCTCGATCCGCAGGCCGCCCGTGGTCACCCGGCGGATGGGCTCGCTCGCCAGCAGGTCGTGCGGCTGGCCGAGGGTGACCGCGCCCGCCGCGTCGAGCCGGGCCAGCTGGGCATCCGTCAGCTCGACTGCCAAGGCGCCCAGGTTGTCCTCCAACTGGGCGAGGGTGCGGGCGCCGAGCAGCGTGCTCGTCACGCCCGGCTTCCGCAGCGTCCAGGCCAGCGCCACCTGGGCCGCGGTGTGCCCTAGCTCGCCGGCCAGCTCCCGGACCGCCCCGGCCACGCCGAGGCTGCGTTCGGTGAGGGTGCCCAGCGCGAGGTTGTGGCTCCGACGGGTGCTCCCGTCGGGGCCGGCGCCCGTCGCGCCCACGTCCTGAAGGCCGTACTTGCCGCTGAGCACCCCGCCGCCGAGCGGCGAGTACGGGACCACGCCCAGACCCAGCTCCCGGGCCATCGGGATCAGGTCGCGCTCCGCGGTGCGTTCGATCAGGCTGTACTCGAGCTGCAGCGCGACCAGCGGCGACCAGCCGCGCAGGTCGGCGATCGCCTGCATCCGGGACACCTGCCAGGCCGGGGTGTTGGAGATCGCCACGTACAGCACCTTGCCCTGCCGCACCAGGTCGTCCAGGCCGCGCAGCACCTCCTCCACCGGCGTGCGGAAGTCCCAGACGTGCAGGTACAGCAGGTCGAGGTAGTCGGTGTCCAGCCGCCGCAGGCTGCCCTCCACCGAGCCGAACAGCGCCTTGCGGTGCCCGCCCCCGGAGTTGGGGTCGCCGGGACGGCGCAGGGTCGAGTACTTGGTCGCCAGCACCAGGCGCTCGCGCTCCTCGTGGGCGAACTCGCCGAGCAGACGCTCGGAGCTGCCGTCGGTGTAGGTGTCGGCGGTGTCGAGGAGGTTGCCGCCGAGCCCGACGTAGCGGTCGAACAGCTTGCGGGCCTCGGCCCGTTCGGCGCCCCACCCCCATTCGGTGCCGAAGGTCGCGGTGCCCAGGGCCAGCGGTGAGACCCGCAGTCCCGAGCGTCCCAGCAGCCGGTAGTCGTCCAGGGCCAGTGCCATCGGTTTCTCCTGTGTGCTCGTGTTCGCGTGTGCTCATGCGCTCGTGTTCCGTTGCCGGGACCGAGTCTGCGGCGGCGGCCGGCCCCGGATAAGGGAGGGACTTTCCTGGGAAGAGCGGTCCCACCCTGACGGTTGGACCGGTCATGACGACACCGACCGTGGACACCACCGAGGAGCTGGCCGCCTTCCTGCGCAGCAGGCGCGAGAGGCTGGACCCGGTCCGGCTGGGCCTGCCCGCGCACCGGCGGGCCCGGCGCACACCCGGACTGCGCCGCGAAGAGGTCGCCGAGCTGGCCGGGGTCAGCACCGACTACGTGGTCCGGCTGGAGCAGGGCCGCGGGCTGCGGCCCTCCGCGGAGGTGCTGGCGGCGCTGGCCGGGGCACTGCGGCTGGACGCGAGCGAACGAGACTACCTGTTCGACCTGGCCGGCCGCCGCCGCCCCGGCACCACCGGTGGGCCGTCCGCCGCCGGCCCGGCACCGTCGCTGGCCCGCCTGGTCGAGGACCTCTCCCCGCTGCCGGCCATGCTGATGGACCACCGCTACGACCTGCTGGCCTGGAACCCCGAAATGGCCCGGCTGCTACCGGACTTCGACGCCGTGCCGCCGACCCGGCGCAACGCCATGTGGCTCTGCCTGCTGCACCCGCCGATGCGCGGCTTCTACGCCGACCGCGAGTCCGTGCTGCGGGACGGTGTCGCCCACCTGCGCGCGGCCTGGGCCGCCCACCCGCAGGACCGGGCACTGGCCGGCCTGATCGCCGAATTCACCGCGCAGGACGCGGACTTCGCGCGCCTGTGGGCCGAGCGGGAGGTCAGTGCGAACGGCCGCGGCCGCAAGCTGCTGCGGCACCCGGCGCTCGGGGTGATCGCCGTCGACTTCGAGGTCCTGCTCCCGCTGGAGGACCCGGGGCTGCGGCTGCTGGTCTACCGCGCCGCGGACCAGGAGAGCCGTGCGGCCCTGAACCGGCTGTGCGCGCGATGACCGGCCCTCGGCCCACGGCCCACGGCCCACGGCCCCGGTCGTCGGTGGCAGGAAGCGTGACCCGTCGGTGCCGACAGGCGTGTCCCCGGGCCAGGAATCGCAGCTCACCGACGACCACTGGTTCCGACCGGCATGTCCGGGCTCACCGGCCGAGCCGCTGCGCAACCTGGGCCGCTGCGGGCCGTCGTAGTCGGGTGACACCCTCGAGCACCACCGAGGAGGCGCGACCGGCCGGGGCTCAGGTCCGCTCCGGGAGAGACCCGAGCGGAAAGGCGTCCCGGATCAGGTCGCGCAGTTGTCGGCGTGCACCGCGCAAGGCGTCGAGGGTCTGCTCCAGCTCGACGGCCAGCTCTTCCACGGTCTCGGTCGGCGTGTCCGGATCGGACAGGATCAGGGGCAGACTCTCCCGGTGCTCCCGGATCCATGCGGATCGCCCGGCGACAGCCGCCTCGAAGGATTCCAGAACCTCGGGGCAGTAGAGCTTCATCATGTTGCGCAGGCTGCGCCGGGCGGCGAGCCGACGCTGCGGAGCGAGCCACCGCTTCGACCAGTGAGCCCTGCCTTCGAGCAGGAGCAGGATCTCCGCCTGCCTTCGCTCCACGAATCGAGGCCCCGTGTTGTCGCCACCACCCGCGCCGCTCCCCGGGTCCGCCTCGAACCCCGCGCGCGCGAACGGATTGGACCAACTGCGGCGGGTCACCGCGGGTCGGTCGCCTTCGAGGGTCTCCCAGGCATAGCGGCCGGTCGCCTCCGCGGCCTCGCACCACTCGTCCAGGACGACGTGCAGTTCCATGAGGGCTTCCTGCGCGTTCGGCCAGGCTGCAGCAGGTCCGGACAGGCCGCGGAGCGCGGAGACGACTCCAGCGCTCGCCTTCACCACAGCACCGACCTCGACGCCTGAGACCATAACCCCACCCTCATCGCTGGTCCGGACGCGTCAAGAGTGCCGCACCGCCGCGCTTCCCACCGGACGTTTCCGTAATCCGGCACATCCGAACAGTCCCTGGCGCTCCTCGCACAGGGGACCCGGCGACAGGCCCACGAGCCGATCACTGCGGTGGTCCGGCTGATGCGGAGTCGATGCGCCTACCGCTGCTCGGCCCGGGGTCATCGCAGGGCTGTCAGCACAGACGAGGACGGTGCGGGCGAGGACGGTGCCGACGAGGACGGTGCGGGCGGCGTGCTCCGGGGTGTCGTGCGGCGGATCACCGGTTCGGTCCGGGCGAGCTCGGTCCGGGCCCACGGCCTGATCCGGGGAGGCCGGTGCGCGGTCGCAGGCGCTCCCCCTGCGGGCCGAACATGATCAGGTATTCGACCGGTCCGCCGGGTCCGGCGTTCGCGACTCCATGGGCGGTACGGGTGTCGAACTCGGCCACCTCCCCGGCGCCCAGGACGAGGTCCTGGGCGCCGAGCGCCAGCCACAGCCGCCCGTACAGGACGCACAGCCATTCGTACCCGTCGTGGGAGACCTGCCGCGGCCGCGTCGGGGGCGCGTCGACGGCGGGCAGGACGTGCTTGTGGGCGTGCAGGCCCCCCACGTACCGGGTCAACGGCAGCACGGCCTTGTCGTCACCGGGGCGCAGCACCGTCCGGTTGCGCGGTCCGGGCGTGGTGCCGGCCAACTCGTCCAGGGAGACGTCGTACACCTTCGCGAGCTGCAGCAGCACCTCCAGGGTCGGCTTGCGCCGACCGGTCTCGATCCGCGACAGCGTGCTCACCGAGATGCCGGTCGTACGACCGATGCCGGTGAGGGTAGCGCCGCGCCGCTCGCGCGCGGCCCGCAGCCGAGGACCGATGGCCACCAGCCGGTCGGCCGTGCCGTCGTCCGTCACCGTCGCCCCGCTCTCTCCGGCCATGCCCGCCTCCACCGCCCTGTCCTGCCAGTTTGCCAGAATGGCAACGATGCTCGCGCCGGGTGGCCGCCCCGCCGCAGGATCAGTGCGTAACCGCAGCCGCCCGTGATCCGAGGAGTTGCCCATGCACCCGCCCGTACCGTCCGCAGACCTGCGCCACCGCACCGTCGAGGCACCCGCCGGGCGCCTGCACCTGGTCGAGCAGGGCACCGGGCCGCTGGTCCTGCTCGTGCACGGCTTCCCCGAGTCCTGGTACTCCTGGCGTCACCAGCTCCCGGCCCTCGCGGCGGCGGGCTACCGGGCCGTGGCGCTCGACGTGCGCGGCTACGGCCGCTCCTCGAAGCCGGCCGCGACGGACGCCTACCGGATGCTCGACCTCGTGGAGGACAACGTCGCCCTCGTGCGCGCCCTGGGCGAGGAGTCGGCGGTGATCGTCGGACACGACTGGGGTTCCGGCATCGCCGCGGCCTCCGCCCTCCTCCGTCCGGAGGTGTTCCGCGCCGTCGCGCTGCTGAGCGTCCCCTACGCGCCGCCCGGCGGCCCCCGCCCCAGCGACGTCTTCGCGCAGATGGGCGGCGACCAGGAGTTCTACGTCTCGTACTTCCAGGAGCCCGGCCGGGCCGAAGCGGAGATGGAACCCGACCTGCGCGGCTGGCTCGCCGGCTTCTACGCCGCCATGTCCGGCGACACCATGCCCACGCGGGGCGAGCCCGACCCCCACTTCGTGGCCCGCTCCGGCGGCCGGCTGCGCGACCGCTTCCCCGGCGGCACGCTGCCCGCCTGGCTGACCGAGGACGACCTCGACGTCTACGCGGCGGAGTTCGAGCGCACCGGCATGACCGGGGCCCTCAACCGCTACCGCAACATGGACCGCGACTGGGAGGACCTCGCCCCGTACGACGGCGCCCCGATCAAACAGCCGTCCCTGTTCATCGGCGGCGCCCTGGACGCGTCCACCACCTGGATGGCCGACGCGATCGACGCCTACCCGGTCACCCTCCCCGGGCTGGACGCCGCTCACATCCTGGACGGCTGCGGGCACTGGACCCAGCAGGAGCGTCCCGAGGAGGTGAACCGCCTCCTGACCTCCTGGCTCGCCTCCCTCCAGGGCTGACCTCCCGGACGTGCGTTCCTCCTCCCGGAGGGGCGGAACCCGTCCGGGGAGCAGTACGCCGAGCGCGCGTCCAGGGCCGGTCCGCCGTGCCCGCCGTGCCCGCCGGCGGATCGCGGCCTCCGGCGAAGCGGGCCTATGATGAAGGAACAGGGCGGCGCACAGCGCGTCTTGAGAACATCCGACGCTCTCTCGCGCGGCCGGGCCCAGCAGCCGGCGATCGGAGTCCGCGATGGCGCCACACCTGGACCTCAACGTCATCGTCGTCGGCCGGGACGGCTTCACACCCGACAAGCTGCAACAGGTCGAGGACTCGCTGGCGATCATGAAAGGGATCTTCGCGACCCACGGGCCCGAGATCGGGACGGTGCTGCGGTTCCACATCGACGTCAGGGACGCCGGCCACCTGGTCGTGATCCGGAGCCGGTCCGACGTGACAGAACTGACCAACAGGTGGGCGGTGCCCAACGCCGCGCTCGACCTGTTCGTCGTCGACCAGATCACGGCGGAGTTCTCGGGGACCTCGCCGATCCCGGGCAGGTGCCCGAAGCGGGCGACAAAGGGGAAGCGGGCGCCGGTCGTCTCGCTGCGCGGCGACAAGGCCTTCAGTGGCAACACCTTCGCCCACGAGGTCGCCCACTGCCTGGGCCTGAACCACTGCGAGCTCATTCCGTCGATCTGCGGCCCGGCCAACTTCATGGCGACCGATCCCGGGGCCAACACCGGTGTGACGGAGGCACAGGCCACCAGGATGAAGACCCACTGCTTCGTCAGCCCCTGACCGGGGAGAGTGCGACACCACCATGACCGTGAACCTCGATCGGCTGCTGGCCGCCAAGGAAGGCGGCCTGGACTCCGAGCTCCTGGTCGTCCTCGACGACGCCGACCGCGCCGGCCTGCTCGACCGGGCACTCACCGCGGGCGGCCCCGACCGTGTCCGGGCGATGACCCTCCTCGCCCGGCTCGACCCGGGCCCGGACGGTCCGCTGGCCCGGGCCGTCGGCCTGGCGCTGGAGGAGGGCGACCCCGATCCCTTCGTGGTCGCGGCGGCGGTCTCGCTGGCCGCCTGCCTCGGCAACGACGCGGTGCCCGTCGTCCAGGCCGTCGCGGCCTCCGGAGATCCCGTGGTCGCGCTCGCCGCCTGGCAGACGCTCCAGCAGATCGCCAAGTCGGAATCCCTGGACGCACTGAGCGCCCTCGCACCGCCGCCCGGGGACGTCGTCGGCGACCAGGCCGCCTTCGCCCTGTCGGTGATCGCCTACCGGGCCGGGAGCACCGGATTCGAACTCGCCCCGCCCGACGAGACGGAACTCCGGGCGATCGAACAGAACGAGCAGGCCGTGACCGTGATCAGCACGACGCCACCGACGGCCGTGGACTTCGAACTCCTCACCCGGCTGACGCACGGCGAGCTCTACCTGATGAGCCCCGAGCCCTCGGCGACGCTGGCGATCGACTGCGGCGGCGACCACATGCTGCTCTGCATCGACCCCGACATCCAGTCCTCGCTGCCGGACACCCTGTTCCAGGGCCCGGCGCTGGCCGGCCTGGTCGCACTGCTCGACGAGGACGGGCCGAGCTACTCGGTGCGCTACCTGGCCCTCACCGCGGCGGACGGGAGCGACGGCGTCCACGTCCTGCTCTGCACACCCGGCGGCGCCCCGGTCTACTACGGGCACCCCGACGGAGGCGAGATCGCCGACGGCACCGTCACGTTCCCGCTCTTCGCGGTCGAGCGCCCGGGCGTCGGCCCGATCGCCCTCTCGGTGGTCTCCACCACGGCCGGCACCAGTCTCGTCGGCGACCTCCTCGCGATGGAGGAGATCGCCACCGACCGACTGGTCCCCGACCCGGATTCCTGACCGGCCTGCACCGGCCTGCACCGGCCTGCTCGGCCGGACCGGCCTGGTGCCCGAGGGCGGCCGGGTGGCGGAGGCCGAGGTGCGTCGCGCGCTCGCCGCGCTGGGCCTGCCCCCGGCGATACGTACCGAGGGGAAGGCGGACGGCGCACGGGTCGGTGTCCTCCGGCGTTGGAGGGCAACGGCTTCGACCCGTGGGACTGCCTCTTCGCCCCGGGTGAGTCCGGGGCGCACCGACGTCTGGACGCCGTCCGGGACACAGCGGACGCCCGGAGAGGGCGGCTGCACCGTGAGCAGCCCGCTCGACCCGAAACCCGCGCCGCACTGCCGTCCGGCCGACCACCTCCCGACGGCCTCCCGACGGCCGACCTTCTCGAACAGGAAATTCTTCGGCGCGCACCGGGCGCTGAGGAGCCATCTTGCGCGTCATTGGCCGCAAGATTTCCTGTCTTCTGGACGGCAACACATCGTCCGCCCCGGAAGCGGCCGGCCATCGCGGCGACCGTCGGCACGGCACCGCCCGCGCACTGCTCGCGGACCGGGAACGTCGACCAGGGTGCGGGCTGGCCGCTCTCTCCGCTGGGGGTGCGGCCCCGCGGAGAGAGCCGCCGTGGTGCATCTCGTCAGTTGATCATCATCGAGGACGCCCGGTTGTTGAAGGCCAGGGGCACGTCGGTAATGAAGGTGGTGCCCTGGCGGGCGAGCTGCGCGTAGAGGGTGATGGAGGTGCCGGTGCGCTTGCAGACGGAGCTGACGACGTTGTCGAGGTTGTAGTCGCTGAGCCAGTCGATGTACTGGTGGGCCAGCAGGGCCCGGCCGCCCAGCAGCTGGACGCCGGCGGCAAGCCCGTCGGCGGCATGAGCCGAACCGCGTATGACCGGACCGCCCCTCGGAGACGCGGGCAGTCGGGCGCTGCTACGGTCGGACGCCATGAGCTGGCTTCCCGACAACTTCGTCCACCCCGTCCTGGTACCGCTGCCCGGCGGTGGCCATCACCTGCGGCCGATCCGGGAGGCGGACACCCCGCTCGACTACCCGGCGGTGATGGGTTCTCGCGAGCGGCTGTGGACCATCTTCGGCCCGGCCTGGGGCTGGCCCGCGGAGACCATGACCTACGAGGCCGACCAGGCCGACCTCCTGCGGCACGAGAAGGAGATCGCCGCCCACCAGTCCTTCAACTACGCGCTGTTCGACGCGGCGGAGACGGTCCTGCTCGGCTGCGTCTACATCGACCCGCCGGAGAAGACCGGCGCGGACGGCGAGATCTCCTGGTGGGTCGTCGACGACCTGGTGGGCAGCACGGTCGAGCAGGCCCTCGACACGCTCGTGCCGCAGTGGATCGCCGCCGACTGGCCGTTCCGGCAGCCGCGGTTCCTCGGCCGCGGGATCTCCTGGTCGGACTGGCTCGCCCTGCCGGAGCACCCCGACGCGTAGGCGGGTGTCCACCCGTACCGGTCTCGAAGGCTGCCGGCCGAACAGGGGTCCCGGTCGGGTGGCCGCGACGCTCTCCGCGCGTGAAAGCACAGCCTCCTGGGACCGGGGGCAGGATCTCCGTTCAGAGCAGTTCCCACAGCCCCGGTCGTCCTTGGTCGTCCGCGCCCGGGCGCGTCGATCTCGAATCGGCCGACCACCGATTTCCGCGACCGGCCGTGCGCGACGGCCCGTCAGCACTATGGCCGCGCAGTCGGCGTCGCGGAGGGGCCGCCGTCGACACGAGGTCGGTGACCGCCGCGGCCCCGGCGGCGCGGCGGTCCCCGTCCGCGTCGCCGGACCCCGCCCGCACGCCCGCACGCCCGCACGCCCGCACGCCCGCACGCCCGCACGCCGTGGAATGTAACGCTTCTGTCACCGCCAGGGATCACGTGCAGCAGCCGCGCCTCACGCACCGTCAGGTAGGGCGGGGGAGCCAGGGGGGCTTCGGGAGGGGACGAAGAGATGCTCAACACACACGAGCCGGGTGACCATGCGGACCGCTGACGTCCCCGCCTTCACGGCCTTCGTCCACGCCCGGTCGGCGTCCCTCTTCAGGACCGCACTGCTCCTCACCGGCGAGCGTCATACCGCCGACGACCTGGTGCAGTCCACGCTGGAACAGGTCTGCCGGAACTGGCGCCGGGTGCGCGCCGCCGACGCGCCGGAGGCCTACGCGCGCCGGATCCTGGTGAACCTCGCCAACGACCGCTGGCGCAGACTGCGCGGGCACGAGGAAGTCCCGCTGGACGACGGCATCGGGGACGGGCACGTCGATCCCTACCGGGGCGTCGTGGTGCGCGACGCGTTGATGCGCGAGCTGCAGTCCCTGCCGATCGGCATGCGCACCGTCCTGGTGCTGCGCTACTTCGAGGACCTCGACGACGCGGAGATCGGCCGGCTGATGAACATCTCGCCCGGCACGGTCCGCTCCCAGGCGGCCCGTGCCCTGTCGAAACTCCGGGCGACCGTCGACACCCAGGCACTGCAGACACGTTCGGGAGGCACGGCGTGAAGGACGACCACCTGGAGCGGGAGCTGGCCGAGGCGATGTTCGAGCGTTCACGGCGGGAGGCGCCGCCCGGCTACGACGTCGAGGGCCTCGTCGGGTCGGTGCGCCGAAGCCGGCGGCGCCTGCAGACGGCCGCGGCGGCGGCCGTGGTGATCGTGGCCGTGGGCGCCGGCCTCGTGTCCCGGGCGGCCGACGACCGCCTCCCGGTGCCCGTGCAGGCCGCGACCGCCACGACCACCGAGGTGCCTGCGCCGCTCCCGAGCGTCGCACCGTCCTCCCCCACGGCAGCGGCAGCCGCACCGGCACCGGGATCGACACCGGTCGTCCAGGCCGACCCGGCCCGCACGACGAACGCCCTGCTCCTGGCCGCCCTGCGCTACCAGAACCCGGCCACCCGGTCCGCGGTGGACACGGCCCAGGTGGAGGCGCTGTTCACCGACGAGTCCGCGTACCGGCGGGTCTGGGGAACCGACTCCACCGGTGTGACCTGCGGCGCCGCGGTCGACGGTGTGCTGGCCGCCGGCGAGATCCTGCTCTACCGGGGCACCGAACGGCTCGACCTGGCCCCGTCGCCCGTCTTCGACGGGGCCACGGGGAAGGTGACCGGCCTGACCTGCCGAACGGTCGTCGCGGACAGCAGGAGCGGCGGCCCCGGCGACCCCACGGTCTCGGGCTTCTACGGCGGGCTGGTGGCGGCCACCAGGGCCGGGGACTCCACCGCACTGGCGAGGCTCGGGAGACAGTTCGTGACCGCGAACCTGCGCTCCGACCAGGGCCCGACCGCCGGGACCTGCTCCTTCACCGCTCCCCCGTTCTGGCTCGCCGACAACCCCTCCTCCGCGACCCTCACCCACGGATGGACCGTGAACCTCGGCGGCCAGCACGACTTCCCGATCGACATCGACGAGAACGCGAAGATCGCCGGCTCCTGCGGCAAGTGAGCCCCGCCGGCCGTAACTGAACCGAACGACACCGCACCGGACCCGCACCGCGGCACGTCCGGCGACCCCGCACACCCCTTCACCCGCCGACAGGCCATGTCGGCATGCCCGGACACCGGAGATCGAGTACCCCGTGAAGCACCGAACCGCCCTCGCCGTACCCCTGCTCGTGGGCGCCGCCATGGCCGCCCACGTCCTGCTCCCGGCCGCCGGACCGGCGAAGTCGGCCGCTTCCGCGCCGTTGCCGGCGTCCACATCGTCGGCACCGTCGGCTCCGTCGGCCCTGTCTGCAGCAGGCACCCCGTCGGCGCCCGGCGCGCCCTCCGGACAGCCGTCCACCAACGCGGCTGCCACAACGCCGCAGCAGGCCGTGAAGCTGGCCCTCGACGGAATCGGGGCGCACCACGGCCGGTTCGCCGTCGCCGTCGAGGACCTCACCTCGGGCCGCTCGGCCGCCTACGGCCCGCCCTCCGAGACGTTCGCCTCCGCGAGCATCGTCAAGGTCGACATCCTGGCCGCCCTGCTGCTGCAGGCACAGGACCGGGGAGAGCAACTCGGCGCCGCCCAACGGCAACTGGCCTCCGACATGATCCGCGTCAGCGACAACGACGCCGCCCAGAAACTCTGGACCGACATCGGCCGACGCCAGGGCCTGGACGCGGCCAACGCCCGCCTCGGACTCACCGCCGCCCACGCCGGCCAGACAGCACCCTGGGGACTGACCCGCACCACCACCGGCGACCAGATCAGCCTTCTCAAGGCCGTGTTCACCCAGGACTCCCCCCTCAACGCCGCCTCCCGCGCCTATGCGCGCACCCTCATGAGCACCGTCACCGACGAACAGAACTGGGGCATCAGCGCGGCGGCAACACCCGGCAACCCGCCCGCGCTCAAGAACGGCTGGCTCCCGACCGGCACAGCCCAGTCGTGGACCGTCAACAGCATCGGCACCGTCGAACACGACGGACACACCCTGCTCGTCGCCGTCCTCACCGACGGCCAACCCACCCAGCGGGCCGGCATCACCCTCGCCGAACAGACCGCCGCGACCGCTGTCGAGGCGCTGCTGCGCATACCCTGAGCAGCCGGGGTTCCGGCCCGGAGCACCCCGCGCCCTGCGGGCGAACGCCGCACGAGGCGCAGCGCGGCCGTTCCGGCGGCGGAGCGAGCGCCGGCGGACGGGAGCGGCGACCGCTTCCGACATCACCGGGGGCTCTCCCGCTCGGCGTGCGGGCGCACAGCTCACAGATCGCGGCTCACGGCTCACGGCTCACGGCTCTCGGCTCACGGGCCTCGCCACTTCGTCGGAAGTGGCGAGGCCCACTGCGTTCCCCAGGTGAGGCGCGGCACCGTGTGCGGAGCGCGGCAGGGAGGCGGGCGGGTCCCGTTGTCAGGCCGTGGTGCGCGGAGTCAGGCCGTCCACGATGAGGGAGAGTCCCGCCTCGAAGGCCGATTCGGGGTCGATGGACGGCACGTCGGCCGGCAGTTCCCCGCCGCCGTCGACGCCGGGGCCGACGCCTAGGCCGGAGTCCGCCTGTTCTTCCAGGACGCTGCCGACGGTGAAGCGGCTCGCCGTCAGCATCGCCGTCCGCGCGTCGTGCTCGGGCACGCCGGAGGCGACGAGGAACGCCATCTTGTGGCGGATCCGGTCGAGGTCCGCGGTGGGCGTGGAGCCGGCGTGCAGGCGTGCGCCGTCGCGGCGCAGCAGCAGGGTGCGCCGGAAGCTGCGGGTGTTCTCCAGGAACCACCCGCGCCAGTCGTCCCCGGGCGTCGGCAGCGGTGCGTTCGCGTGGGGCGCCATCGCGGCCTGGGCCATGGCGGCCAGGAGGTCCTTCTTGGTGCGGAAGTGCCAGTACAGCGACGGCTGCTCGACGCCCAGCCGCTTCGCCAGCTGCCGGGTGCTGACGCCGTCCAGGCCGACCTCGTCGAGCAGGTCGAGCGCCTCGGCGACCACGGTCTCACGGTTCATCTTCGTCACGTTGACAATCTATCGCCGATAGACAAGCCTGGAGAAGAATCATTCACCGATAGATTTTGAGGTGATGGACATGGCACAGACCTCCGGGTCGCGCTCCTTGCACGTCCTCGTCGCCGGCGGCGGAGTCGCCGGGCAGGCCCTGGCCTTCTGGCTGACGCGGGGCGGCCACCGGGTGACCGTCGTCGAACGCTTCCCCGCCCTGCGGGCCACCGGCGCCCAGGTCGACCTCCGCGGCCAGGGCATCGAGGCCGTCCGCCGCATGGGCCTCCTCGACGAGGTTCGGGGCAGGCTCGTCGACGAGAAGGGCGTCGCCTTCGTCGACGCCCGCGGCAGGGCCAGAGCCACGATCATGGCCAACACGTCGGGACAGGGCCGCCAGACCCTGACCTCCGAGTACGAGATCATGCGTGGCGACCTGATCCGCATCCTCAACGACGCGACCGCGCACGACGCCGAGTACGTCTTCGGCAGGAGCGTGGACGGCCTCGACCAGGACGAGCACCGGGTCGTCGCCCACTTCTCCGACGGGTCGTCCGGAGAGTTCGACCTCCTCGTCGGAGCGGACGGCCAGGGATCACGCGTCCGCCGGGCGATCCTCCCGCAGGACTCCGACCCGTACCGGCGTCTCGGCATCCACACGGCCTACTGGTTCGTCCCCCGCGTCGCCTCCGACACCGACGTCCGCGACACCTACATGGTCCCGGGCGGCCGACAGATCATGCGCCGCAGCCACAACCCCACCGAGACCCAGGTCTACTTCGTGCTTCGGGAGGACTCCGCCGAGGCCTCCGCGATCCACCGGGCCCCCGTCGACCGCCAACAGGCCTTCTGGGCGAGCAGGTTCCACGATGCCGGCTGGCAGACCCGACGCTTCGTCGACGGCATGGCGGCCAGCCCCTTCTTCCACTCCCAGGAGACCGTCCAGGTGCGCACCGACACCTGGTCGAAGGGCCGCGTGGTCCTGGCCGGGGACGCCGCGCACTGCGCCTCCCCCTACAGCGGCATGGGAACGTCCGCGGCCCTGGTCGGCGCCCACGTCCTGGCCGACGCGATCGATCGCCACCCGGACGACCTGCCGACCGCGCTGGCGACCTACGACGCCGTCCTGCGACCCTTCGTCGACCGGATCCAGGCCGAGGTCAATCCGCGCCTCCTGCGTCTGGGCCTGCCGAGGACCCGCCGCGGCGTCGAGGCCTTCCAGGCCGCCACCGCGCTCGCCTGCCACCTGCACATCCCCGACCTCCTCGCACGCCGCTCGAGGACGGAGCGCGGCGGCACCTGGCGGCTCCCCCGAGCACGGCACGACGCCTGACTCGATCTTCGATCGGTGCGGCGTGGGCGAGGGGTTCCGGTGTTCCTCGTGGCGGGCGTCGTTGTCCCCGGGCTTCGGACGGCGCGGACGGTACGGACGGCGCGGACAGTACGGACGGTGCGGACGGCGTGGCGCGGGGCCGGCCGGTTCACACCGTGCGACGCCTCCGCAGCTCGGCGAGCCAGAGCCGGACCTGCTCGTCGTCGTGGAGGTGGCCGCCGCCGGGCCCGTCAAGGAGATCTATTCCGTGCAGGAGGCCCAACGCCCACCAGGAGAGGTCGTCCCAGTCCAGCCCGTCCTGCGCAACCCACCCCGCGGCCCAGCGGTCCACCTCGTCACGCGTCAGCCGGCCTTCGGCGAGCGCAACAAAACGATCTTCGATCTCGGCGGGGGTCGGCTGCGAAACGGCACTCATACCCCTGACCGTACCGGCGACCCGCGAAGGCTCGCCGACCGCTCCGGCTCCGCACGACGCCGCCGACCGGGCCGGACGGCGGAGCGCTGCCGGCGCACTGGACGAGTCGTTCCGAATTGATCGTGATCAGCTTGGCGACAAGCCAAGGGGCTGTTCGGGGTGCTGCTGGTCAGTGGACACGCAGGGCACCCGCGTCAAGGCCGGCTTCGCATCCCCTGAGAAGCCACCGAAGCAGTTGAAACTCGCCGCGTGATGGAGGCCGGAGCCGGTGCTACGTGTCCCGGGTCGCTCACGACAGCTGCCGAATCGCTCCGGGTTCAACTCAGCTGGTCGCGCACGAGATCGAGGAACGCCTGTCGGCTCGGACGGATGTGCGCCCAGACCTTCTCGTCCTGCGGATCCTCCGGATCCTCGGGGCCCTTCCTGATCACCTCCTGCACTGCCCACGCGAGGTTGCGGGCCGCTTCGCCGACCTCGGACGCGCACAGTATGTGGATCGTCTTCTGCATCACCCACACCCTGTCAAGGACCTGCCGTGCCCGGGCCTGCCACTGCTCGTCAGCCAGGTTGTGGTGATACCGGTCCACCGCGACTCGTTCAGCTTCCTGCACCGCGGACAGGAATTCGACGAGGTGAGCAAGCCGTTCGCTGCGGCGCGCCTCGGCACGTTCATTAGCACTGCGGCGCGCCTCGCCGCGTTCCGAGGCGCGTCCTGCCGAGCGCTGGGCAAGCATCGACATCAGCCCGCCGAGTATGACGCCGATGAGCGGCGCAAGCGTTGTCCACACAACGTCCGACTATGACATCGATGGCGTGAAAACGGCATGGGGTTCAAGCAAGATCGGGCCGGGGCCGGGACGCGGCCAGGTCGTCGCCGCCTTCGACAACGGCGGGCAGCGGACGGCGGACGATCCGAGATCGTCGCTCTGCCCTGGGCGCTCTTGGCCACAGCGCGGACCGGGGGATCCAGCACGGACGGCCATGGCGCGACGTCCGGTCTCCCGTAGCTTGTCGGCCTGCTCGAGCGTGAAGCCGAGCGATCGGGCAGTCCCCCGCCGGCGGCCGGAGAGACAGCCGGGGCAGCCAAGATCGTTCTGTGACGAATGACCTGGACGCCTTTGCTCACCGCACTGTGTGAGGACTGACGACGAGATGACGGACACGTGGAGTGGGCGCCCTCGGTTCGTTTCCTGGCGTCGTCAGGAGGTGGGACCGGGTACCGGTCGGTGGATCGCCTCAGGACTGCCCACGGTCAGGACCAGGTCCTGACCGTCCCGCCACGCTCTCAGCGAGTCCCCCGCCCTGCCTCCGGATTCGGCCGCGGCGCCCGCACCCTCGATTCTCACCGCCATGGCCCTCTCGGAGCATCCGAGGGCAGCGAACCTGAGCGGCGGCGACTGCGAGGTCGCCCGGGTGGATTCCCCGGCGAGAACGTCCCCGGGGAATCCCTGGTGGCTGTCCGACCGGTCACTGCCGGACGGGCGCTGCGCCCCGAAGGAGCTGAGAACCGCGGGCGTCGCCCCGGCGGATCGGGCCGCCATGAACAGGACCTCACAGATGTCGTTCCTGATCGCGAGGACCACGTCGGCCCCCTCCACTTCCGCAATGCCAAGGATCTTGGCAGCGCCCTCGGCGGGAAGCGCGTCGACGGTGGCCTGGAGCGGCTGGCCCGCCGGAACGGCGGCCAGCCCGCCCAAGGCCCAGGAACCGTCCGCTCCGGGGGACGCCACCCCGTCACCGGTGCATGCCGTCACCAGGACCGCGGCGACCGGAAGAACCGCCGCGCCCGCAAAGCGGAAGGAGCGCCTCATACTGAACTCCTCTGATCCAAAGCCTTGTTGCAGGAGCAGACTACCGAGTCTGGACGTCTTCAACGCTCCCCGGGGCAACACCACCATGGCAAGCAATCCCACGAATTCCCCTCCCCCGGCCCCTCGGGCCCAGCCGACCGGGGGCAGAAGAACAGCCTTCCAGGGGATTGGGTTGCGCCGGGCCCTTTGGTAGTGGAATTCCCGGCCGCTCCAAAACGGCCGGGGCAGTGCGTTTCGGCGAAACGGGTCGTCGTCGGGTGTCGGCGTGTGGCTGTGCGAGGGGCCGCAGAACCCCGATGCAGTGCTCCCACTCTCCGATCTGCACTCGGTCCGCCCGTAGCGCCCGGGCCAGGGTTCCGGTGGTCCGGTCGTGGGTCGGGGCGACTCGCCCTGGAGCGGGCCGGCCGAGGCGGACGTGGGCGGACGACGCAGTGGACGCGCCGGTCCCGGCAGCGCCACGACGGCGAAGTCGTGGTCGTCGGCGGCGCGGCGGGCCACCACCGGGGCCGCCGTCCGTACGGATTTCGCAGCGGACACATCCGCGGACGCGTCCGCGCCGAACAGGAGGACGGCGGCGCGCACACGCGGCGCCCCGCGACCGGAAGGGGAAACCGATGATCGACGTGGAGCGCCGCATCGCGGTGCAGCGGCCCGCCGACGAGGTGCTTCGGTACCTGGCGGACTTCGGGAACACGGTCGAGTGGGACCCGGGCACCGAGGACTGCGTGCGCCTGGACTCCGGGCCCGTGGCGCCGGGAGCGCACTGGCGCAACACCTCGCGCTTCCGGGGGCGGCGCACCGAGCTGGACTACCGGCTGGAGGAGTACCGGCCCGACCGGCTGGTGTTCGTCGGGCACAACCGCACCGTCACCGCCACCGACGACATCACCGTCAGCGCGTCCGCCGACCGCACGCTGCTGGTATACCGCGCCTCGCTGCGCTTCCACGGCCTCGCACGGTTCGCCGCGCCGTTCCTGCGGTCCGAGTTCGAGCGTCTCGCGGACGCGGTGGCCGACCGGCTTCCCCGCGTGCTGGCCCGACGGTGACCGGCACGGCGAGGGCCGGCAAGGCGATGGCCGACAAGGCGACGGCTGGCAGAGCAATGAGCAGCGCTGCGATGACCGGCACCACGGCACACCGGGAGGCGACGGTGGATCTCGACGGATGGCGACTGCTGGTGGCGGGTGCCACCGGGACGATCGGGGCCGAGGTGGCGGCCACCGCGGCGGCGCGAGGGGCCCGGGTGGCGGTGGCCGGACGGGACCCGGCGCGGCTGGAGCGCGTGGCACGACGGGTGGGCGCGGAGCGAGGAGAGGCGTTCGACGCCTACGACCTGGAGGGCTGCCGCGGCCTCGCCGCCCGGGCCGCGCGGCGGACCGGTGGCCTGGACGCGGTCCTGGTCACGTTCGGCGCGGTCGCGTTCGGCCGGGCCGGCGAGGTTCCGCTCGCGGTCCAGGAGCATCTGATGGCGGTGAACGCCTCGGCCCCGATGGCCGTCCTCGAAGGGGCGCTGGAGGTCATCGCGCCGGACGGCGCGGTCGGGGCGCTGACCGGCGTCGTCGTCGACCTCGCCGTACCGGGGACGGCCGCCTACCGGGCGTCCAAGGCCGCGCTGGCGGCCTGGCTCGATTCGCTGCGGGCCGAGCGCCGCCGGGAGGGCCTGACGGTACTCGACGCCCGCCTGCCGCACCTGGAAACCGGCTTCGCCCAGCGTGCCCTCGCCGGGACGCTCCCGCCGCTGCCGGCCGGGGCGGACCTGGACACCTGGGTGTCGGCGGTGCTCGACGGCCTGCGCCACGGGGGCGCCGTCCTGCGGCCCGACGGTGCGGGTCCCCGTCCCTTCAGACCGTGACCGTAGGGGCGGGAGGGGTCCAGCGCCGGTTCGGGGGGACGGTGCCGCCGACGCCGAAGTCCTTCTTCAGCTGCTCGGGAATGGCGTAGTGCATCACCCGGCCCCGGGTGAGGGAGGACAGTTCGAGGACGGTGGTGAGGTGGCCGAGCCGGTCCAGGGCCCAGGCGCCCAGGGGCGAACGGTCCTCGATGCTCTCCAGGACCCCGAGCAGGGCGGGCGCGGCCTTCACCACGGTGTCCCAGCGGGTGCGCGGGACGCGGAGCCAGTCGGCGCAGGTGTCACCGACGAGGTAGCGGATCAGGGCGGAGACGACGGGATCGAAGAACGTGCCGGGGACGACCTCCTCGTAGAGGTCGATCAGCTGCCGGGTCAGGTGCGCACCCTCGTCCGAGGGCCCCATGTGGCGGAGCATGTAGAGGTCCAGGAACTGCCGCGCGTCGTCCAGGGTCACGGGGACCGCGTCCTGGTCCACCCCGAGCATGGCGCCGACGACGCGCCAGGCGTAGTGGTACGCCTCGGCCCCCTCGGTGGACATGTGGATGCCGAGCCGGTGCAGGCTGTCCAGGACGAGCATGGAGAAGAACATCTGCCCGCCGATCATGTCCTCCTGGCAGATCGGCGTCCCCAGCGTCCCGGTGTCCCAGCGGTCCTCGCGCACGAGGTGGTGGCGGATCGAGGCGTGCAGCAGGCGCACCTTCTGCGCGGCGGGGATGAACCTGCTGCCCGCCTCGAAGGCGTCCGGCTGCATCAGGTGGACGGTGAACTGGCCCGTCTCCGCCATCCGCTTGGACGGGTAGTTCAGCCCGTGCGTCGCCGACAGCAGCTTCGCGACGTGCGGCACGAGGTAGCAGGCGGGCATGGACGCGAACGACAGCGCGGTGGAGATGTGCACGCTGTTGTCGATGAAGAAGAGCCGGGCCTTCTCCATCTCGCCCCAGTCGACCCAGGAGGGCGGCGCGGCGGTGACCTGGAGGTACTCGCGGGCGACGTCCGGCAGTCCCTCCGGCAGGGGCGAGCCCGCGGTGGAGACGTAGCGCATCAGGGTGTTGAACTTGCCGACCTCCCCCCGCTCGAACAGGGTGGCCACCACGGCGTCGGCGAGTTCGTCGCCGGACCCGCGCAGGGCGTTCATCGAGGCCTCGGTGTACGGCATGTCGGTGGTCCTTCCCGACGGGCCGCGCGGTGCGGTGCGCGTCCGTCGCACGGAGCGGATCGAGGTCGGTCGGGTCGGGGACGGCGGGCAGCAGTCAGTGGCGGCGGTCAGTGGCGGCGGTCGGTGGCGGAGGACGCGAGCGTGGTCAGGGCCCGGCGCGCCTGCGGAGGGATGCCGAGGCCGCCCAGGTGACCGACGGCGTCCCGGACCCGGGCGGCGATCATGTCCTCCACCTGCTCCGGGGCCTTCAGCGCCACCATCAGCTCGCGCACCTCCCGCAGGTGCCGCTCGTCCAGGTCACCGCGGCCCAGCACACCGGCCAGGTGCTCGCGCTGCGCGGGAACGGCGGCCTGCCAGGTCACGGCCAGCAGCGCGGTGGGCCGGTGGGTGCGGATGTCGTCCAGGCCCTCCTTTCCGGTGCGCTCCGGCTCGCCGAAGAGACCGAGCAGGTCGTCGCGCAGCTGGAACGCCTCGCCCAGCGGGAGGCCGTAGGCGGACAGGGCGACGCGCAGGTCCGGGGAGGCGCCCGCGAGCAGGGCGCCGATGAGCAGGGGCTGCTCGACGGTGTACTTGGCCGTCTTGTGGCGGACGACCTTCAGGGACACCTCGGGGTCCGGGCGGGCCCCGGTGGCCAGGATCTCCAGGCACTCGCCGGCGACCAGGTCGCGCGCGAGGTCCCCCCACACCGGCCGGGCCCTGGCCAGATAGGCGGCGGGCAGGCCGCTGTCGGCGAAGAGCTGCCCCGCCAGCGCCATCAGGTGGTCGCCGACCAGCATCGCCAGCGCGCGGGCGGCGCCGTACGCCCCCCGTCGCCCCGCGAGGGGTGCCCGGAGCGAGACGTGGGCGGTGGGCAGATTGTGGCGCAGCGGGCTGTCGTCGATGAGGTCGTCGTGCACGGTGGCCGCGGCGTGGACGAGCTCCATCGAGGCGGCCGCCCGCAGCAGGGCGTCGTTGTCGGGCTGTCCGCCGGCGCGCCACCCCCAGTAGCAGAAGGCCGCCCGCAGCCGCTTGCCGTGCCTCGCGGCCGCCCGCAACTGCTCGGCCACCGGCTCCAGGGCGTCGTCGATCGCGAGCAACAGCTCGGCCTCGTCGGCCAGGTAGTCGTCCAACAGGCCGTCGACACGGTCCTTGAAACCGCTCGGGTCCCACTCGTCAGGCGTCACCGGGCGGCGCCTCCTGTCGCGCGACCACCTGCCGGGCCAGCAGTTCGAGGTGGGCCGGCGGAGCGGAGCCGACGCGGTCCAGCGCGATCCGGCCGCGGGCCATCAGATCCTGCTGGGCGTCCCGTGCGAGCTCGGGCCCGTCGGACCGCCGCAGCAACTGCTGCACCGTCCCGACGGCCGAACCGATGGTGCTCACGGCGGTACTGACCGCCAGGTCCGCCAGTCCCGCCACGAGCAACAGCGCCCGCTGGTCCGGGCCCTCGCTGTCCGGAGTCGATGCCATCCCGATCCCCTCGCACTGTCGACCGAAGGCGGCACCCGCCGGCACGCGGCACCGCCGACTCAAGGTAACCGCACAACTACCGCACCCAGCAGCCTTGTTACACCATCGAGTGACGGGCGAACTGGCTTGCGCCCTGCGGCGGGCGGCCGGATCCCGTGGGCGTGCGGCGCCGGGGCCGGGGCTGAGGCCGGGTCCCGACGGCCGCACGCACGAACGACGAGGACACCGAGGGCGCCGGGAGCACCGAGGGACGCGGGCCCGCAGTTGCCGCCGCTTCCGCCGGCGGGGCGCCGCCGGACTCCGGCGGAGAACGGGCTGCGCTCGGGAATGTCATCGCGGGGCAACGGTCAGGTGTCCGGCCGGTCGCGGTCCCCCGGAGCGGACGCGGGGCGGGCACGGCGACCGTTAGCGTGACTGCCACGGGGGCCAGGGGCGAGCGAAGAGCAGGGGTGGGACATGCGGGAATCCGTACGGTTCGGGCGGTTCGGTGCGGTCGCGGTGATGGTGGCGCTGGCCGCGACGACGGTCACGGCCTGCGGTGGGGGCGACAGTGACGCGGCGCCCGCGACGAGCACCAGCGCTGACGCGAGCACGAGCGCCGGCGCGAGCACCGGCACTCCGGCGGTGACGGCCTCCGGCAAGCCGTCCGGCACGGCGAGCGCGACGGCCGGCGGGAGCGCGTCGTCGAGCGCGCCGGGCGTTCCCGCGCCGGTGACGGTCCCGGCCGTGGTCGACGTGGCGTCGCTGCCCACGACCACCGAGGTCAAGGGGCTGGTGATCGCACAGTCCGTCAACGCGGGCAAGAAGGACGCCGGTTGCGTCGTCCTGACACTGGCCCCCGACGGCCGGCTGGCCCGCCTGCGGACCTTCGTCCTCGGCGACGGCAGCGCGGTGCCGGGGAGCACGGTCGGCCCCGGCTGCTTCACTCGCTACGGGTTCACCCGGGACTACTCCGGCATGGTCGGCAGGACGGCCTTCAACTTCAAGACCCCGGTGGACAGCGGCGATCCGCACCTGTCGCTGCTCGGCCCCGGCGGGCCGACGGACCTCAAGGACATCTCCGGTGTCGGCGGGACACCCGGCGTGCGCCAGGACGGCGCCGTCGTCGACCCGGTGAGCGGCGACGTCGTGCACTGGAGCGGCACGTCCTCCTCGACCTCGTTCAAGCTGCGCGCGGTCAAGCCGGACGGGACCGGCGCCCGGTCGCTCGACGTCCCCGGGCTCCAGCCCCCGAGCGCGCCGGGCTTCGTCGGCGGCCGGATGGTGCCGCCCGGGGTGGCGAAGCAGGCCGCAGCCCGGCCGGACGGTTCACTGGCGGTCTTCGTCGACGCCTCGCGCGGTCTCCACGTCGGACCGGTCGCCACCCTGGAGACCAATCCGGTGGCCGAGGTGACGGGGAGCGGCCTCTTCCAGCCGAGGGACTTCGCGGGCCCGAACGAGCTCTTCGTCGGCAGCACCCGCCAGCCCGCCGTGGTCACCCTCGACACCGCCGACCCCGCCCACCCCAAGGCCGCCGTGCGCACGCTCGGCCCGGTGCCGAAGGAACTCGCGGGCAGCGACGACGCGCTGGAGCCGATCGCGGTCGCCCCCGACCAGCGGGCCGCGTACGCGGTGGTCTCGCAGGGCGCGGACAAACTCGGCCGCACGCCTCGGCTGCTGGTCCTCCGGTACGACTTCGGGACGGGGGCGGTGACCGCCGCCGCAGCCCTCGCGCCCGCGGGAACCGGCGGCGCGGCGGTCCTGGAGTACCGGCAGTAGCGGCCCGCAGGGCCGTCGCGGGGCCGGACCTTGCGGACCTTGCGGGCCCCGGGCTTCGACGCCGGCTCGTAGCCGTCACCGGCCTCAGTGCTGGATCTGCAGCAGTTGCTGCCTGGTCCAGCCCTCCCCGGCCGGGGTGAGTGCGGTGATCCGGTCGTTCGTGAGGTCGACGAGGAGTTTCGGCTCGGCCTTCTCCTCGAGCAGGAGGACCTGCGGGTGTCCGTCGCTCTCGGTGACGGTGGTCGCGCCGCACTGGACGAGGTGGTCACGGTAGCGGTCCAGCGCGGCGGGCACCTGGGCCGGGGCGAGTCCGAGAACCTGCTGGGTGAGGCCCTGGCCGGCGCCGCCGCCGGTGATCGTCGATGTGATCCAGGTCTGCACACCGGCGGCGCGCAGGCGGGCGGCCCGCAGCTCGTCGGGGGCACTCCACGGGAACTGCGCCGGGTCGCAGGAGGCGGACGGGGCGGCGGGCGCGCCAGGGCAGCCCGCCGACAGGGTGAGCGAGGCCTCGGAGCGGCTGTAGGGGGCCTGGGGCCAGACCCTCTCCGGGCGCAGCAGCGTGCCGTCCGGGGCGTGGTACTCGCTGGTGCACGCGGCGGCCTGCACGGAGGACCGGGCTTCGCCGGCGGGTTCGTCGTTCGTGCAGGCGGCCAGGAGGGTCACGGTCGCGAGGGCCGCGAGCAGGGCCGGTGCGGTGCGGCGGTTCATCGGTCTCCTGTGGCGGGCGGGTGGGTGCGGTGGTGGTGCGGGGTACGGCCTCGTGGTGGCCGCACGCCGGTCCGGCGCCGCTGGGCAATGCGGCCCTCGGAGCGGCGCTCCTGCGCACTCACGGTGGCCCGGTTCGTGCTGGTCCGGCAGTTGCTGCGGATACGGACGGCACGGACGACGGCGAGGCAGCGGTCGATCGAATCACTCCACTGGTGACGACATGACAAGCAAAGCACGGCCGAGGTCAGCTGACAGCACGTCTGAGGGAGAACTGAGCTTTCGGCCGCCCACTGCAGGGACCGTCCGGCGGGAGTCCTTGGAGTCGCTCAACCGCTCAACCGCTCCCGAGGATCCGGCCCAGACCGCATTCGAAGCGCTCGTTGAAGGAGTCCAATCGGCAGCCTGGCCACGGCCGGTAGGCCGGCGCGGGCGGGCGAGGCGTCCGCGGCGTTCGGGGCCGACAACACCGACAACACCGACAACACGGTCCGCGCGACTCCGGAGCGGCTCGTCAAGGCGGGCCGGGCGCAGCGCATGGGCCAACACCCCGACCCAGCCACGCATTCACCGGTGGCCGCAGCCCGGACGGACGGCGTGGCCGTACGGCGGGCCGAGGACCCGGCCCGCCGTGCAGCCCGCCGCACAGCCCCTCCGTACTGCCCGCCGTACTGCCCGGCGGTCCGGCCCGGCGGTCCGGCCCTGCGCTGCCCCGCGGAACGGTCAGGCGAACGCCTGCGCGTGGTCCGCCGCCCAGGTCCCGAAGGGCCGTGAGGGGCGTCCCAGCAGCGCGGGCACCGCGGAGTCCACCCGTGCTTTCGCGCCGGCCTTCTGGCGCTCCGCGCTCTGCAGGAGCGCTTCGACGATCGCCTCGGGGTAGCGGTCGAGCAGTGCGGCGCGGGCCTGCTCCGGCCCGAGTTCCTCGAAGCGCAGGGGGCGCCCCAGCACCTTCGAGAGCACGGCGGTCTGTTCGCGCGCGGTGACCGCCTCGGGACCGGAGAGCGCGTGGACGCGGCCTTCCTGCCCGTCCTGCGTCAGAGCGTGCACCGCCACCTCGGCGACGTCCCGCGGGTCCACGCAGGCGTTGAGGGAGTCCCCGTGGAGCGCACGCACGACGCCCTCGGTACGGACGGCCCGTGCCCACGACAAGGTGTTGGACATGAAGGACCGGGGGCGCAGCAAGGTCCACGCGAGGCCCGATTCCCGCAGGGCCCGCTCGTTCTCGCGCTGCCAGCGGGTGATGAGGTCGTCCGCCTCCGGATCCTCCACGGCGGCCGCGGAGAGTTTGACCACATGCCGTACGCCGCAGGCCCGGGCCGCGTCGATGAACCGGGCGTCGTCCTCCTCCGCCACCCGGTTGGTGACCAGGAAGGCGGCGCGGACTCCGGTCAGTGCCCGGTGGAGGCTCTCCGGGTCCGTGAAGCCGCCGCGGACCACGGTGACGGCGGGCCCTTGGGCGGTGACGAGTTCGGGCCGCCTGGTGAGGATGCGCAGCGGGTGGCCGGGGGCCAGCAGGCGGGCGACCTCCCGCCCTGTCGTGCCGGTTGCGCCGGTGACCAGGATCATGTGTGCGTCTCCGTTCGTCAGCAGGCGGGAAGGTCCGCGGAGAGCTCGGCGCGGAACACCGCGCTGCCGTCCTGGCTCCCCGTGACGGTGATGCCGGTGGTTCCGGCGCGCGAGGTGGCCAGTGCGTCGGCTTCTATCCAGCAGGGGGTGCCGAACTCCGCGTAGCGCTGGAAGGTCATGCGTCCCGAGGAGGGGACGAACGGCTGGGAGGGCGTGGCCAGTTCGGCCGCCTGCCTGGCTGCCTCGAGCAGCAGCATCCCGGGGACGTGGTCCTTCTCGCCCTGGAACAGGACCGGGTGCCCGGTGTCGACCCGCAGCTGCCACAGCCGGTCCTGCGGGGTGGACGAGAGCAGGACGTCCTCCGGGTTCGACCGGCCGACGAGCCCGGCGGTCACCGGAGGCGTCCCCGGGACCTCGAATCCCGGGACGCCTCGGTCGCCCCGTATCCGGCGGTAGGTCTCCGGGCCGACGATCCGCCCCAGGATGGAGCCCGTGGCCACGGCCGACCCGGCACGGTGGACGACCATGTCGACCTTGAGATGGGAGACGTGCCCCTGGGCCCACTTCAGCTCCGAGCAGACCACCTGCACCTCCACCTCCGCCGGGCCGTCCACGATGGCGAGCCGGTCCGATCGGCAGGAGAACTGCAGCTCCGTCAGGAGGAAGTGGTGGCCCAGGGGAACGCCGTACCCGGCGTGCAGTACGAGCAGGGTGGCCTGACGCATGGTCTCGGTGACGAGCAGTGGATCGAAGCGGTGCCCGTGCACCGGTACGAAGTAGGGGTGCGTGTCGGGCCACCTGGCGACCACCGCGTAGTGGTCGTCCCCGGTCCGTGCCCAGCTGACCGGGAAGGCGTCGGCCTCCCTGGCGCGGTGCAGCTGAGCCAGCGATGCGGGAACCGGCGCGCCGGGCGCCCGGTCGATTCCGGTGTCGATTCCCGTGTCGGTCGTCGTCGTGTTCATGAACTCCCCCGTGGGTTCCGCCGGCGGCAGGAGAGCCGCTTCCGGAACAAGATCCAAACCAGGCAGATGATCTTATGCACTGATCGGGTCATTGCTCAATGAAGAGACCCAGCTCACAGCCGGGAAGGGGCGGCGTGACGAGGCAGGACCTGCCGGACCGAGCACGGCGGAAGGACCGTACGGGCCGCCCCGGCAGCGCCCCGACGGGCGCCGACCGGACTGCGGCCCGCCGGCGGCTATCGGGGCTCGCCGAACCACCGGCGCAGCGCGTCGGTGAGGTCGCCCGCATCCGGCGCCCAGGCAATGTGGCCGTCAGGACGCACCAGCATCGCCTCGCACGGGAGGGCGGCATCCGGTGACGCGGCAACGGTGTTCAGCACATGGGCCCAGCCCCGGGCCGACCTGCCGTGGGCCACGGCCCGCTCGCCGGACAGGAGAAGCAGCGGCCGGCCGTCGGACAGCAGCCCCGTGACGTCCTGCGGGTCCGCGCCCTCCCGCACCGGGACGTTCTCCAGGAACCGCCCCTCCCACCGGGAGGCGAAGCCCGAGCGGACCGGGTACACCGTCTCCTGAGCGCTGATCAAGTCCCCCATGTGTCCACGGGCCTGTTCCAGCGTCAGCAGCTCGGCGACCATCGCGCGCAGCGGGTCGAATCCGGGGTCGGGTCGCATCAGCGTCAGCTGGACGCGGGTGTTGTCGATGACCCGCTGCGCGGCCGGCCTGCGCTCGTCGTCGTACGTGTCGAGCAGCCCCTCGCCCGCTGTTCCGCGCACGGCGTGGGCGAGCTTCCAGCCCAGGTTGAGCGCGTCGACCAGTCCGGTGCTCAACCCCTGCCCCCCGATCGGGAAGTGGACGTGCGCGGCGTCGCCCGCCAGGAACACCCGGTCCTTGCGGTAGTGGCGCACCAGCCGGGTGAAGTCGCTGAACCGGGTCAGGGCGAGCGGGTCCTCCATCGGGATGTCGTACCCGGCGATCCTGGACGCCTCGTCCTGCAGTTCCCGCACGGTCACCTGCGTGCGCCGGTGGGGATGGGGCCCGCTGCAGTCGAGTGTGCGGACGAGGGTGTGCCCGTCGTGAACGGGCTTCGCGACGACCCAGCCGCGCTCGGTGCGCGACCAGCCCCGCGGTGCCTTGTCGGGCTCGGTCAGCCGGACCAGACCCATGATCGCCGAGACCGTCGCGGGGTGGGTGTCCTCGGCGAAGCCGGCCTCCCGGCGTACGACGCTGCGCGCGCCGTCGGCCCCCACCACGAAGCCGGCACTGTACGTGTGCGTGCCCCCCGGCCCCTCGGCCACCACCTCGACCCCGTCGTGCCCCTGGCGCAGCGCGGTCACCCGGTGGCCGCGCAGCACGGTCACTCCGCGATCACGGGCCCGTTCCTCGAACTCCCGCTCCAGATCGGCCTGTGCGCGCTTGAGGACGGGTTCCGGCTCGCGGGCGGGAACCGTGATCGTCAGGCCGGGCATTCCGGCGAAGTGGAACTGCTCGGTCACCGGGGCGTCGGAGAGCCGGGGCAGTCCGAGGTAGCCGCGCCGGGCCAGCGCCTGCACGGCCCTGGCGTGGACGGTCCCGGCCTTGGGCTGGACGGGGGTCGCGCTCTGCTCCTCCAGCACCACGACGTCGATCCCGTACGCCCCCAGCTCGGCGGCTGTCAGCATGCCGACCGGCCCGCCTCCGACGACGACTATGTCGGTGTGCGTAGTAGTGCGCATGGCAGTCTCGGTCCTCCGCCGGTCGATGGGTGCGGCGGTTCCGGGGCGTTCCCTCGTGGGGCTCCGGCCGGTCCGCCCGGCTTTCTCCGGGAGTCCCGTTCTGCCGTCATGATCGAATCTAGTACAGCAGTACCGTAGTACGGCCGTGCGCGGGGGTGGGACCGTGCGTGACCTGGGGGGCACGGGGCGGGGTGGGGCCCCGCCGGCCGGGCCTGCCGGCTGTTGGGCCAAGTGCCCCCGGGCGCGCACTGCGACGCGACCCACCGCCCCTCCGCTCCTCGCCTCCGGCGGGTTGGGCTGACGCTCCCCCATCGCTCGCGGCGGTCGGCCCGAGCGACGGTGTGCGGTGCGGGCCCGGTGGGCGGCGGCCGCGGTGGGCGGCGGACTTGACGCGGTGCCGGCAGGCGGTGGAGCAGTGCCTGAGGGTGCCGTTGCGGGAGAGGTCGCCGTAGGCGCGCGGTGGGCGAAAAGGAGTTCGGTCGACGATGAAGCGGCCGGCCGACCGGGGCTGGGCTGGGCTGGGCTGGGCTGGGCTGGGCTGACGAGCCCACCCCGGGACGGTTCACGCTCGCCGCCGCGTCGGCCGGCGGCTCATGAGCATCGTCATCGACCGCACTAGCATCTGCTCGTGCACGGCGGGGCAGCGAATCGTCTCGTCCTCGCGTGATCGCCAACGAAAGAGCAACCGATGCAACCGATTGTCCTGTTCGACCTGGACGGCCTTCTGATCGACTCCGAGCCGATCTGGGACGCGGCAAAGCGTGAAGTGTTCGGTCCGCTCGGCCTGCACCTCACAACGGAGATGCAGGCGGCCACGCGCGGGCTTCGGCAAAGGGACATGGTGGCCTACTGGTTCGATCGGGCCGCCCTTCGAGCCGACCCCTACGACGTCGAGCAGCAGATCGTGGCCGCCGTGTGCCGTAGGTTGGAGGGAGTGGCGCTGAAACCCGGCGCCGAACACGCCGTCGCGGCGTGTGCGCGTGCATCGAGGGCGATGGCCGTCGTGTCGTCCTCGCCGGAGTCGGTGATTCGGGCCGCGCTCGCGAGCACCGGCCTGGTCCGATCCTTCGATGCCGTGTTCTCGGCCGAGGACGACGAACACGGCAAACCCCACCCGGGCGCCTATCTCCGCGCAGCCGCCGCCCTCGGCGCCTCACCCGGCGAATGCATTGTGATCGAGGACTCCCTCAACGGCGTCCTCGCCGGCGTGTCGGCCCGGATGACGGTCGTCGCCGTTCCCGAGGCCGCTGATCGCTGCGATCCTCGCTTTGCGATTGCCACTCTGGTGCTGGAGTCCCTCAAGGATCTCGATCTCTCTGTCTTCGGCGCGTATGTGTCCAGGGGGAGCCGGGACGCCACGTGCGCATAGCGTGCCGCGGATCCTCAACCGTTCCGCGCAGCAGACCGCGCTGTATGACGCCCTCCAGACTTGCGCAGCCGGGCGCGAGCATCGGCGGGTGATCGACGATTCGCCGGATGTTCCGCTGACCGATTCGTCGGACAGCCGAGCCGATCGGTGCGGGAGATCGACTACAACGACGGCGGTCGGCTTCACAGCCGGCCTCACGCTCCAGTTCCCAGGCGGCAGCGTCCGCCTGCTCAGTCTCGTGGACGATCTCCTCGTCGCCCACGACCGGCATCCGGGCGCTGTCGAGGCCCACCTGCACGAGGATGTGACTCTCACGCGCGTGGTGCAGACTTCTGGGGGTTGCCCGTCGCAGTGGGCCGCTTGGACGGCCAGGGGCCATTACCTGTACCTGCGGTACCGTCACGGCAAAGGGACTGTCGAGCAGCATCCGAGCGAGGACGTCGGCTCCTGGGACGGCGAGGAGTCGAGGCTCTGGACCAGCTGGGACGACGGAACCGACGGCGGCCGGATCGACCTCACCGACTACGTCGCCACGGCCGGCCTGCGGCCGGCCCCGGACGCCGAGGTCCGCACCACACCGCCGATCGACCGGAAGGCCTGAGAACGATGGTCGTACACCCCAGCCGCGACTACGCGATCACCGCGATGTACTCCGTGTCCGAGGACGCCTGGCACCTGGAGCTGGACCTCGTCCGGGAGCAACGGGCCGTGATGACCGCGGTCATCCCCGACGAGGACCCGACGCGCGAGCCGACGGTGTGCTTCGATCCCCGAGGACAGCACCTGGACATCCCGTACCAGGTCATGCGCTGGTTCATGGACCAGGTCGCGGAGGAGATCCGGACGTCCCGCGCCTGGATGCGGCTGAGGCCCGAGCTGGTGGAGGTCATCCACCGCTTGCGCCAGGAGTATCTGGGCTTCATCGAGGACGTCGACTTTCCCGATGTCCTCGCCGAGCTGCGCGCCGCTGTCCCCGAAGCCGATCTCCCAACCGTTCTGGCGGCAGCATTCGGGCTGCATCCCGATGGCACCCCCATGGACGGCATGCAGGCGTTCCAGCTCGTCGCTGCGGGTGCGGTAGGAAGTGATCGCTGTCCCGCCGCACCCGTGGCCGAGGCCGGAGGCCCGTGTTGAGCCGACTGACCAGGGGACGGCCCGGAGTTCTTCGTCGCGCTCCGCGAGTTCACCGGTGAGATCGGCCGCGCGCTGTTCCGGCGCGGTGATGCGGCACTGACGATCCGGTGCGGCGCGCCCCGGTCCCGGTGGCCGGTGCCCGTGGCGGGCACTCCGTCGGCTGTCCGGCCACGACTGCCGCCGCGCTCCGGACCGAGCTGTGCCCCGTACGGAGGACGGCGCGAATTCCGGGCGACAGGAAGGCAGCCTTCCCTGACGATGACGGTCGAGAAGAGCACGGCGAGGTACTGGCGGACGGGACGACGACGGTGGGAATGTCGCTGGAAGCGTTGGACGCAGTGGTCGGGGACGGGCTTGAGACCTCCCACCCGAGCTGGCCGGTGGAGGACGTTCCGCATGCGCTGCGCCGGATCGCCCTTGCGGGCCCGGCCGCGACGGAGGACGACTTCGCCGGCCTCCTGCCCGAGGACCTGTGCACCCGGATCGATGCCTGGGAGAGAGCACTTGAGGAGGAGGCCGAGCGGTCCGCGGACGACGACGGAGCCGAACCGGTCCGCTACCAGTACGACCTGTCGATCCCGCCGGGCTGGCGGGTCGGCGGCTTCGCCTCCTGGCACGCCACCGACCCGTACCCCATGGACTGCCACACCTGCCGGACGCCGATGCACCTGTTGCTGACCGTCGACAGCTCGGAGTGGGACGGCGGCAGCGGCGGCTGGAAGCCGCTGGAGGAGCGGGACCTGCTCGCCCGTCAGCACGCCACACCCACCGAGGTCGTCGTGGGCCGCCACGGCGAGCTCACCTCTTCGCCTGCCTCACCGACCCGGACCACCCGCACCGCTGGAGCATCCAGTAGTGGCCGGTCCGAGCCGACCCCGACCGAAGGGCGTCGGTCGGCCCCCCACCGGCCGATCCCCCGCTGCCGATCCCCCGCCGTCGATCCCTACTGACCGACCACGCGGACCGCGGCGTCGGTCCCGGTGGCGGTCGCCAGCCGCACCTCCCGGTGCAGCGGCCGCCGGTAGTCGGCCCGGCCGAACCCGACGGCGATCTCGTAGGCACCGACGGCCTCACCCCCGGCCACGAAGACCATCAGCTCGGACGACGACCGACTGACGTCCTGTTCCTCCCAGTGCACCGGGTCGCCGACCACCTTCGAGATCTCCTTGTCCCGGGTGCCGCGACCGAACACGTACACCGTGTCCCAGTCGAGGCCACCCGGTGACGTCAGCGTCACCTCCCCCGGGCCGGACGGCCCCAACGCCTCCAGCTCCCGGTCCAGTTCCGCACTGATCACGGCCCGCACCGGCTCCTCGCCCGCGGCGCACCCGGCCACCGGCGCCCCGGCGAGCACGGCTGAGAGCAGTCCGGTGAGCACCGGGGCCGGAACGCGGCGGGCCGCCATCAGGACTTCAGCCCCGACGGCACTCCGCCCGGGTCCTGACCCTTGCCCTCGAACGGCTTGTTGTTGCTCTTTCCGGTCCGGCCGTCCTCGACCTGGTCGCTGTAGGCCAGGGCGCCGCCCTCCGGCTTGATCACCACCGTGTCACCGCGCCGCACGGCCTCCTCCACCAGACGCTCGAGCTCCTGGTCCGAGGCGTGCGGATTCGCCGCGGCGATCCGGCGGCCGACCTCGTTGTTGAAGAGGTCCATGGCTTCCCGGTCACCGGGATTCCCCGGCAACTGCTCGTGCGCGCTCGCATAGCGCTTGGCCCAGTCCTCGCCGAAGCGCTTCGTCATCAGCGCGTTCCAGTACGCGTGCCGGAACGCGTCCCGATGGCTGTCGTTCTCGCCGTTGACGGGGGAGAACTTCTCGCCCGAGACGTCGAAGGCCTTGTCCCTGATGTCCGAGAAATCCATCCGGGCGAAGACGGTGAGCCCGTCCAGCATGACCGCCTCGCTCGCGGTGATCTTCTGCCGGTCGATGCCGAGCACCCAGGCGGTGATCGCGTCCGGGTACTTGACCGTGCCGTGCGGATCGTCCTTGACCTGGTAGCCGGCCAGGATGGTGCCCGGGTCGGCCCGGCGGCCGTCGTGAGCGGTGGCGTTGAACGCGTCCTCGTGGATGCCCAGGTCGTCGATGATGTCCTGGCAGGCCGCCTGGTCGGCCGCGGTGGCCCTCCGCAGGGCGTCGTTGATCCGCCCGTGTACCTCGCGGGCCTTCTCCGGGAGCTCTCCGGACCGCGTGTCGGGATCGTTGCGCATGGACTCCGGCCAGTTCACCCCGCCGTCCGGAGTCACGTTCACGCCCAGGCGGGCGGCGTCGTCCAGAGCCTGGACCAGGGCCTGCTGAGCGGCCTCGAACTCGGCCGCGGCGGTGGTCAGTGCGGTGGCGAGCGCCGCCGCTTCCCGCTGGGCCGCGTCCAACTGCCGCTGGTCGTCGGCCATCGCGGCCCGCGCGGCATCGGCCGCCGGCCCCGCCCAGCCGCTCCGGGCCGTCGCGTCGGCGACCTCCGTGCGGTAGCGGGCGGCCAGCGCGGCGAGGAAGCGGGACTGGGTGAACCAGCCCTGCCCGGCCGACCGCAGCGGGCCGGTCCTGGCGTCACGGACCTGATCGACGGTCAGCATCGCGCTCACTGCCCCTCGAAGGCGGTCCGGTTGGCGGCCTCGGTCGAACGGTACTGCTGGGCGGTGGCCTCCAGGTTCCCGCCGGTGCGGCCGAGCCGCTCCGCGAGCGCGTCCGACTGCTTCTCCCACACCTGGGCCAACCGGGTCAGCACGGAGGCGGTCTGCCAGCCCGACAGGCCGCCGGCGGCGCTGTTGGCCGCGGTCTCCAGCGTTCCCGAGGTCGCCAGCACGATCTGCCGGAAGTCCAGTGCGATCTTGCCCGCCCCCGCCAACGCCTGCGGGTCGACGCGGACGGTACTCCCGTTCAGGTCGGTCACGCCCACTGTTACTCCTCGTGTCGAGTCGTTCTGCGGAGTGTGCGCCAGAGGAGACGAACGACGCAACATCGCGGTTCCCACGAAACGGCCACCTGCCAACGTGCTTGACGCTCCATCAGCACGGGCCGCCTCGGTGGCGGCGTCGAAGGACAGTTGACGCCCAAGGGAAGTCGAGACGGCCGGCGGGCACACCGGGCGGGCGGAGCGCCGAGTCGGCCGAGAGCCGCCGGAGCGACGTCGGGTTCGGCACCGAAGAGCATGTGTCGGGCCGGAGCGTCGGGCGCGCAGGCAGCCGGGCCCCTCCCCCGCCTCCAGCTCGCCCGGAGCAGCCGCCGGAACTTCGGCCGCGAAGGAGGTGGCGGGTGTACTGTTTCACATGTCATATGCCGTGATGGGTGGGGGAAATGTGACCGGTATCGACGAGGACGACGTGGTGGCGCTGATCGAGGCGCTGGCCCGGACCAGGGGCGCCGAACCGGCGCTGGTGCTGGCGGATGCCCGGGGGGTGCGGGAGGAGATCGACTACCGGGAGCTCGACCGGCGGGCCGAGGAGTGGGCCGCGCGGTTGCACCGCGCCGGGGTGCGGCCGGGCGACCTCGTCGCCGTGGCGGCCGCCCGCGGGCCGGGGCTGGTGGTGGCGCTGCTCGCCGTCCTCAAGGCCGGCGCGGCCTACCTGCCGCTGGACCCGCGCTACCCGGCCGACCGGCTCGCCGGGATCCTCACCGAGTCGGCGCCCGTCCTGCTGCTGAGCACGGCGGGGACCGAACTGCCGTGGAGCGGGCCCGTCCTGCGGCTCGACGACGGGAGCGACGATCCGGCCACGAGTGACGATCCCGCCGGACCCGCCGCGAGTGACGAGGCCGCCGCGCCCGGCGCCCCGGGACCGCACCGCCCGGACGCCCACCCGCGGACGCCCGCCTACGTGCTCTACACCTCCGGCTCCACCGGGCGCCCCAAGGGCGTGGTGATCTCCCGCGGCGCCTACGGCACGGCGCTGCGCACCCTGGTCCGGCGGCTCGGCATCGGCCCCGGCGACCGGGTGCTCGCCGCCACCACGATCGCCTTCGACATCGCCGGGCTGGAGCTGTTCGGCGCCCTCACCGCCGGCGCCTGCGTCGTGCTCGCCGACGACCGGCAGGTGGGCGACCCGGCCGCCCTCGCCGAACTGATCGCCGCCGCCGCGGTGACCGTGGTGCAGGGCACCCCGGCCCTCTGGTACGGGCTGCTGAACGAGCGCCCGGCCCGGCTCCGCGGCCTACGGGCACTGGTCGGCGGCGAGGCGCTGCCGCGCGACCTGGCCGACCGGCTGATGGCGGCCGGCACCTCACCGGTCAACCTCTACGGACCCACCGAGACCACCATCTGGTCCCTCACCGCCCCCGTCACCCCCGGCGACGGCCCGCCCCCGATCGGCACACCGCTGCCCGGCACCACCGCCCAGGTGCTGGACACACGGCTTCGCCCGGTGCCGCCGGGCGAGGACGGCGAGCTGTACCTGAGCGGCCCCACGCTCGCCACCGGCTACCTGGCCCGCCCCGGGCTGACCGCCGAGCGGTTCCTGCCCGACCCCGCCGGACCGCCCGGCGGGAGGATGTACCGCACCGGGGACCTCGTCCGGCTGCGCCCCGACGGCGACCTGGAGTACCGCGGGCGGTGCGACGACCAGGTGAAGGTGCGCGGCTTCCGGATCGAACTGGGCGAGGTCGAGGCCGCGTTGCTGGCCGATCCCGCCGTGAGCCGGGCCGCGGCGGCCGTGCGCGGGGACGGCCCCGAACGGCAGCGGCTGGTCGGCTACCTGGTGGCCGCGCCCGGCGCAGGGCCGGCCGCCACCGACCGGGTCAGGGCCACCGCCTCGGCCCGGCTGCCCGGCTACATGGTGCCCGCCGCCCTGCTCTGGCTGGACCGGCTGCCCCTGGCCCCCAACGGCAAGCTCGACCGGCGGGCGCTGCCCGAGCCGCCCGGCCCCGGCGCGGCCCCGGTCGGCCGGGCCCCGGCCGACCGGAACGAGGCGGCGCTCTGCGCGCTGTTCGCCGAACTGCTGGACCTGCCGGCGGTCGGACCGGAGCAGAGCTTCTTCGACCTGGGCGGCACCTCGCTGCTCGCGGCCCGGCTGACCGGCGAGGCCCGCGTCCGGTTCGGCCGCCGGCTCGGCCCGCGCGACCTCTTCGAGCACCCCTCCCCCGCCGCCCTCGCGGCCCTGGCCGGCAACGCCCGACCGGCCGGACCGCCACTGACCGCCCGACCGCGGCCGGACCGGATTCCGCTCACCCCCGCCCAGCACGGCCTGTGGTACCTCGACCAGTTGAACGGACCCGGCCCGCTCTACAACCTGCCGCTGCTGCTGCGCTTCGAGGGCCCGCTCGACCGGGAGGCGCTGCGGGCCGCGCTCGACGACCTGACGGAGCGCCACGAAGCGCTGCGCACCACACTCCCCGACGACCTGGGCGTCCCCCACCAACGGGTGCACCGGCCCGGTGAACTGCCGCTGGAGCCGGTCCTTCGCACCGTACCGGAGGACGGGCTGGCGCGGGCGCTGGACGAAGCCGTGCTGGCGGTCTTCGACCTGGCGGCGGACGCCCCGCTGCGCGCCGAGCTGCTGTCGCACGGCCCGCACCGGCACACCCTGGTGCTGCTGCTGCACCACAGCGCCGCCGACGGCTGGTCGGTGGACCTGCTGGCCCGTGACCTGCTCTCCGCCTACCGGGCCCGGCTGGCCGGCCGGGCCCCGACGTGGCCGCCGCTGCCCGTCCAGTACGCGGACTTCGCGCTCTGGCAGCAGCACGGCGCGCCAGACGGCGGCGAGGAGTTCTGGCGCCGGACCCTGGACGGCGCGCCCGCCCTGGTGACGGTGCCGGGCGACCGACCGCGCCCCGGCGCGGACTCCGGCCCCGGCGCCGTGCTGCCCTTCGCGGTGGACGCCGCCGGCCACGCCGAGCTGGTGGCGGCCGCCCGACGGCACGGCGCCACGCCGTTCATGCTGGTGCACACCGCGCTGGCCGCCCTGCTGACCCGCCGGGGCGCGGGGACCGACATCGTGGTGGGCACCGTGGTCGCCGGACGGCCCGACCCGGCGCTCGCCGAGGTGGTCGGGCACTTCGTCAACACCGTGCCGCTGCGCACCGACACCGGCGGGGACCCGGACTTCGCGGAGCTGCTCTCCCGGGTCAGACAGGCCGACCTGGCGGCACTGGACCACCAGGACACCCCGTTCGAGCGGCTGGTCGGCCTGGTCAATCCGCCCCGGACCACGGACCGTCAGCCGGTCTTCCAGGTGCTGCTGGCCTTCCAGGTCGAACCAGCGCCACTGCCCGCGGTACCCGGACTGGCGGTGACGGCCTCGGGACGGAGCACCGGCACCGCCAAGTTCGACCTGACCTTCTCCTTCACCGAACACCTCGGCCCCGGGCGCGAGCCGCTGGGCCTGGCCGGTGAGCTGGAGTACCGCGCCGACCTGTTCGACCCGGCGACGGCCGACGGGCTGGCCGCGGAGCTGGTGGAGCTGCTCCGCGCGGCCGTCCAGGAGCCGCAGCGCCGGATCGGGGCGTGAGGCGGGCCGGGGCGTGAGGCGGGCCCCCGTTCGACCGCGCGTTGGTGCTGCGGGCCGACAAGGACAGCAAGCGCGCCTTCCTGCCGGTGTTCGAGACCGGCGACCTGGACGGGATCGGCCACCCCGACCTCCCGCGTGGACTGGTCCCGCTGGAGCGTGGTGCTGCTCAAACCGGACTGCGTGCGCGGCTGCCCGGCCGATCAGGTTCTGGTCCGGCTGGAGCCCACCGCGCGGATCGTCCACCGGCAGCGGGTCCTCGTGGAGGACCGGCAGATCCACGTCCACTACCGGGACCTGCTGGTCGAGCGGGACCTCTTCGAAGTGGACGTGCCCGCCTGCCCGCGCACCACCTACGTCGGGCAGGAGGTGGAAGTTGCACTCGTCCACGCCGATCCGGGCGCCCCGGAGCGGCTGCGCGACCTGTACTGCGTGCGGCCAGGTCGCCCGGTTCGCGCTCCTCCACAGCGGGGCGGCGGCGGTCCGGGCCGGATGCCTGTCGGTTCGAAGCATCCGAGTGAGGCGACAGGTCCGGGTGCGTGTCGACCACGAACTGTCTGACGTGAGGCCGAATACTCGAACGGCCACTGGCACGCCACTATGAGCACTCACCTTGACCACGCAGGTGCCCGCGCGGTGTCGGCCTCCAATATCTGAAAGAAATGGACAGTCCCATGTCGAACACGCCTGCTCCGGTGCGCCGAGCATGCAGGGTCCTGCTGTCGGCCCTTCCGGTCGTCGTGTCGGTGACCGCGGTCACCGCGACGCCCGCGTTCGCCGCCGAGGCGGTCTGTACGGTCGACGGTCAATCGGTCCATGGCTCAACCATCAACGGCACGGACGGCGACAACGAATTCATCTGCAGCGAGATCCCCCGCGGCGCTGTGATCAATGCTCGAGGCGGGAACGACAAGATCACCGTCACAGCCCGGCCGGGCAAGATCGGCAACCGGGGCGAGATCAACGGCGGGACCGGTAACGACACCATCATCGTGCGGGGCGGTGACGGCAACCGTCCCGGCGCCGCCGGCGCCGCCGGTAATACCGGCGAGATCTACGGCGGCAGTGACAGCAGCGACACCATCGTCGTGACGGGGGGCGAAGGAAGGGCCGGAGCGCCCGGCAGTGGCCTCACCTGCCAGAGCGGCGGAAAGGGCGGAGCCGGCAACGACGGGCGCATCAGCGCCCACGGCAGCATCTCCGTGACCGGAGGCGCGGGCGCCCGGGGCGCGGACCGGACGGGGAAGAAGGAGGACTGTGACGGTGGCGACGGCGGCGACGGCAACGCTGACCGCATCATCGGCACAGGCCCCGGCAGCGTCGTGGAAGCCCTCGGGGGAGCCGGCGGCCTCGGCATCCAATCCGGAGAGGGCGGCGACGGCGGCAACGGGAACAACGGCCACATCACCATCGAGAACGGCGCCCAGAACAGCATCGCGGTCCGCGCCACCGGCGGACACGGCGGCAACGGCGGCAGCCGCGGGGACACCGGCTACCTCGGCGGCGGGGGCAACGGCGGCAACGGCAACAACAGCAAGATCGACATCGACAAAGCCGGGAAGGGCTACGTGAAGGGCGGCGACGGCGGCAACGGCCAGCCCGCCGGAAAGGGCGGAAAGGGCAACACCCACAAGGGCAGCATCACGGCCCCCGAAGGCTACGAAGCCCCCGGCGGCAACGACGGCGCAAGCACCACCTGACCTCGCAGCGCCCCGACAATCCCGAACAGGCCCGTCTGACCCGCTCATCGGGACGGGTGCCGTCACGCTCTGAGACGCCGTTGTCGTAGCGGTCTTGGGCGACGTGGGTCCGACCGGTGCGGATCGGTCGGGTGATTCTGCCGCGTGCCGGGCATGAAGACAGGGCCCCTGGTTCAGCTCGAGGTCGTCGAGACCGTGAGCACGCCAGGAGGCTGTTGCCGCAGCTGTACGCTCTCGCGCCCGTGGGTTCCGACTCGGTTGCCCGTGAGTGCGTGTCTCGCTCACCGGTCCGGGAACGCGGCGGACCGACCGCACAGGCGGCCGAAGCGCCCGTCGGACATGACGGATGCCGAACGGGCCGTGGTCCTCGATGTGTTGCCGGTGCCTCGTGGACACCTGCGGGCTGCTGCTGTCGGTGCTGGTCACCGCGGCTTCTGCCACCGACCGCGACGCGGCCCGGACGCTGCCGGCCCGGCTTCGCGCACGGCACTGGCGCATCACCCCGGTCCGGGCCGACGGCGGCCGCACCGGACCGCTGATCGGCACCCGCGCGGGGCGGGTCGGCTCAGCCGGCGAGGCAGCTGACGCCGGTTACCGGGTTCAGCGTGCCCACGAAGTTGAGCGAGCTTCCGCAGACGTTGAGCGGGATGTGGACGGGGACCTGTACCTGGTTGCCGCTGAGAATGCCTCTCCCGCTGAGGACGAGCGCGCCGTGTGTCGCGCCCGCGCGGTTGGCCTTGCCCGAGGCCGCGTGGGGATCGGACAGGTTCTCTGCGGCGTGGTGGTCCTCGGCGACGTTCAGGTGGCCGGTGTTGTAGTCGTAGCTGAGTTCGCCTTCCCCTCCGGCGCATTGTCCGGATAGTGGACGTGCCTCCGAGGGTGCCCAAGACCGTTTTTGATCAGCGGTCTTGTTGATTCGTGCGCATGTCAAGGGTCGTATTGAGACGAAGGGGTCGACTGAGTGTGGACCTCTTCCTGTGGTGCCGCTTAGCGTCGCTCAGCAACCCCGCCTGTCGCAGATGGTGACGGGCAGCCCACGGTTGGCGGCAGCGACGTGAGTGTGGAGATCTACTCGACCGACACCGACTCCGGTCAGATCTCGGTCGTCCGAATGAACGGTTCGTCCGAGCACGAGGTGGTGAAGGAGACAGCCGTCGGCAATGCGCGGTGCGGGAGCGTGAAGTTCACCCACGGCGGGCGCGGCTCCGTTTCCACCACGGTGCCCGTGGTGGACCTGGAGTCCCGTACCGGGCCGACCCGGGTCGCCGTCGGACGGGACCCGCGGCACATGGGAATCAGCAAGGACCGCGGCTTCGCCTACGCGTGCGTCCGGGGCTCGGGCTACATCGCTCGGGGTTCCGGGAGCCGGCGGCCGCGCGATCGCTCAAGGTCGGCTACGGCCCGTGCGGCGCCTCGGTGTTCGACTCGACGAAGGTCGAGTTCGACGCGGGCGAGCTGAACGAGGCGGCCGCCCGGCTCGGCCGGGCCCCGACGGCCGCGAAGTAGACACGGCACACCGATCCGGTGTCCGGCTCCCGGCAGGCCTCCGTCGGCAACGGCCGACGCAGGCCTGCCCACCTGGTGAAAGGTTGAGGGCTCTTGCCCATCGAGGTTCGTTTCCACCAGCTCCACCCGTGGGCGCTCCCCCCGCGCCGGTTCGAGGTCGACCGGCGGGAGACCCGCGAGCACGCCGAGGTCCTGCGCGAAAGCTTCCGCTTCGTACGCGCGGACCGTCGGCCCGAGCACTGCGCGCCGTGGGGCATGGGACAGGAACCGGGATGGCGGGTGCAAAGCCCCGTCGACGTCTCGCTCACCCCGCTCGACCGGACCGAGCCGAACAGCGCCGACGAACCGGAGGCGGCCGGGCGGGCGGTGAACCGGACCGAGCTGTGGCAGCGGGAGAAGTCGCACCCGGCGGTGGAGAAGATTTCCTGGCTGCACCTGTACCGGTTCAGGACAGAACGCGGCTGGGAGAACACCCTCCTGGCAAACGGAGTCGGCACCGTCGAGTGGTGCCTGGGCTGGTTGGCCCAGATCCCGCTGCGGCCCACCGCACCCCTCACCCTGAGCCGCGGCCGCGAGACCGCCCGCATCGTGCTCCCGCACGCCGACTCCCTCCAGGCCCGCAGCCCCTACGGGGAGCCGGCGCAACCAGGTACCGAGGGAGAGCCGCGTGCTTGAACTGTCCTTGTCCCAGGCCCGGATGATCGCCGTGACGACGCAGGGCCTGCACAGCGGGTCGGCGCCGCCGACCGCCGAGGAGACACTGCGCCGGCTGGGCCGCATCCAGCTCGACACGATCAGCGTGGTCCGACGCTCCCACGAACTCGTTCAGCTGGGGCGAGGCGTCCCGGCCGTGGAGGCCCGTCGGCTCATCGGCGCGGCGGGCGCTCCCGTGCTCTTCGAGTACTGGGCACACGCCGCGTCCCTGATCCCGATCGGCCTGTGGCCGCTGTTCGCCTTCCGGCGTCGGGGCTACGCGGACGACGGATGGACCGGCCCCGTGGTCGACCCCAGCGCCGTCGACCACGTCCGGGCCGTGCTGGCCGAGCGCGACGCGGTCACCATCACCGACCTGGGCGGTGCCCAGGGCAGCGGCAGGGAGCGCTCCTCGGCCGACAAGTGGGCCCTGGAATGGCTCCTGGCCACCGGCGAGGCAGCCGTCGTGCGCCGCAGCCGCTGGCAGCGCGTCTACCAGCGGGCCGAACTGGTCGTCCCCGCAGCACTCCTGCACGCCGAGCCGGACGACGCGCACTGCCTGCGCGCACTGGCCGGCCTTGCTCTGCGGGCACTCGGTGTCGCCACTGCGGACGACGTCGCCGACTACTTCCGGCTGCCGCCCCGCAAGGTCACCGCGTGCCTGGCCACGCTGGAGGACGCCGAACCCGTACGCGTGGAAGGCTGGGAGGAGCCCACCTGGATGTCCCGCGAGGCGGCCGGCGCCCCGCCGGCCGACCCGGACCTGTGCACGCCCCTGTCCCCGTTCGACTCCCTCCTCTGGCACCGCCCCCGCATGCGGCGCCTCTTCGGCGTCGAGTACCTGCTGGAGGCGTACAAGCCCGCCGCCAAGCGGGAGTGCGGCTACTTCGGCATGCCGGTCCTCGCCGGGACCACGATCGCCGGACGCATCGCGGTACGCGTCAGCAAGGGCACCGCCGTCGTCGAAGGGCACCAGCTCGCCGACGGCCACGACCCCGCCCACCTGGAACGGGCCCTCGCCACCGCCTGCCGGTGGGGCGGCGCCGACCAGGTGCCCGCCCTCGACCAGCCGCAGCCGCCCGCCGGAGCAACCCCGTGAATCCAATGACCCTGTCAAGCTGGGCCGGTGACCTGCTGTGACCGGTTCAGATCCCGGTGGAACCGGCGCGGGCCGAGCGACTCGGCCGCGCCGGAGGGAGCGGGCGCCGGCAGCACCAGGCGCTCGGGGCGAAGCCGGGCCCTGCCCCGGGCCCGAGCAACGCATGGTCACCGCACGGCGGCTCTGCTGCCTGCGCGGTCGGACATCATGTCGCGCGCGACTTTCAGTGATGCGATCATCACGCTGGGCGGCCAGTCAAATGGAGTCCGACACCGCCTTCCCGACACAGGAGGTTCAGATGCTTTCCATCCGCAAAGCTGCGGCGACGGCCGCCACCCTCGCACTGTGCGGCGCGAGCGCTCTCATTGCCGCCACCCCCGCTCAGGCAGAGACCACCATCAGCTGTGACCGGCTCGAGTTGCTGGGGCGCTTCCCCGACGGCTCGATCGTTGAGATCACGGGGCGAGGGAACTGCGAGCCCGGCGTCCCGGCCTCCCTGATGCCCGTCAACCTCAAAGACCGACGCACCGGCGCTCGGTTCAGCTGCTCCAGCGCGACCTCCGAACTCGGCGTCGTGGTCGGGACACAATGCAGGAGAATCGAAGGATAACGGGCAGCGCGGCATCCGAGTGGGCCTTGCCCTTCCCCGTCCGGAGCTCCAGCGTTGCGGCAGGCGTCACCGCTCGTGCCGCCGACCTGCGCAGCGAACTGTCGGACACCACCACGGCGTCCTGCGCACGATGCACCACCGCCGCTGCGGGTCGCAGTGGGAATTGGCAGGGTCTTTCGGGTGATACGAGGTGTAGGTGGGGGCCTGTCGCCCCGGAAGGGACCGGTCGTGTCCGATACTGCGGGCGCCGGGACCGCATTCGCTCCCCGGCACCGTCCACACGGAGCCCGGCCGGTGCGGGAAGCCCTGCTTCCGTCCGGAGGCTCCGCGGTCTCCCCGGAAAGGGTTTCCCATGTCGCGCAGAGCAGTGTTGCCCAGCCGTCTCCGCCTCACCGCGATCCTCCCGCTGCTGTCGGCCGTGGCCGCGACGGGCCTCGTCGGCGCGACGCCGGCTCACGCGGCGACCATCACCTGCACGGTCAACGGAGTCCCCGTCAGCGGCTCGACGATCAACGGCACCGAGGGCGACAGCGAGATCATCTGCCCCGCGATCCCCCGTGGGGTCACCGTCAACGGCGGCGGTGGCAACAACACCATCAAGGTCAACGTGGGCGGGGCCCAGTATGAGGTCGGCAACCGGGGCACCATCAACGCCGGACGCGGCGACGACGTGATCATCGTGGTGGGGGGTTCGGGAGCCACCGACGGTGCCCCGGGGCTGGCCGGGAACACCGGGGAGATCTACGGCGGGGGCGGCAACGAGACCGTGACCGTCATCGGCGGCAACGGCGCGAACGGCCAGGACTCCCGCCACAGCACCTGGGGCAACTGCGGTGACGGCGGACGCGGGGGCATCGGCAACGACGGGCACATCAGTGCCCACGGCACCGTTACCGTGACCGGCGGCAACGGCGGCAAGGGCGGCGACGCCTCGGGATTCCAGGATTGCGACGGCGGCCACGGCGGCGACGGCAACAACGACCGCATCATCGGCAGCGGCACCGGCAGCACCGTCCGGACGGTCGGGGGCGACGGCGGCGACGGGCAGTCCACCGGCGAGGGCGGCAACGGCGGGCACGGCAACGACGGCCACATCACCATTGACAAGGGCGTCGCCGGCACCGAGGCCGTCCGGGCCCTCGGCGGAAACGGCGGCAGCGGCGGACGGACCGGCAACACCTACGGCGGGGGCGGCGGCGAAGGCGCCGACGGCAACAACCGCACGATCGACATCCACACCGCCGGCACCGCCTACGTGCGGGGCGGCAACGGCGGCGACGGACACCCCGGCGGCACGGGCGGGAAGGGCAACGACGGCACCGTCACCACCGTACCCGCCGGCAACTACCAGGCCCCCGGCGGGACCGACGGCCGCTCCTAATGATTCCGAGCCCGACGCCGGGCTCCGCGCGCACCCTGCTGCCCCGGGCCGCCGACTCCACCGCCCACGGCCGATTCACAGGCGGCAGGGCCGCGCCGGACCCTCAGGGGGCGGGAGGCCGTCCCCGCCTGCTCGATCCTGACGGCGAAGACCTTGTCGTCCGGACGGCCACCCCACCTCGCCCGACCGGACTCGGCCGGCCCTTCACCCGGCAGGGTGGCACAGGAGTCAGTACTGGGTCCTGAAGCTGCCGACGGTCTCGTCCGGCTTGGACATGTGCGGCGGCAGGGGATTGAAGGTGTCCGTCCGACAGTTGCCGTCGGGGAACAGATTGATGGTCCTGTCGGTCCGGTTGATGATCAGAGTGTGGGCACCGAGGCCGCGGTAGCACTGCCGGGGTGCCAGGTTCCAAACGCGCTCGTTCTGGCCGTCCTTGTTCTGCATGATCACGACGCCGATGACCGCGGAGGCGGTCGTGGCGTTGACGAAGGACAGGGCGAGGACGCCGGCGGTGACCGCGGACGAAGGCGAGAGTCAGCAGATGGAGCCAGTCGATCAGGGTCAGGCCGACCGTGCTGGTCACCACCGTGTTGACCTGCATGTTCAGCATCACCACGAACAGCCCGCCCCCGAGGATGCCCATGCGGCTCTGCAGCGAGTCCAGCCGCTCCGCCATTCCCAGCCCCTCCGCGTGGGCGGGCAGCAGGAAGGTCGCGGTGACCACGAGCACCATGAGGAACAGGGGCCCGGTGAGCTTCCAGAACACCGTGGGATCGTCCCTCGCCAGATCGATCTCCACCCGGATCCGGCTGTAGGTGCTGGTGGCACCCTGCGGCAGCGTGGCGTCACCGAAGTTGGTGGGGAAGTCCTGCTGCGCGGGTGTCACCCGGAAGCCGGTGATGCGCCAGCCGGCCGGGCGGATCTCCTTGTTGTAGGCGGAGTTGGCCGTGTCCGGCAGCATCTCGAACTGCCGGCTCTCCACCGCCGCCGTGACCACGACCTCGATCCGCTGCCGGTCGAAGGGAAACGCCCGCACGTCCCAGGGCTGCCGGAAGGTGCCCTGAAGCAGCATCAGGTCCCGGAACCTCCCCGCTTCGGAGGTCAGCGCGGGATCGCCCTTCTCCGGACTGCTCGCGTTCGTGAACGCGGCCGCGGGCAGGGGGTCCAGCTTCGGATCCGGACAGACGGACCACAGGTACAGCCGCGCGGAGAAGACGCGCTTCGCGGGATCCAGATCGTACAGATCAGCCATGTACGCGCCGATCTCACAGCTGGGCACGGACGCCGCCTCCGTCGGCGCAGCGTGCGCCGTGGACCGCCCGCCCGATACGGCGCACGAGAACAGCGCGCCCAGACCGGCGATCACCACGACGACGACCGCGGCGACGCGCCGGGGCACGGGCCGCTCCCGGCGCCCCGTCCTCGACCGCCCCGTCCTCGACCGCGCTGCCCGTCCCGCACACTCCTCACCCATATGTCCATTGTTCTTGCCGACGCCCCATGCTCCTTGACGACGCCCCGACGCCCCGACGCCCCGACGCCGGCCACGATCCAGGCGCGACGAGGAACGACGTCGCGGCGGCGGTAACGGCGGTGACGGCAACAACCGCCGGATCGACATCCTCGTCGCCGGAACCGGGTACGTGCAGGGCGGCAACGGCCGCGACGGACACCCCGGCGGCAAGGGCGGCAAGGGCAACGACGGCACCGTCACGACCGTACCCGCAGGACAGTACGGTGCCCCAGGCGGAACCGACGGCCACTCGTCCTGACCCACCCGCGATCCGGTCGGCTGCGGTGGACCCCGCGCCGGGGGGCTCAAGGTGAACGGAAGGACGGAGCTGGTCGCGGTCGCTTCCCGCTCCTGGCGTGGCGGCTGCCTCGGCGAGACCGAGACCCGCACCGGCGCCGCCACCAGCCGCACCGACGACGTGGCCGGCTGGATCCAGCAGGTCCGGGCCGCGGCCCGGGCTGGAGGGCCCAGGCCCCGGTCCGCTCCGGCGCAGCCCTGTTCCCCGGTGTCAAGGGCCGTGAGCACGACCGGGATCAACTTGACACCCACGTCGTCGTCCTCGCGTGCCTGGGGGGCGGGGGCCTTGAGCCGGGGGGGCGGTGGTCTCCGCAGGTGCGGAGACCACCGTCCGAGGTCACTGCCGGAACGCAATCCTCTGGTCAGATGCGGTCGGCCGCGATGAGCACGTACTGGAAGGAGCCGTCCTTGTAGGACTCGATGAACGCCTCCTCGATGCCGGTCACCAGCGAGGTGGTGTTGCGCAGTTCCCAGTAGGGCAGGGTGTCCGGGGTGAGGTCGATGACGGCGTTCGGCACCAGGCGGTTGTCGGCCATCGCCCGCAGGTACTCGCGGCGGGAGTGTATGTTGCACTCGAAGTGGGCGTTGATCCGGGAGACCCACTTCGACGGCTGGCCGTGGCGGGGGTTCCAGCAGCCGGTGACGGTGACGTAGCGGCCGCCGACGCTGAGCACCCGGGAGTGCTCGGCGAACAGGTCGTGCAGATCGACGTACATGCTGGACTCGTTGTTCCAGGAGCCCGCGACCGTGCCGGTCCCGACCGGCATGTTCAGCATGTTGGCGACCCGCGAGCGCACGAAGTCGGCGATGCCCAGCTCGGCGGCGCGCTTGTTGCCGAAGTCGGCCTGCTGGGTGGAGAGGGTCATGCCCTCGACCCGGCAGCCGAAGCGCCGGTGGGCCATCACCATCGAGCCGCCGCGGCCGCAGCCCGCGTCGACCAGGGTGCCCGTGGAGGGAATGTCCCCGAGGTGGTCGAGCAGCACGTCGGCCTGGGCGGACTCCAGACGGTGCAGCTCGGCGATCACCTTCCTCTCCCGCTCGCTGTCGGCCGGGTCGCCGATCGCGGCCAGGTCGATCTCGCCGATGCCGTAGTGGTGGTGGTAGAGGCCGTCGACATCGCCCAGGCGAAGGTTGACCGGGCGCGCCTCGTGGTCCCAGTAGCGGGCGATGTCGCTCTGGTAGGCGGTCGCCGGGCCGGGGATGGCGCTACTGGGGGTGATGAGGTCGTCGGTCAGGGACATGTGGGTCAACTCCATTGCCTTCAGCGTTGGTTGTCGAGAAGTGGGGATCGCACATCGGTGCGTCACCAGAATTCGTGCACGGGTGCAGCGGTGGATGTGGCCCGGTGCCAGTAGTCGCCTGGCGGGCAGAGCTCGATCCCGTCCATCGTCCAGGCCTTGATTCCTCAGGTTGAGCACCTCCCCAGGACCGGTGTCCGGCTCGCCGACCGCCCAGCGGCAGCCATCGAGGCGCTGCGCCACAGAGTTGTGGACGTGTCGGTGCGTCTCGGTCCGCTCGGTGTACCGGAATTCCTGACGGCCGGCAGGATATTGGTCCTGTCGACGCCGGCGGAAGTCGGCAAGTCCCACAATCGGATTTATACCGCCCGTTTTTCTTTTGCAAGGACTGTCAGACGCCCTCTGGCAGTCGTATGTGCTCGTCCTGTTTAATTCAGGCGTTGGCCGCCGATCCGGCGGTTCGAAGCTGCCGTCGTGCCTCTGATCCGCCGACCTGGGGAGCACATGGGCGGGCGGCCGAACCAGGAGGATGCCACCGATGCGACGCCACAGCCGATTGCGCGCCTTGTTCCTGACCCTGACCGCCACCTGCGCCACTGTCGCGGCCTGGCCCGCCCAGGCACAGGCCGCGCCCAGCGCCATCGGCGCGCCTTCTGCAGCTGCCGATACCGTCGGGCCCGTCCAGCTGCGGTACACGGGCAGCGGCAGCGGGCCTCTCAACATCGCCCAGCGGGCGGCGACCGAGGAGGCGCTGTCCAAGGCCGCCGCGACCGGCTTCAACGCCGCCCAGTGCCGACTCACCAACGGCGCGGACCACGCCCAGGTCGGGAACTACTGGTTCTCGGTCAGGGAGTACACCTGCGTCGGGGAACCGGCCGTGACCGCACCCCATCTGAACCTCTACCGCTACTTCAAGCCCTACAAGGACCATGTCAGCAGCGTCTGGCACGTCCCCGACGGCTACAACCGCGAAGGCAGCCTGGGACTCCTCCACACCACCCCGACCCCGGGTACCGGCCCCCTGTACCTGTGCGTCGTCCGTGGGGACAACTTCCTCTCACGCGATGTCAACTGCGAGGGTCAGCAGTACGTGACCCGGCTCGGCTGGATCTACGACGCCCCGCCCGCAGGCGTGGCGAACGTGCCGGTCTACCGCTGCCTGGTCAACGGCGTCCGGGAGCTGTTCGAGTCCAATGACCCGAACTGCGAAGGCCAGATCATCGGTGGGCCCCACGGCTACGCACTCCTCGGCTGAGCCTTGGTGAGGCGGGCTCGGAGTGGGGGGTTCGCCCTTTGCGGTCCCGCGTCCAGCGGATCTGTCCAGCGCGTGACGCCGGCCACTCTTTGAGTGAAATCGGCCTCAAGCAGGCTCCGCAGACACATACATCTATTTTTGCGGGGGGGGTGCTGCATAACCCCCACGGGTCCTTCTGTGATTGGACACAGGTGGGCCCCCTCCCGAAAGAGGGGGCCCACGAAAGTGCTTCCGCCAGTAGGTCAGGGTGATGCAGCCAGGGCGACCGGCTTCCCCTGGAGTCCCATCCCAGTCAGAGTTGACTGCGCCAACGTCTGCACGTTGACTGCTCGGGGACGAGACGGCTGCGCACGGACGGTTCCCCCCTTGGTCGAACGGCCGGGTGGGCGCCACCGGCGGAACCAGGTTGCCAGGTTGCCGGTGCCGCCCACCCGCATGCTGCTACAACTGGTCCGGGCCCGTGGACCGTCGCGGCGTTGAGGCACACGACCGGCACCGGACACCGTCGGTCAGCACGGCCTGACCCGCGGAAGCCCACCGGCGAGACGCGCGCCGGACACCGGGCTCCCGCCCCCACGTTGAGCAGGAGTACCCGCTGACCAGCCCCGGCTTCCCGCCCTATTCCTTCACCACGCCCGCGCCCTTGGTCGACGGTGATCACCGGGGTTGCCGAGAGCCGTCGCCGACAGCCTCAGCAGGTCCTGGCTCGGCGAATCGGCCGTCATCTTGCTGTACAGCCCCCTTGCCGCCACTCAGCAGAGCGATCGCGCCGAAGCAGAGATGTGGCGCAGGCGGGACCCGGCAGTCCGCCAGGCTGGGGGCGAGCACGGCAGGCCGCGTTCAAGCCGCGGAGATGGTCCTGGCCCGTTCGCGGGCCCAGCTCTCTGCTGACAGGACGTCCTCGACGGTCAGCGAGGGTCCGTTTGTCGGTGTCCCGTGTTCGGAGCAGACCTTGGCCACCGTGTCCACGATCTCCGTGAATGCGAGCCTGCCCTGCATGAACGCCTCGACGCACTCCTCGTTGGCCGCGTTGAATACGGCCGGCGCGGTCCCGCCGAGCTCGCCGGCCTCGCGGGCCAGGCCGACGGAGGGGAAGGCTTCGGTGTCGAGAGGGAGGAACTCCCAGCTCGTGGCCTTGGTCCAGTCACAGCCCGGCGCCGCGTCCGGCACCCGGTCGGGCCAGCTGATGCCCAAGGAGATCGGCATCCGCATGTCCGGCGGACTGGCTTGGGCGATGGTGGAGCCGTCGGTGAACTCCACCATCGAGTGGATGATCGACTGCGGGTGGACGACGACCTCGATCTGCTCGAAGGGGATGTCGTAGAGCAGGTGTGCTTCGATCACCTCCAGGCCTTTGTTGACGAGGGTGGCTGAGTTGATGGTGATCACAGGCCCCATCGCCCAGTTGGGGTGGGTCAGCGCTTGCTCGGGAGTGACGCCCGCAAGCCTGTCCCGGCTCCACCCCCTGAACGGGCCTCCGCTGGCGGTCACCACCAGCTTGCGGACCTCCTTGCGGGTTCCGGCCATCAGGGCCTGGAAGAGCGCGGTGTGCTCGGAGTCGATCGGTACGATCTGCCCCGGCTTTGCGATCGCCTTGACCAGCGGGCCGCCGACGATCAGCGATTCCTTGTTGGCCAGTACCAGCACCCGCCCCGCGCGCAGCGCGGCCAGCGTCGGTGCCAGGCCGATCGAGCCAGTGATGCCGTTCAGGACTGAGTGGCACTCCATACCTGCCAACTGCGTCGCTGCGTCCGGACCGGCCAGGATCTCCGGCAACTGCCTGCCGGCGGGGGAGGCAGCTGCCAGCGCCGTGTGCAGTGGTCCGGCCGCATCCGCACGGGCGACCGCAACGACTGCGACGCCGAGCCGGATCGCCTGCTCGGCGAGCAGCTCGATCCGCTCGCCCCCGGCCGAGAGCCCGACTACCCGGAAGCGGTCCGGGTTGCGCAGTACGACGTCGATGGCTTGGGTCCCGACGGAGCCTGTGGATCCGAGGATCACCAGCTCCCTGGGGCAGTCGGGGCCGGCCGTGACCGTCGGCTCGAAGCACAAGTGCGGGCTGGCGAGGAGAGTCATATCAATCCTTTGTCATGCCTGGTGAGGTGCGGTGGGCGAGCTCGAGGGCGAGCCGGAACCGCTCCTCAGCCGGTGGCGCGCTGCGGCGCGGGGCGCCCGGTAAAGAGGTCCAGGACCTCCTGTACGGGTGGTTGGTCGACGTGGGGGGCGAGGAGGTCCCGGAACCGGTCGGCGACTCCCGGTGGCAGGTTGCCGGCGCGCTCGACGGCGTGGCGGGCGGTGGCTGCGGCTTCCTCGAGTCGGTCGGCGGCCAACTGGGCTTCCACGACCAGGCACAGGTCGATGACCGAATAGGGGGTCGGGGGCCGGTGCGAGGGCGTGCCGTCACCCGTCAGAGCGTCGAAGCAGGACAGTGCACGCATCGGCTGCCCCAGGTGCAGCCAGGTGGTGCCGCGCGAGAGGGCGAGGTATCCCTCGTCGATGCTGGCGCCCGTGGGGTCGGCTTCCGGGTCCCACGTCCGAGGGCTCGCGGCGAAGGCGCGTTCGGCGTGTTCCAGGGATCTCATGCTGGTGGTGGGTTCGCGGAGCCGAGCGAGGGCGAGGGCCCGATGGGTGTGCAGGAGGACGGCCAGTCGGGGGGTGGGGCGGGGGACGATGGTGCGGGCGGCCCGGAGCAGGGAGAGCACGTCTTCGGGGTGACCGCGGCAATGGTGCCTGAAGCAGAGCTGTGTGAGGAAGGCGGCGACGTGGCGGGAGGCCCCCGCGGCGGCGGCGGCGTTGATCGCCGCCAGGTTGTAGCGCTCGGTCCGGGCGTCCTCTCCCAGGGTGTAGCTCGTCCAAGTGCACAGTGTGGCGGTGCGGGCGGAGAGCAGGAGCAGCCGCCTGCCGGTGGCGCGGTCGTATCCGCCGCGGGTCAGGAGGTCGCCGATCAAGCGGTGTTCGGTGCGCGCGGCCAGGTGGAGGGCGTCCGGGGAGACGGGGGTGCCGGTCTCCAGTTCCTCGAGGGCGCGGATGCGGGCCTCGGCCCAGGAGAGTGTTTCGGGGGCGATGCGGGGGCCATCGCGCTCCGGCGGGAGGGAGCCGCTGTCAAGGGCTGCCACGGCGCCGCGGATCAGGGCGCCGAGGGAGGCACCGGTGGCGATCGGGCCGGAGCTGCGACTCCCTGTCGTGTCTGCGGCGAACCGTGAGAGGGCCATGGCACCGAGCGGGCTCCACGGCTGCTGGAGGAGGTGGTGGTCGCCTGTGGCGACCATGAGCCACTGCGGCCAGCCCAGGCGGAGCACGAGGTCGTTGTCCACCTGGTGGATGCGGGCGATGGCGAGTTGGGCGCTGAACTCCGGGGCGATTCGGCCGGATTCCCAGCGGGACACCTTCTCCCGGCGTGCGGCCATCTGTCCGTGTCCGAGCTCCGCGTGCGTGCGCGCTATCAGTTGCGCGTACGCGGTCTGCGAGAGGCCGGTCGAGGCTCTCAGTGCGGTAAGGGGGTGTGTTGCCATCTCGGTCCGTCGGGTCTGTGTGCCGGGCGCCTCAAAAGTGGGTCGGCATTGAGCAAATTGTTCACAAAGACTGGTGAACCTAGCGCGTGGTCTCCGGGGCGTCAACGCGAAGAGGCACTACCGGAGGCACCCCCGTCTGTCTCGCGTTCCTCGGAGGCAGTGAGCTTCCACCCAGTCGGGCGTTTCCTGCCCCGTGCCGACGCGGACCCGCACGCCGCAGAGTTCTCATGGAGGAAAGCCCGCATTCCTGGCCCAGCCCTTGGTAGAACAGGGACGGTCCGAACAGGGGCAGGATTGCGTCTGGTCAATCTCCGCCACACGGGCGAGCGCGAAGCAGGACCCTGGCTGCGAGGGGAAGCGGTGCGTCGGTACTGCCGACGATGTCCTCGACCGTCCGCGACGAGGCGAGCCCGGTCGGCGGGCCGACTCGCTGGAATCGGGCTGAGCCGAACGGGCGCTGGCCAGGATCGTGTGGGAGAGGTGGGAACAGCACACAGTCGGAACAACCCCCTCCCGCCAGTAGTCCTGGGCCTGCGATAGGGCTGCCCTCCGGTCTGCCGGCTCGCGGACTGTCGGCGGGCGGGCGAGCGGGCTGCACGAGGGTGACCTCGATGGCGATCGCGCCCAGGGCTTCCCGTTCCCGAGCGCAGGCGCCCGACCGGCTCGACGGGCAGGTCGCGCAGCACATGGGCCGGGCGCGTCACGTCGTGGCCCGCGTCCATCACGGCCAGGACGTCCCGGTTCCCGGGCTCACCGGATCGGGCGACGCGAATCCACAGCCCCGGCCGGCCGGGGCTGTGGATTCGGTGCTGCCGGGGCCTGACGGAACCGGTCGGACGTCGGGGCGCCCGCCCCCGCGCAACGTGGACGCGGATCACGTCCCAGGCCCGGGACTTCGGTGCGACAGCCGGCGACGAGTCGGGCGTCAGCCGTGGAAGATCGTGATCTGGAGAACGGCGTCGTCGAAGTCCGCGTCCGGCCCGGGGAGCGGCAGGTCGAACGTCTTCAAGTGGCCGTGTGGCGAGACGAGGGTGGCCCTGTTGCAACCGTTGCAACCCTTGCTCCAGGAGACACCGCGAGCCCTGTCGGGGTCGTTGAGAATCGCCCGGCCTGACCGTTCGCTTCGGCGGACGTGTGCGGCGACCAGGTGAGCGACTACGGCGGCCTGGCCGCGTCCTGCCGGACGCCGCCTTCACGGACACGGCCACCACCTACCCCCACGGCAACACCCCGGCCATGCCGATCGCCCCGTCGAGGCAGGCGTCAACATGTTCCGCGCCGAGGTCGCCGCGGCGTCAACACCGAACCTCACCCTCACGGACAACTTCACCGTCGAGATCGGCACCGACGGTCAGGGCCGCGTCGGTGCCGGCTGGAGGCGGCCGAGTTCGAGGTGTCCCGCGCCTGACCCTCTCCCCCAGGCGCGGGGAGACCGCCTTCGAAAGCAACACCGAGGGTGTTCGAGGGGCGCGTGCAACTCGGTCAGCGCTCAGCGTTCGCCGGTTGGGTCGCGGAAAGCACGCCACTGGGCCGTGCGGGGCCGGGTGGTGCGTGCGATAGGGGGACGGTCGGGGGTGGGATGCTCGGGTGGTGCGGCGGGGAGGGTATGTCCTGGCGCGGTCGATGCGCGGCCGCGTTGACCGGAGGGATCCCACTGATGCGCCGTAAGTGCCTGTTCACCGCCGCCGCGGCGGCCGCCGTGTTCGCCCTGACCGCCACGTCACCGGCCTCGGCCACCGTCCCGCTGCCGGGCAGCACCGTGCGGCTGAAGCAGTACATGTCCGACCGCTGCCTGGAGAACGCCGGCGGCATCGCCGTCTCCACCGCCAGTTGCAACGTGCTGGCGAAGGACCAGCAGTGGAAGTGGACCCTGCTGGCCGCGGGCGGCCCGGTGACGTACACCAACCGGGCCAGCGGGCAGTGTCTGGACAGCGACGCCGACGGCACGGTCCACACCAGCCCCTGCGTCACCGGTACCGCTTCGCAGCAGTGGAACTACCAGGAGGTGTCGAGCGGGGTGTTCCAGTTGCAGGACGTCGGCACCGGCCTGTGCCTGATGGGACAGACCACCGGCAAGGTGTTCACCGTCCCCTGCCGGAGCGTCGGCACGTGGGTACCCGCCCCGGCCCTCTGACCGACCCCGGTCCGCCCGGACCGGTCTCATTCCCGGCGCGTGGCCCGGCACCGGTTCCGGGACGCTGTTGGCCAATTCCGGCCTCGCTGTGACGTCGGTTCCCAGGCCCCGCCTCCAACACCAGCTCATCGGCGCCGCCCTCAACCTCGCCCGCATCGACGCCCACCTCACCGGCCAGCACCGAGCCCCCACCCGCACCAGCCACTTCACAGCACTCCGCCCCGCTGGAGGAGGTCCAGCGGGGCGGAATCGGCCAACAGCGTGCTCCGCACAACGGCGGCGGGGCCCGTCCGGTGCGTACCGGACGGGCCCCGCGGGTCGTTGCGGGCCGTCAGTGCACCGGCACCGGCCGCTGCACCCGCACGGTGGCGACGGCGAGCGCGCTCTGTCGCAGGAAGCACCAGCCCTGGGCCGCGACCAGGACCAGGTTGGCCACCGCCAGGGTGGCCCAGAGCGCGGTGAGGCCGCCCAGTGAGCCGGCCGGACCGGCCACCAGGGCGAGCACGCCGTAGCAGACCGCGAAGCAGACCATGCTCGGGAAGGTCCGCTTGACGCCGATCATCCCGAAGCCCAGCAGCGCCTGCAGCGCGTCCGCCAGCACCGCGAGCAGGATCAGCGGCAGCAGGTCGGTCACCCGGGTGTGGATCACCGGGTCGGAGCTGAAGATTCCGAGCACCGGGCCGTGCACGGCGACCAGCAGCCCGCCGAGCAGCACCACGGCCAGCGCGGACACCACCAGTCCGGCCCGCACCCGCAGCCGCAGGCCCACCAGGTCACCGGCCCCGTGCCGTTCGGCGACCAGCGGGATGGTCGCCTGGCCGACCGCGACGGCGGCGGTGAACATCAGGTTCACCAGCGAGAGCGCCACCGAATGGGCCGCGGCCGCCTGGGTGCTGACCCTCGCGGCCACGAAGGCCAGCACGCCCAGCACGGCGAACTTGATCAGCACGGTGGTCGCCAGCGGGAGTCCGACCCTGGCCAGCTCCACCACCTCGCGCACCCGCACCGGCCCGGTGGCGGGCTGCCGCAGCTTCGGCATCCGGCGCAGCGCCACCTGGGCGACGGCCGCGTTGATGCCGGTGGAGGCGGCCATCGCCACACCGGCTCCCGCCAGGCCCAGGGAGGGGACCGGACCGATCCCGATCACCAGCAGCGGGGAGAGCACCAGCGCGGCCGCGGTGCCCGCCAGGCCCGCCCGCATGACCACCTTGGCTCGGTCGAGCCCGATCAGCGTGGCGGAGGCCGCGCTGTCGATCGCGGTGAAGAGGGCGCTGAGCGCCAGCAGCCAGGGGAGGGCGCCGAGCTGGTCCAGCGTCGTGCGCGGTACGCCGCCGGCCCGCCCGATCAGCGGCACCAGCGCCACCGCGACGGCGCCGAGCAGGCCGGTGGCCACACCCAGCCAGAAGCCGTTGCGCACCACCCGCTTCAGCTCGACCGGCCGGTCGGCGTGCTCGGTCACGAACGGCATCACACCGCGCATGCTGCCCGCGATGGCCGCGGTGGCCGGGCCGTAGACGGCCATGGTGACGCCGAACGCCGCCAGCGTGGCCGTGGCGTGCCGACCCAGTACGGCGGTGTCGACCAGGGCGGCGGCCGAGGAGACGATCATCGAGACGTAGAGGGGTGCCGCGGTGTTGGCGATCTTGACCAGATGGCCGACGAACCCGGGGGCGGGATCGGTGTCGGTCGCTGTGTCGGTCACGGGGTGGCTCCTGGGGCGAGTGTGCGGACGGGGAGAGGGCGAGCGGGGCGGGCAGGACAGGACGGACAGGCCGAGCGGGAGTGACCGGCAGAGCGGGACGAACGGGCAGGCACCGTTCAGAGCCCGGAGCAGGCCCGGTTGAGCGCGGCCAGGGCCTGGAGGCCCGCCAGTACCTGGTCGGTCGGCAGGCCGAAGTCGATCAGGCAGGCGATCTCGTCCACACCGAGCTCGGCCAGTTCGGTGACCAGCGGCAGCGCGGTCTCCGGCGAGCCGATCAGACAGGAGGGGACGAACCGCTCGAAGGCGATCTCCAGCAGGTCGTCCAGATCGGCCTCCGCCGCGGTGCCGACCGGCGCCGTCTCGGGCCGGCGAAGGCCGAACAGGTCGAGCGAGGAGCGCAGGTACTCCTTGAGCGGCGCGCGGGCCCGGTCCAGGGCCGCCGCCGGATCGTGGTCCAGGTGGGTGTGCAGCATCACCGCGACCCGCTCCGCCTGCGGCGGGTGGCCGTGCTCCTCCAGGGCGGTCCCGTAGTCGGCCAGCCGCTCGGCGAGGTCCGCGGTGCTCTGCCCGAGCAGGTGGGTCAGCACACCGGTGCCCAGCTCCCCCGCCAGCCCGAACGTGGCTGGTGACCCCGCCGCGGTGATCCACAGCGGCAGTTCACCGCGCACGGGCCGCGGATGGGTGCGTACCCGGTGGCTCGCCCCGTCCGGGCCGGTGCGGGTGACGGTCTCCCCCGCCCACAGCGCCCGTACGTCCGCCAGGTGCTCGCGGAGCACCTCCTTGCGGCGGTCGAACACCTCGGGGGCGAGCACGAAGTCCTGCGGGTTCCAGCCGGAGGCCAGCGCCACCCCGGCGCGGCCGCCGGAGATCCGGTCCACCACCGCCCACTCCTCGGCCACCCGGAGGGGGTCGTGCAACGGCAGCACCACGCTGCCGGCCCGCACCTCGACGCGGCCGGTCACGGCGGCGACGGCGGCACCGGTGACCGCCGGGTTGGGGAACGGGGCGCCGAACTCGTGGAAGTGCCGCTCGGGGGTCCAGACGGCGGCCAGTCCCTCGGCGTCGGCGAACCGTGCGGCGTCCAGCAGCAGCCGGTACTGCTCGGTCGGCGCGTCGCCGGTGGCGAAGAAGAAGAGGCTGAACTTCATCAGCGGGTGCTCCGATGCTGGGAGGTGGCGGGTGACGGGGTAGCGACCAAGGTCTCGACCGGCTCGGCCGGGGCCTCGAAGAGCAGTGCGTAGAGCGCCTGCCGATAGGCCGTCAGCAGCCGTTCGGCGGCCTCGGGCCCGTCGGCGGCGAGCACGGTGGTGCTGAACCCGGCGACGCCGTCCCGCACCGCCAGGTCGAGGCGGTGGGTCGGCTCGGGGTGCGGGGACTCGATCCAGCGGGCGCCCTCGGGCTCCCGCCCGTCGTCCCAGGCGTAGCCGAACCGGACCTGCGGCAGGCCGGGTGCGGCGAGCTCCGGGTCCGCCGCCGCCAGGTCGGTGTACGGCACGGCGCGCAGCCGCTCCAGTTCGGCCAGCACCGGCTTCAGCCGGTCCAGCAGGACGTGCGGCGGCCGGTCCGCCGCCACGGGTACCGGCAGTGGCACCACGTTGGCGAACGCCCCGACGGATTCGCCGAGTTCCGGGTGGACGCGGCCGTCCAGCGGCACCGACACGCAACCCCCGGGCCGCTGCTCGGTGCGGCTCAGGGCGGTGGCGAGCGCGGCCAGGTGCAGGGCGAAGGGCGAGGTGGCGTGCTCGGCGGCACGGGCCAGCAGGGCGGCCCGCAGCTCGGGCCCGGGCGTCCACCCGGCCCGGCCCACTGGGACCGGCTCCGCTGCGGGCCGGGCCGGTTCCCCCGCGGGGCCGGACGGCAGCCCGTTCTGCAGACGGCGCCAGGCGGCGGCCGCCTCGGCGGCGCGCGGGGTGCCGACCAGCGCGCCGCGCCAGGCGAGGTAGCGCGGGTAGCCGGGGTCGGGCCGGGCGGCGGGGTCGAGGGGTTCGGGCCGGTGGTAGGCGGCGAGAAGGTCGCGTTCCAGCACCTGGAGGCCGAGCCCGTCGAGTGCGGCCAGGTGCACCGTCAGGGCGATCAGCCGGCCCGCGGTGTGCAGGCGCCAGAGCGGCCCGGTGCCCGGGTCGATCAGGTCCTGCCGGGCGGTGGCGCGCAGCCACTCGGCCGGGTCGGCCGGCGTCGGCCGCTCGGGGAGGCGCAGCGCGCGGACCGGGCTCGCCGGCTCCTCGGCCGGGCGCAGCCGCGGTCGGCCGGTCGGCCCGTCGGTGGTCAGCCGCAGGGCGCTGTGCCGGTGGGTCAGCAGGTGGACCGCCGCGGTCAGCCGGGGCAGGTCCACCTCCTCGGCGAGTTCCAGCACGAAGGTCTTCTGGGCGCGCGGGGAGGTGGTGGCCGCGGTCTCCCGCAGGCCCGGTGGCAGGACGGCGGGCAGCGCGGCCACCGGCAGCGGCTCGACGTCCGTGTCATCGGCCGCGTCGTCGGCCCGTGCCGACGGCCGCCCGGCCAGCAGCCGGGCGACGGCCCGCGGGCTCGGGTGCCGGTAGAGCTCGGCGACGGTGAGTGCCCCGGCCAGCCGGTGGCGCAGCGCGTGCACCAGCCGGGCGGCCAGCAGCGAGTGTCCACCGGCGGCGAAGAAGTCCTCGTCGGGCCCCAGCCCGGGCTGTTCCAGGGCGGTGCGGAAGGCGTCGAGCACGGCTTCCGGCACGTCCGGTGCGGCGGCGGGGGTTGAACCGGGGACAGCCGCGGGGGCCCGGCTTCCGGCGACGGGGGCAGCGCCCGGGGCACGGCTTCCGGGCGCGGGCAGCCGGGCGGTGTCGACCTTGCCGTTGGCGTTGACCGGCAGGGCGTCGAGCAGGGTGAAGGTCGCGGGTACGAACGCGGCGGGCAGTTCGGCCGTGAGCACCGCCCGGGCCCGGGCGGCCAGGTCGTCGGCGGGGCCGGCGGCGACCAGGTAGGCGTCGATCCGCCGCTCCCCCGCCTCCCCGCGCACGGCCAGCGCGACGTCCTGCACCCCGGGGACCCGGCGCAGCGCCAGGTCGATCTCGGCCGGCTCGACCCGGTGGCCGCGGATCTTCAGCTGCTGGTCGTCCCGGCCCAGGAACTCCAGGTCTCCGGAGGGCAGCAGTCGGACCCGGTCGCCGGAGCGGTAGCCGGGCCGGCCGGCCAGGCGGGGGAAGCGCTCGGCGGTCAGCTCGGGCAGCCCCAGGTAGCCGTCCGCGGTGCACGGGCCCGCGATGTCGAGCCGGCCCACCGCGCCCGGGACAACGGGCAGGCCTCCCGGGCGACCCAGCGAGAGCCGCACGTTCTGGATCGGGCGGCCGATCGGGGCGTGCCGGGGCCACCGCGTGCTCGGGCCGGTGAACCGGTAGGAGGTGACCACATGGGTCTCGGCGGGGCCGTAGTTGTTGACCAGTGCGCAGTCGGGCAGTGCGGTGAGGAAGGCGACGGTGCGGTCGGTGAGCCGCAGTTGCTCGCCGGTGGTGGCGATCTCCCGCAGGCCGGCGAACCGCTCGGGCCGGTCGTGGAAGACCGCGGCCAGCGAGTGCAGCAGCGAGACCGGGAGGATCGCCTTCTCCACCCGGTGCTCGGCAACGAAGTCGGCGAGCAGTTCGTGGTCGTGACGGGTCTCCTCGTCGGCCACGTGCAGCGAGCCGCCGGCGCACAGCGCCGCGAAGATCTCGTGGAAGGCCGCGTCGAAGCCGAGCGAGGCGAACTGCAGCCAGCGCAGCGCCCGGGTGTGGCCCCCGGTCTCCCAGTGGATCAGGTTGGCGAGCGCCCGGTGCGGGAAGACGATGCCCTTCGGCCGGCCGGTCGTCCCGCTGGTGTAGGTCAGGTACGCGGTGGCCGATCCGGGCACCGGGACCGCGGCGAACGGCCGGGGGCCGGCCGGCAGTGCCTTGACGGGGGGCAGTTCGACGGTGCGCAGGGCGGTGGCGAAGGCGGGCGGCACGGGCCCGTCGTGCAGGACGACGGCGGGTGCGCAGTCCTCGGCCATCAGGGCGAGCCGGGCGGTCGGCAGCGTCAGGTCGAGCGGCACGGCGGCGGCGCCCGCCCGCAGCACGCCGAGCACGGCCGCCACCGACCGAGCGTCGCGCGGCAGCGCCAGGCCGACCCGGTCGCCCGGGCGTACGCCGTGGTCCGCCAGCAGGTGGGCGATCGCGGCGGACAGCTCGTCGAGCCGGCGGTACGTCAGGTGCTCGTCCGCGTCGGCCAGGGCGAGCCGGTCGGGATCGCGCTCGGCCCAGTCGGCGACGACCTCGTGCACCGCCCGGTCGGGCACCGTCACCACCGGGCCGGTCAGCGCGGCGGCGGTGTCACCACCGGCCGGGTCCTGCTCGGCCAGGGGGCGCTGCGGTTCGGTGGTGAGCCGTTCCAACAGACGGGCGAAGGCGCGCTGCCAGCCGCGTACGGTGGCCGGGTCGAACCGGTCGGTGTCGTAGAGGAACCGGCCGCCCAGGGTGCCGTCGGGCCGGAACCACCAGTCCAGCGACAGCTCGTAGGGGCTGGAGGGCCGGTCGAAGGGCACCGGGTGCGCGGTCAGGTCGAGGTCCGGCAGCGGTTCACTCTCGGCCTGGCCGTCCAGCAGGTTGAAGAGCACGCCGACCAGGTCCTCGCCGGGGCGGCCGAGGCGCTGGGCGAGCACCTCGAAGGGCAGGTCCTGGTGGTCGAAGGCGCCGGCCAGGCGGCGGGCGGTGTCGGCCAGCAGGGCGTCGAAGCCGCGGGCCGGGTCCAGGACGGTGCGCACCGGCAGGGTGTTGACGAAGTTGCCGACCAGCTCGGCGGTCTGCGGGCGGTGCCGCCCCGAGACCGGTACCCCGATCACCAGGTCGGTGCTGCCGCTCAGGCCGCCCAGCAGCGTGCCGAAGGCCGCGAGGACCACGGTGAACGGCGTCACCCGGGCGCGTTGGGCGGTGGAGCGGATCAGCGCGGTCTGCTCGGGGGTGAGGGTGAACTCGAGCTGGGCGCCGCGGAAGCGGCGTTCGGCGGCCCGTGGGCGGTCGCCGGGGAGTTCGGGCGCGCCCGGCGCGTCGGCGAGTTCGGTGCGCCAGTAGGCGAGTTGGCGGTCCGCGGCCGGGGAGTCGAGGAAGTCCGCACCGGCGCGCAGCACGTCCGCGAGCCGGCCGGTCAGGTCCGGCAGTTCGGCGTGCGTACGGCCGGACCGGCGGGCCAGCAGCCGGTACAGGTCGGCCAGCAGGATCCCGGTGGACCGGGCGTCGGCGCAGATGTGGTGCACCGAGAGCGCCAGGACGTGCCGCCGCTCCCCCAGTCGCAGCAGTGCGGCGCGCAGGGCGGGCGGTCGGTCCAGCGGGAGCGGCTGGACCAGCAGGTCGGTGACGGCCCGCTCCAGCTCGCGCTCGTCGGCGAGTTCGACCACCGGCAGCGGCACCGGCCCGGGATCGACCACCTCGCACTCGGGCCGTCCGCCGCTCTGGTGGTAGCGCAGCCGGAGTGCCTCGTGCCGTCGCACCAGGTCGCCCAGCGCCTGTTCCAGCAGGGCCGGGTCGAGCGGGCCGCGGAGTTCGGCGAGCACCGGGACGTGGTAGGCGGTGGCCGCACCGGGCAGCTCCGCCAGGTAGAGGAACCGCTCCTGGAGGGCGCTGACCGGCAGCAGGACGCGCTGTTCGGCGGCGGGGCCGGACCCGACCCCGGGCTGTGCGGAGCCCGCCCCGACCCCGGACCGAACGGCGCCGGACCCGACGCCGGACTGTGCGGGGCCCGCCCCGGCGAGCAGCTCGGCGAGCCGTTCGGGCGTGGGGTCCCCGAGGAAGGTGCCGAACGGCAGCTCGACCTGCCAGCGGCTCTCGGCGCCGGCGACCAGCTGCTGGGCCGTCAGGGAGTCGCCGCCCAGCACGAAGAGGTCGTCGTCCGGCTCCGGCCGCCCGGTCCCGAGCGCCTCGGCGAACAGGTCGAGCGCCACCTCCGCCCAGTCCGGGGCCGCCGCGCCGGTCCCCGGTTCCTCCTGGAGCGGCCGGGGCGGCGGCGTGCTCGGCAGCCAGTGCCGCTTGCGGTCGAACGGGGTGAGCGGGCCGCCCGGTCCGCCCCGGGCACCCTCGGGGGCCTCCTCGACCAGCACGTGCACATTGGTGCCGCCGACGCCGAAGGAGCTGACCCCAGCCAGCCGCGGCGCCCCGCCCGGCCAGGGGCGGCTCCCGGCGCCGATCTCGAACGGGGTGGTGGCCAGGTCCAGGTGCGGGTTCGGGCGCTCGAAGCCGCGCACCCCGGGCAGGGTGCGGTGGCGCAGCGCCAGCACGGCGGCGATCAGCCCGGCCACCCCGGCCGCCGAGTCCAGGTGACCGATCGCGGACTTGACCGCACCCAGCGCGCAGCCGCCGACCGCGCCGGTCGAGGCGCGGAAGGCCTCGGTGAGCGCGGCCACCTCGATCGGGTCGCCGAGCGCGGTGGCGGTGCCGTGCGCCTCCAGGTAGCCGATCCGGTCGGCACTCACCCCCGCGTCCCGGTGCACGCCGGCGATCAGCTCGGCCTGCCCCTCGACGCTGGGCGCGGTGTAGCCGCTCTTGCGGTCGCCGTCGTTGTTGATGCCGCTGGCCCGGATCACCGCCAGCACCCGGTCGCCGTCGGCGAGCGCGTCGTCGAGGCGGCGCAGCACGACCAGGCCGACGCCGCTGGCGAAGACGGTGCCCTCGGCCCGGTCGGAGAACGGTCGGCACCGGCCGTCCGGCGAGACGATGCCCCCCTCGGTGTACTGGTAGCCGTGGTCCTCGGGCCGGACGGCGGCGCCGCCGGCCAGCATCGTGTCGGCCTCGTAGTCCAGCAGCGCCCGGCAGGCCAGGTGGACGGCCGCGAGGCTGCCGGAGCAGCCGCAGTCCACCGCGAGCGCGGGGCCGGTGAGCCCCAGCCGGTAGGCGATCCGGGTGGCCGTGAAGCCGCGGTCGCTGCCCATCAGCACCCGGTGCCAGCCGTGCCGGTCGACCACCTCGGGGTGGGCCAGGACGTGCCGCAGCAGGTAGTCGGAGTGGTTGAGGGCGACGAACACGCCGGTACGGCCGCGCCGCGCGGCCGGGAGTGCGGCGTCGTCCAGCGCGTGGACGGCCGCCTCCAGCAGGAACCGCTGCTGAGGATCGGTCAGCGCGGCCTCGGCGGGGGTCATGCCGAAGTACTCGGCGTCGAACAGGGCGGGGTCGGCGAACCGTTTGCGGACCCCCACCCAGCGGTCCTCGGCCGGCCACTGCTCGCTCGGCACGGTCTCGGTCGGGTCGATGCCGTCGCGCAGCAGCTCCCAGAACTCCTCCGGGGAGTCGGCGCCGGGTACCCGGCAGGCCATGCCGACGACGGCGATCGCGTCGGCCGCCCCGGTCTCCCAGTCACTCTCGGTCATGTCGCTCTCCAGGTCGGGATCGTCGGTGGTGACAGGGCCTCGAGGGCCTCAGGGGGCGGCCGGTCCGGCGCCCTCGGCCAGCCGCTTGCGGCGCACCTGCTCGCGGCGGCGCCGACGGGCGTCCGAGACCTCGGCCGGGGCGGTGGCGGCCGGGGCCTCGGGCGCGGGCGCGGGCGCGCCGCTCAGGTGGGCGGCGAAGCCCCGCACCGTCGGGTGACGGAAGAGGTCGACGATCCGGCTCTGCGGCGCCACCCGTTCGCGGACGGCGGCCAGCAGCGCGGCGACCAGCAGCGAGCTGCCGCCGGACTGGAAGAAGTCGTCGTCCACGCCCAGGTCCGGCCGGCCCAGCACCTGCTGCCAGCAGGCGAGCAGCCCGGCCTGCACCTCGTCGGCGGGGGCCGCCGACGGCGCCGCGGAGGGCTCCGGCGGGTCGGGCAGGGCGCGCCGGTCGACCTTGCCGCCGGTGGTGGTCGGAAGCGCGGGCAGCTCGACCCAGGCGGTCGGCACGTACGGGTCGGGCAGTTCGGCGGCCAGTGCGGCCCGCAGCTCCTGCGGGTCCGGCGCGGCGGTGGGGTCGGCCGGCACGTAGTAGGCCGTCAGCACGGCCCGGCCGCCCGGCCGGCGGACCGCCGCGGCGCCGGCGGCGACCGCGGGCAGCGCGAGCAGCGTGCGCTCGATCTCCTCGAGTTCGATCCGGTAGCCGTTGACCTTGACCTGGTTGTCCAGCCGGCCGACCAGTTCCAGGTCGCCGCCGGGCAGCCGACGGGCCAGGTCGCCGGTGCGGTAGCCGCGGGCGCCGCCGGGCAGGGTGACGAACCGCTGGGCGGTCAGCTCCGGCGCACCCGCGTAACCGGGCGCCACCCCGTGGCCGGTGAGCACGAGCTCGCCGAACATCCCGGTGGGCAGCGGCCGCAGCGCGTGGTCCACCACCACCGCGCCGGTGTTGGCGAGGGGGCGGCCGACCAGGATCCGCTCGGGCTCGGCGGGCACCTCCCAGACGGTGGACCAGACGGTGGTCTCGGTCGGCCCGTAGACGTTGAGCACCCGGGGGATGCCGAGGCCCTTGAGCCGGACGGCCAGCTCCCGGTCGAGCGGTTCCCCGCCGACCAGCAGCAGACGCAGCCGGGCCAGCGCGGCCGGGCCGTCCGCCAGCCGCAACACGGTGCGCAGCAGGGTCGGGGTGGCCTGCAGGGCGTCGGCGCCGCTCGCGGTGAGCAGCTCGGGCACGGTGAGCGGACCGGCGGGGTCGGCGGTGGCCAGGGTCTCGGCGTTCTCCGCCAGTACCACCGGCACTCCGCGGGCCAGGGTCCACAGCAGTTCGACCACGGCGATGTCGAAGGTCACCGCCGTGACGGCCAGCCAGTGGGCCCGCTCCCGCAGCGGCACGGCCCGGTCGAGCGCGTCGAAGAGCGAGGCGAGGTTGCCGTGGCTGATCTCCACGCCCTTGGGCCGGCCGGTGGAGCCGGACGTGAAGATCAGGTAGGCGGTCTCCCCGGGAGCGGGGCGGTGGGCGGGCACCGGCGCGGCCGGGGCGGCGGGCAGCCGGTCGAGTTCGAGGCGGTGGCCGGTGAACCCCGGGCAGTGCGCCGCGTACTCCGGGCCGGTCAGCAGGGCGGTGCAGCCCGCGTCGGCGAGCATCGCGGTCAGCCGGGCCTGCGGGTCGCGGCCGTTGAGCGGCACGTAGGCGAGGCCGGCCCGCCAGACGCCCAGCAGGGCGGCGACCAGGTCGGGCGAGCGGCCGACCAGCAGGCCGACGCGGTCGCCGGGCCGCAGTCCGGCGGCGCGCAGTCCGGCGGCCACCGCTTCGGCCCGGTCGGCGAGTTCGGTGCCGGTGCGGCGGAGGTCGCGGAAGCCCAGCAGCGGTTCCCGCCCGCCCTCGGTCAGCCGGGCGGCGATCCGCTCCGGAACGGGCTTCCAGTCGTCGCCGGGCGGCGGCGCGCTCGGCAGCTCCTCCCGGCGGGCCGGCTCGTCCTCAGGGCCGAGCAGTGAGAGCTCACCGACCGGGCGGTCCGGCCGTTCGGCCATCGCGGTGACCAGCCGCTCGAACCAGCGGACCAGGCGCCGGGCGTCCTGCGCGCTGAACAGCGCCGTGGCGTGGATGAGCTGACCGAGGTAGCCGTCCTCCTCCTGGCGCAGCTTCAGCATCAGGTCGTACTGGGCCGAGTACACCGGCTCGGGGGCCGGACCGGTGGTGATCCCGGGCAGCTCCAGCTCGGCGTCGGGGTAGCTCTGGTAGATGAAGATGCTCTGGAAGATCGGCGCGTGCGCGCTGCTGCGCTCCGGCGCGACCTCCTGCACCACCTGGTCGAAGGGGAGGTCCTGGTTGGCGAAGGCGTCGAAGGCGGAGCGGCGCACCCGGGCCAGGTAGTCGAGCACGCTCTCCCGCTCGTCGATCACGGTGCGGACGGTGATCGAGTTGAAGAACAGACCGAGGGTCTGTTCCAGCGCGGTGTACGGCCGGCTGGCCAGCGGGCTGCCGATCGCGATGTCGGTGCCGCGGGCCATCCGGGAGAGCAGCAGCGAGTAGGCGGCCATGAAGACCACGTACGGCGTGGCGGCCGAGCGTTCGCACAGTTCGCGGACCAGGCCGAGGGTGCGCTCCGAGAGCCGGAAGTCCAGGCCCTCGCCGCGGTAGCTCTGGACGGCCTCCCGCTGCTGGCCCTGCGAGGTCTCGACCAGCGGCGGCAGATCGGCCAGTTGGCTGCGCCAGAAAGCCTTCTGGCGCCGCGCCAGTTCGCTGCCCAGCCAGGACCGCTCCCAGACGGCGTAGTCCGCGTACTGGACCGCGAGTTCGGGCAGCGCGGCGGGCCGGCCCTGGACCCGGGCCGCGTACAGCTCGGAGAGTTCGCGCCGGATCACGCCGGTGGACCAGCCGTCGGAGATCACGTGGTGCTGGGTGACCACCAGGATCCAGCGCCGTTCGGCGCAGTGGACGAGGTCGAAGCGCACCAGCGGCGCGACCGCGAGGTCGAACCGGGTGCGGGTGATCTCGTCCATCAGCGGGTCCAGCGCCTCCGCCGGAGCACCGGTCAGGTCGTGGCGGCGGAAGTCGGCCCGCAGGTCGGGCAGGATCACCTGGCGCAGGCCCTCCGGCGACTCCCGCAGCGCGGTGCGCAGCGCCTCGTGGCGCTCGGTCAGCCGGTCGGCGGCCCAGCGCAGCGCCTCCTCGTCCAGCTCGCCGGTGAGCGTGGTGGCGAAGTACATGTTGTAGACCGGCAGGTCGGTGGCGAGCTGCTCGATCAGCCAGAGCCGCTGCTGGGCGTAGCTGGCGGGCAGCGGCCGGGACCGGTCGGCCCGCTCGATCCGCACCGCGCGGCGGGCCTCCTCCTCCGCCCGCTCGCGCAGGAACTGCAGGATCTCCTCGCGGCGGGCGCGGATCAGCTCGGTGGTGGGGCCGTCGAGCACGCCGGCGGGGGCGCTGACCGAGAGCTTCCGGTCCGCGGCGGCCAGCCGTACTCCGCGGCGGGAGAGGTCTTCCAGCAAACCGATGAGCGTCACAGTTCGACCAGGTCCAATCCGTCGTCGGCGCTCCCGGTGGTCAGGGAGCTGTAGAGGCGGTCGGCGGCCAGCTCGGCCTCGACCAGGGCGGCGGTGTCCGCGAGGGTGTCGGCGTCCAGGAAGTCGCCGAGGGTGAGCCGGACCCCGAACCGTTCGCGGATCCGGGTCAGCACCTGGGCCGCGATGATCGAGTGGCCGCCGAGCGCGTAGAAGTTGTCGTCGGCGGCGGGCTCGTCGATGCCGAGCACCTCGGCCCAGATCGCGGCGAGTCCGCCCCGCACGCCCGGCGGGAGCTGCGACGCCCCGCCGGGCCGCTCCGGCAGCGCCGCGAGGGGGACCGGGGCTCGGCCGACGGGGGTGGCGGGGGTGGCGGCCGGGTGCCAGTGGCGGTCCCGCCGGAAGGGGTAGCGCGGCAGGGCGAAGCGGGCCGGCCGGGGTCCGGCGGGGCGCAGGGCGGCCCAGTCGACCGTGGCGCCGCGCTCCCAGCAGTACGCGACCAGCCGCAGCAGCGCGACGCGGTCCGCCGGGTCCCCGACCCGGGGCAGCCGCTCGTCCGGCGACGGTCCGGGGGTGCCGAAGGCCGCCGTTTCGACGAGCGTGGCGAGTTCGGTGCCGGTGAGGGGGTGGCCGGCCGCGAGGCTGCGGTCCAGCGCGGCGGAGCGCAGCCCGATCCGGGGCGGCTCGGGCCGGGTGCCGGTCAGCTCGGCGACCAGGGCGGCCAGCACCCGGTGGCCCTCGGTACCGGCGCCGCGGTCCAGGGCGGCCAGCGCCTGGGCCTGGCGGCCGGCGAAGTCCCGGGCGCGGTCGGCCGGGAGCGCCCCGCTGTGTGCGAGGGCCGCGAACTCGCCGGTGCCCTCGGCGTGCAGCGCGGTCGGGACGATGCCGAGCCGGGCCAGCGCCTCCAGACCGGCCAGCTGGGCGTCGAACTCCCGCCCGGCGGCGTCCGCGACGGCGTCGGCCTCGGCCTCGGCGTCAGCGTCTGCGGCTGCGGCTGCGGCTGCGGCTGCGGCTGCGGGGGACGTTGTGGGCGAGGTGGTGGGCGAGGTGGGCGCGAGTGCCAGCACCAGCTCGCGGTCGGTCACCGGCTCCAGCTCGGCCAGCGCGGACAGGTCGTCCGGGTCACCGACCACCAGGGCGCGGCGCAGTTCGCGCGGGCGCCGGTCGTCCTGCAGCGCGACCGCCAGTGCGGCCAGTGCCTGCGCCGGACCGGTGCGGCCGACCGTGGCCGCGGCGGCGAGCAGGTCCGCCCGGGCCTGGGCGAAGGCGCTCGGGGTGTGTGCGGAGACCGGCAGGAGCTGCGGCTGCGGCCCTTCCGGCGCGGAAGCGGCCGCCGGGGCGGTCGCGGTCACGGGAACGGGAGCGCTCACCGGGGCGGTCGGGGGCTGTTCGACGATCAGATGGGCGTTGGTGCCGCCGACACCGAGCGCGGTCACCGCCGCACGGCGCGGACCGTCGGCCTGCGGCCACGGCTCGGTGGCGGTGACCACCCGCAGACCGCTGTCGGCCAGGTCGATCGCCGGATTGAGCCGCCGGTGGCCGCGGGTCGCGGGGACGACGCCCTCGCGGACCGCCAGCACCGCCTTGACCAGCCCGGCCACGCCGGCCGCACCGTCCAGGTGACCGACCGTCGACTTGACGGCGCCGATCGCGCACGGGCTGCTCACACCCAGCACCCGGCGGGCCTCCAGCAGCGCGGCCAGCTCGACCGGGTCGCCGAGCGGTGTGCCGGTGCCGTGCGCCTCCAGGAGGCCGACCGTCGCCGGGTCGATCGCCGCGTCCTCCAGCGCCGCCAGGATCACCTCGCGCTGCCCGGCGACGCTGGGCGCGGCGAAGCTGAGCCGGTCCGCGCCGTCGTTGTTCAGCGCGGAGCCACGGATGACGGCGTGCACGGTGTCACCGCTCGCCAGGGCGTCCGCGAGGCGCTTGAGCACCAGCACCCCGGCGCCGCTGCCGGGCACCGTGCCGTCGGCGTCCGCGTCGAACGGCCGCAGCGCACCGGTGGCGGAGAGCACCCCGCCGTCCTCGGCCAGGTAGCCGTGCTCCTGCGGGAGCGCGAGCGAGACCGCGCCGGCCAGCGCGGCGTCGCACTCGCCGTTGAGCAGGCTGGTCCGGGCCAGGTGCACGGCGGCCAGCGCGGTGGAGCAGAGGCTCTGCACGAACACGCTCGGTCCGCGCAGGTCCAGGTGGTACGAGATCCGCAGCGGCAGTGCGGCGGCGGCGCTGCCCAGGCCGGGATCGGCGCCGGCCGCCCGGAGCAGCTCGCCGTAGCGGTTCTCCCCGCTGCCGCAGAAGACGCCGATCCGCCGGTCGGCGGGCAGCCGGGCCCAGCCGGCGTCCTCCAGGGCGTGCAGCGCCTCCTCCAGCATCACCCGCTGCTGGGGGTCCATGGCGGCGGCCTCGGCCGGGGCGAGGCCGAAGTAGGCGGCGTCGAAGTACTCGGTGTCGGCCGCCCGGCCCGCCACCGCGAGGTAGCGGGGGTCGTCGGCCACGTCGTCCGGCACGCCGGCGGCGGTGAGTTCCGCCGGGGTGGCCGGCTCGAGCGCGCTGCCGCCGGCGAGCAGCAGCGCCCAGTAGTCGTCGACGGTCGGGGCGCCCGGAAGGCGTACGGACATGCCGACCACGGCGACGGCGCGGTCGTCGGTGCTTGGGGTCATCGGAGTCCTTGGTGCGGGGCCGGGGCGCTCAGCGCGGCTGCCACGGCGGCGACGGTGGGGAACTTGAACAGGTCGGTGACCGGCAGATCGGCCTGCAGCTCGCGCCGCAGCCGGGCGTGCAGGCGGATCAACTGGAGGGAACTCCCGCCGAGTTCGAAGAGGCTGAGATCGCGCGGGATGTGCTCCTCGGCGGTCTGCAGGACGTCCGCCCAGAGCGCGGCGAGCCTGCGCTCCAGGCCGGGGCGTGGACGGCGCGGGGCCGCCAGCGGCCCGTCGGCGGGCGTGGCGGAGCTCGGCGCGGGCAGCGCCCGCAGATCCACCTTGCCGCTCGCGGTGAGCGGGAACTCGGGCAGTTCGACGAAGAGTTGGGGCAAGTACCCGGCCGGCAGGGTGCGGGCCAGCGCGGCCCGCAGCTCGGCGGGTTCGACGGCCACTTGCCGGTGCGCCAGGTAGTACAGGGTGAGCCGGTCACCGCTGTCGCCGGTGAGGGCGGCGACAGCGTCCCGGACTCCGGGGTGGGCGAGCGCGGCGGCGACCAGCTCCGCGGTCTCCAGTCGCACCCCGCGCACCTTCAACTGACCGTCCGTCCGGCCGAGGTAGCGCAGCCGACCGGATTCGTCGCGGCGCACCAGGTCGCCGGTGCGGTAGAGGCGGGGAACCGGCCGCTCGGGCTGGTCGGGCAGCTCGGACTGCGCGGACTGCTCTTTGCCGGCGCCGAACGGATCGGGCCGGAAGGACCGGCCGGTCAGGTCGGGCCGGTTGAGGTAGCCGGTCGCCAGTGGCATTCCGCCGAGGTGGAGTTCCCCGACGAACCCGTCGGGCAGCAGCTGGTCGCCGACGCCGAGCACCAGGGCCCGGCAGCCGTCGATCGGCCGGCCGATCGGCACCGTGCCGTCCTGGCCCGCCGTGCCGTCCTGGCCCGCCGTGCCGTCCTGGTTCTCCGTGCCGTCCCGGCCCGCCGGGTCGGCGGCCGACCAGCGGTGGAAGGTGGCGTCGATGGCGGCCTCGGTGGGCCCGTAGAGGTTGACCACCTCCGCCCCGCACCGCTCGGCGGTCCTGGCGGCCAGGGCCTGGTCGAGCACCTCGCCGCCGAAGCAGACCAGCCGGATCCGCCCGTGGTCCAGCCTGGCCGGCTCGGCCAGCACGGCCTTGGCCAGGGTCGGGACGAACTGCACCACGGTGACGCCCAGTTCGATCATCTCCCGGGCCAGGACGGCCGGGTCGCGGTGCGCCCAGGACGGGGCCACCACCACGGCCGCGCCGACGGTCAGCGGGAGCAGGTACTCCCAGACCGAGGCGTCGAAGACCGCGGGGGTCTTGAAGTAGACCCGGTCCTCGGGGCCGAGCCCGAACTCTGCGGCCTTCCAGCGCAGGTTGTTCGCCAGCGCCCGGTGCGGCACACCGACACCCTTGGGCTGGCCGGTGCTGCCGGAGGTGGTGATCACATAGGCGCCGTCGGCACCGCCCACGGCACGATCGGGTCCGCCCGCCACGCGATCGGGTCCGTCCACCGCGAGGCCGGGTCCGGCGGTCTCCGGCGTCCCGTCGAGCGACGCACCGACCACCACCGTCCCGGCCGCGGCCCAGGCGGGCCGGCCCCCGTCGGCGGTGATCAACCCGGCACTGCCGGTGTCGGCCAACAGGTAGGCCAGCCGGCGCGGCGGCTGATCGGTGTCCAGCGGGAAGAAGGAACAGCCGGCGCGCAGCACACCGAGCGCGGCGGCAACGAACTCCGGCGAGCGCGGCAGGCCGAGCGCCACGACCGAGCCGGGCACGACCCCCCGGTCCACCAGTCCGGCGGCGATCCGACCGGAGGCGTCGGCCAACTGCCGGTAGTTCCAGCTGTGTTCCGCCGTCACCAGGGCGGTGGCCGAAGGTGTGCGCCGACTGTGCCCGAGGAACAGCTCGGTCACCGGAACGGGCTCTCCCGGGTACGGCCCGGGGTCGAGCAGCCGCTCGCGCTCGGCCTGGTCGACCAGCTCCACCGCGAGGGCGGGTGCGGCCGGGTACTCGACCACCTGGGCGAGCACCCGGGCGAACGCGGCGCCGATCCGCCGGGCCCGGTCGGCCGGGCAGCGGGCCGGGTCGTACTGCAGTCGGGCGGTGGCCCCTCCGGGCGAGGTCTCCACCGCGATCAGCAGTCCGGTCTTCGGGGACCGGGGGTAGACCGGGATCCGCTCCACCGCCAGGCCGTCCAGCGTCAGGTCCGTCCCGGTCAGGTCGTGCAACGAGAGCATCACGGCGGGCTCGTCCGGCGCGCGCAGGTCGGCGCCCGGGGCGTTCTGGTGCTCGAGGCAGTCGAAGAGCCGGTCGGCCGCCCGGGCGACGTACGCGGCCAGCGTCTCCCCCGGGAGCGGCTCCAGGCTGCGGAACGGCAACAGGTCGGTGAAGAGCCCGACGCCCTCCGGGTGGGCCGCCCGGTTCCAGTCCACCGCCGGGTAGCTCAGCAGCGCCTCGCCCTCGCGGCCCAGCAGGTGATGGGCCGTCAGCGAGAGGGCACCGAGCAGCAGGGAGAAGAGCGAGGCCCGCTCACGGTGCACCGCCGCCTCCAGGCCGGCGGGCAGCTCGATCGCGAACTCACCGGCCACCTGGCCGACGGCCACACCGCGCGCCCGGCCCGCCGGTCGGGCGGGCAGGCCGGCCAGGTAGCCGCGCCAGAACTCCGCGTTGCGGTCCGCCGCGGCTCCCGCGAGCTCCCGCTGCTGCTCCAGCGCATAGGTCAAATAGGAGAGTTCGGGCACGGGGGGCTCGATCGGACGCCCACCGAGCGCCGCCCCGTAGGCCTCGGACAGGCCGGCGCCGAGCAGTGCGACCGACGGCGCGTCGATCACCAGGTGGTCGTACACCATCAGCAGGACGGACTCCGCACTGTTCCGGACACGGATCAGGTGGGCGGCGAAGCGCAACGGCGCCTCGGGGTCGAACGGGCGCGAGGCAAGTTCGCGCAGCAGTCCGCCACCGTCCGGCTCCACCGGTTCGTGCACCGTGAGCACCCGCCCGGGGGGCGGTGCGACGGCCTGCCAGGGCCCTTCGTCGAAGGAACGCGGCCCCGCGGTGGCACCGGGGAGTTCTTCGACCACCCGTGCGCACAGCACGGGATGGGCGAGAGCAAGATGCCGCAGCGCACGGTCCAGCGCCTCGGGATCCACCTCCCCGCTCAGCCGGAAGGCCATCGGTATGTGATAGGAATCGCCGCCGCGATCGAGCAACTGCGCCATCCAGACGGCTTCCTGTTGTCTCGTCAGCCGTGTGACGACAGGCATGACACTGTCCATCCCCCACCTCCAGCTATACAATGTCACACGTCAGATTTTCTGTCTCCCCTTTCTCTCCAGTCCCGGGAGACACAGCCGCGACCAGCGGGCCCGACCCCTTGGAACAGGAGCACGCACACGATGGACACCACCCGGTCCGCCCCGAGCACCCCCGAGGCCCTGCGCTCCGCCGTCCGCGACGCCTGGGCGACCGTGCTCCAGCACGACGAATTCACGGACACCGACCCGTTCTTCTCCGTCGGCGGCACCTCGCTGCTCGGCGCCCAGCTGACCGCCGTCCTCGGCGCCGGACTCGGCCGCCGGGTACCGGTCCGTCTGCTCATCGCCCACCCGACCGTCGAGGAACTCGCCGCGGCGCTGACTCCCTGACGACCGCCCGCACCACGCAGCACCGCCCGCACCGGCTGTGCGGTGCGGGCGGTGCGGGAGGTGGTGCGGGAGGTGGTGCGGGCAGTGCGGCGGTGCGCACGGTCGTCGGCGGAGTCGCCGGCGGACGCGTCGAGGCCGACCGCGCTCACCCGCCCGGTCCGGACCCCGCCATCTCGCCGACCGCGGTGGGCCCGCCCCGGCGGGCACACCTACTGGGTGGCGTCGCAGTCCTGGCAGCGACTCACGGCGGTACGCCCGGTGTTGCCTCCGGTGGCCCGGAGCGGGCTGGAGGCGGAGAGCCGGCGCCACGCCCCCGGCGAGGGCGCGAGCACCCAGCCGTAGACGGGCGGCTCGACGTCGGCGGCGACGATGTGGGGACAGCCGGGCAGGTGGGCCTTGCGGCTGGCGTGAATGATGATCGCCGACCCCGGCCAGCCGTCCCACTCCGCACTCGGAGCGCTCCGGCCGGCCCGCGCGGGCGGGGCGCACTCGGCGCAGTTGCTCAACTCGTGGCGACAGTGGTCCATGGCGCGCCCTCACTCCGTCCGGCCCTGCGCCGGAGTCTACGGGCACGCCGTCACCTCGACACCTCCGCCGCCGAAGCGGCGGTCCCGGCCGCTCAGGAGCAGCCGGGACCGTCGCGCGCCTGCGGTCGTACCCGGGGTCAGCCGGCGGGGGCCGCGGCGACCAGGCCCCGCCGCGGGTCGGCGAGTTGGCCGCGCCGCACGAGGAGGTCCTCCGGCGTGGCCGGCGATTCACCTCCTGCGGACGGCGGTTGGGCCGCACCGGTGGACGGGGGCGGGAGCGGGACCGAGACACAGGGGGTCCGCGCGGACTCCGACGCCCCGTTGATCGCGGTGACGCAGAACTCGTAGTTCCAGTTGCCCGGGAAGAGGAAGGCGATCCGGTGGTCGGGCGTGTCGGTGACGTACGGTTCCGGCGAGACCGGGCTGTGGTCGGAGATGTTCCGCACCCAGACCCGGTAGCCGGCCGCCTCCGGGGAACCCTGCCAGTTCAGTTGGACCGTCGTGGGGTCGACGGACGCGATCCTGAGGTTCGCCGGCACGAGCGGCACCCCCGCGCCGATCGTCACGGACCTCGCCACGCCGGGCATGCCGCCGCCGGCGCGGTTCCAGGTCACCAGTGCGACGAGGTAGTGGTGCCCCGGGACGAGACCGTCGATGTGGACGGACGTCCCCCTGACCGCCGTGCCGCCGATGTAGGCGCCGGGGACGTCCCTGTCCCAGGTGATGATCTGGTACCGGTCGATGCCGTCCGTGTGGGGACCGGTAGCCGCGTCCCAGGACACGTCGACGCCCGTGGCCGTCGCGCGGGTGACGATGTTCCGGGGTGGTGCGGCGGTCTCGGGGTGCGCGGTCGCGGTGACCGTGCCGGACCACACGGACTGGCCGTCGCCGTCGTTGTCGGTGCGGACCTGGTACTCCCAGGTCCAGCCGTCCTCGGTCCAGGTGGTGTCGTAGCGGTTGGTCCATACCCGGGCCTCGTTCCACTCCGTGAGACCCGCGAGCCGGTAGCGGACGGTGTAGCCGCGTGCGCCGAACACCGGTGTCCAGGTCACCTTCACACCGCTCGGGGCGGACTCCGCGACGACGCTGTTCACCGGGAGGATCGGCCGCCGGGGGACGGTGCCGGGGACGCTGGGCACGAACTGCCCGATGCCGTAGCCGTCGTGGAGGGTGCGCTCGAAGGCGGACGCGATCTGGAACTCGCCCAGCGCGTTGGGGTGCAGGTTGTCGTACGCGGCGGGGCAGGTGTTGGTGTCGCAGCTGTACGCCCCCTCCCAGTCGACCGGCTCGACCGGGGAGGCGGGCGTGCTCCAGCTCGGGATCGCTTTCGCCAGCAGGGTGTTGTACTGCCGGGTCTTGACGATCAGGTCCTGCCGGCCCTCGATCAGGGGCCGCATCGGGACGTTCGCCACGGCGAAACGGAGGTCGGGCTTGGCCGCGCGCGCCCGGTCGACCATCGCCTTCACGCTCTCCAGAGTGCCGGGGGCGTCGCTGACGAGCCACCCCATGTCGTTGAAGCCGATGCCGAAGAGGACGAGGTCGGGCCGGTACTGCGCGACCACCGGCCCGATCAGGTCCTTGTCCTGGGCCGCCTGACGCCCCCACACGGCGAAGTGGTCGCTGTCGAAGCCGGCCGGAACACCCTGGGCGTACGCGCCGTCGACGGGCGGAGGCACGGCCGAGGGGTTCTCGATCTCGCCCTGCAGCGGCGGCGGGCCGGGCGGACCGTTCGGCGCGTCCGGCTGCTTGGTCCCCCGGTACGGGCCGACGAAGTCGACGGCGACGTGCTGGTTCCTGAACCACTCCCAGAGCCGGTACCGCCAGGTCCAGTCGCCCTCCATGCCCTGGGTCATGGAATCCCCCACCACCAGGACCCGCAGCGGCACGGAGCTGTTGCCGACACCCCGCTGGAGGCGCCGCAGCGAGTCCAGCAGGCGCGGCGCGAAGGGGTTCAGGGCGTTCGCCATGAAGCCGAGGGTGTTGCCGAGGTTCCCGAGCTTCGTCCCGAAGTTGCGCAGGGCCGTCTGCAGCTCGGCGATGGCGGTGGGACCGCTGCTCGCCGCCCAGTTCAGCAGGGCCCCGCCGAACGCTCCGGCCACCGCCGGCCAGACCGAGGCGGCCACGGCGTCCGCCCAGACGGTGCCGTCGGCGACCGACTTGCCGTCGAAGGCCGCGTTCAGGATCTCGGTGGTGAGGGAGCCGAGTGCGCCGGAGACCGCGCCGCACACCGGAGCGGCCGCCGGCGCGCCGGGCCCGAAGGTGACCAGGCACCCGGCCCCGACCAGGATGCTGACGGCGACCCCGACCCCGCTGGCGATGAACTTCTGCCACCAGGTCTCCTCGAAGCCGATGACATCCATCGGGGTGACCACCACGAGGCTGTCGTCCACGGCGTGCACGGTGCCCCGGAATTCGGCGCTGCCCTGCTGCGTCGGATAGATCCCGACACCGTGCTCCCGGGCACGCTGGGTGAACGCCGCACCCAGCGACATCCCGGCGTCCTGATCGGCCCGGGTCTCGGCGACCACCGCCGCGGTGAGGTCACGTGCCTGCTGACGGCGCCCGGCGGCGGGGAAGTCGAAGGCCAGCACCAGGTCGTCGTCGTTCGCCGCGAGCGCGCGCAGACCGCCCGCGTCCTTGGCACAGCCCAGGCGAGCCGTCATGGGCGCTCCCTCCTCCCCGGGGGTGGAGAAGGACGTGGCGTGCGTGCCGCACAAGGCGGCGGCTGCGGCGGCGGAATCCCGCGTCCCGGCGCCCTGCGCGGAGGCGGATCCGGTGACCGTGCCGAGCACCAGGGCCAGCGAGACCAGCAGGGTCAGCACGCTCCCGCGCCAGGCGGAGGCGGTCGGCCCCCTTCGTTCACGGACTCTTCCGGCCGTACGTCCCGATAAGCGCATGTCGTGCATGTCGTTCGGTGTCCCCTCGGCGAGTTCCCCGGCACCGCACGTCGAACCGGCGTACGGGCCTACGGCGTCCCGAACCTCCTGCCCGGCCGCACCCGGTCGTGAACGCCCGACCGCAGCCGTCCGTAGCGGAGCGCCCGGCACCCGTTCCCCGGAGCCTGGGTGAGGTCGCGGCCCTGGTCTCGGCGGGCACGGCCGCGGTCGGCCTCCCGCTCGACTCGCCGCCGGAACGGCCCGGGGCCCGGGTCAGGGCCGGTCGGCCGGGGTCGGCCCGGTGGGCAGGTCCCGCTCGTAGTGGACGTAGTGGTCGGCCGGGACGAAGGTGTCGTAGAGGCGGCGGGCCGGGTTGTCGTGGGCGGTGAGCCAGTGGACGCGTGCCCAACCACGGACGGCGGCGAGGTCGAAGAGGTCCTGGAGCAGCAGGCGGCCCGCGCCCAGCCCGCGGTGGGCGGGGTCCACGAAGAGGTCCTCCAGGTAACAGACCTGGCCGGTGAGCCATGTGCTGTGGTGCAGCACGCTGTTGGTGATGCCGATCACGGTGCCGTCGTGCTCGGCGACACGTCCCAGCAGTGGCTGGTGCGGATCGAGGAGCCGTCGCCAGGTGGAGTCGGTGGCCTCCGCGGGCACGGTGGACCCGTAGAACTCGAGGTATCCGGCCCACAGTCGGCGCCAGTCCTTCTCGTCGGCAGCGACGAGGTCGCGGACGGTGATCGCGGGGACTTCGGACATCTCGGCTCCAGGTGAGGGCGGTCAGGGGCGCCAGGCGTTCTGACCTGCGAGGTCGGGACGCGGCCGACCGGGGGCCGCCTGCGCGTGCGGTGTGTCCGCGAGGGTGATTGTAGGCGGTGAGCCGGTCGGAGCAGGCGTCGCGACGGGGGCCGGTCGGTGCGGCAGGGCGGTGTGTCCGGACGACGGACGGGACGGACGGCGGAGCCCCGCGCCGACAGCACGGGAGGCCGGGCGGCGCTCGCCCGCCGCCCGGCCCCTCGGTCCGGTCGCCCCTGTGCCGTTCACCGTCCCCGATCCGCCCACAGCCGGGGGCAGCAGGCTGTCAGGAGAGGGCGAGCTCGGTGACGTTGTCGGCCTCCAGGGTCCACTGGGAAGTGAGCGCACCCTCCTTCACATAGGCGACACCGCCGACCTTGAGGATGCCGATGCGGGTACCGGACAGCGCGAGCTGGACGGTGTTGTCCGCCTCGTTGGTCCACTGGGCACCGAGAGCACCCTCCTTCACCAGAGCGGTGCCGTCGCCCCTCAGCACACCGATGCGGTCGCGCGAGAGTTCCAACTGGACGGCGTTGTCGGCCTCCAGGGTCCACTGGGAGGTGAGCGCACCCTCCTTGACGTAAGCGACGCCGTCGCCCTTGAGGATGCCGATCCGCGTGCCGGACAGCGCGAGCTGGACGGTGTTGTCCGCCTCGTTGGTCCACTGGGCGCCGAGACCGCCCTCCTTCACCAGGGCGGTGCCGTTGCCCCTGACCACGCCGATCCGGGCGCCGGAGAGCTGGAGGGACTTGACGTTGTCGGCCTCCAGGGTCCACTGCGAGGTGAGCGCACCCTCCTTCACGTAGGCGACACCGTCGCCCTTGACGATGCCGACGCGGTCGCCGGACAGCGCGATCTGCTTGACGTTGTCGGCAACGAGGACCCACTGGTCGCCGAGGCCGCCCTGCTTCACGAGCACCGACCCGTCGTCCTTGAGGACGCCGATGCGGTCGCCCGCGGCGACGATCTGCTTGACGCCGTCGGCCTCGTTGGTCCACTGGGCACCGAGACCACCCTCCTTCACCAGGGCGGTGCCGTTGCCCCTGAGAACGGCGATGCGGTTGCCACCGTCGCCGGAAACGGTCCCGGGGACGGCCGCGGCCGCGGCCGCGGCCGCGGCCGTGGTGGCGAGGAGCGTCGCGGTGAACGCCGCGAGCGCGGCGGCCGTCAGGGAATTCTTCATGGTGGGGCCTCCGTAGAGCAGTGAGGAATCACGCGGCCACGCAGGACGTGCCCGTACCCGCGTCGGATGCTTCGGGTCCTTCGGGTGCTTCGGGTGCTTCGGGTGCCGAGGATCAGCAGATCACCGGAATCCGGGCCGCAGGGCGGCGCACCGCGAGCGCACGGGCGCACCTCTTCGCGTGCCCGTCACAGGTGTTCTCGCGGGCGTCACAATCACCGGACCCGGTCCGGGAGAACCCCGGCCGCAGCGCCCGGAACGGCACTGGCGGGCGCACCGAGCACGCACCGAGGACGCACCGGCCCGCGGCGGTCGGCGGGCGGTCAGCGGGCGGGGCGGGGAAGCAGGAGGCAGGCGGCCGCGGCCAGGGCGGCGGCCGTGGTGACGGTGAGCCAGAGGCCGGGGCCGCCGTGCAAGCTCTGCAGCAGGTAGGTGCCGAGTCCGGCGCCCAGGGGCGAGCCGATCGCGCCCGCGAGGCCGAGCAGGCCCAGCGCGCGGCCGGTCCGGCGGCGTGGGGCGGTGGTGACGGCCAGTTCGTCGAGGCTCGGTCCGATCAGCATCTCGGCGAGGGTGGCGGGCACGGTGAACAGCAGCAGTGAAAGCCAGCCGGCCTGCGGCAGCAGGACGAGGTAGGCCACGGCGAAGGCCGCGAACCCGGCGGTGAGCAGGGTGCGGGGCGGCAGGTGTCCGAGGAAGCGGCGCAGCAGCGTGTACTGGAACAGCAGGACGAGGGCGCCGTTGAGGGTGAAGACCACCGTGATGGCGACGGTGGTGCCGGTCAGGGCCCTGGCGGTGAGCGGGATCACCGCGTTGAGCTGGCTGTAGAGGGCCCAGTAGGCGACGGCGGCGAAGAAGAGGACGACCGCTCCGCGCCGGCCGGGGGCGGTGGCGATGTGTCCGGGGTCCGGCTTCCGCTCCGGGGCGGCGGGAGGGCGGCCAAGGTCCGCCGGTTCCTGCGCTGCCTCGTCCTTGGCGAGGAAGGTCAGGTGGAAGCCGAGGACGAGGTGGGACAGGACGGCCGCGGCGAGGACGGCGTCGAAGCCGAGCGGGTAGGCGACCGCGCCGAGGACCGGCCCGAGGACCACGCCGACGTTGCCGAAGGTGGAGCGCAGGGCGAGCATGCCGCGGGTGTCGTCGTGCGCCGCCGCCTCGTCGACCAGGCGGGTCTTGACGGACAGCACCAGCAGTGACCCGCCGATGCCGACGGCCGCGATGCCCGGCACCAGGGCCGCGCCCCCGGCGGATATCAGCAGGTAGCCCACGATGCGGCAGGCGAAGCCGGCGGTGGTGGTGGTCCGCGCGCCGACGCGATCGACGAGGAGGCCGGACACCACCGAGAAGCCCTGCCCGCACAGCGAGAGCAGCCCGATCAGGAGCCCGACGCGCCCCACCGGGGTACCGGTGGCGCTCAGGTGCAGGGCGAGCAGGGGCAGGAACATGAACGTGGTGACGCCGGTGGTCAGGACGGTGGTGAGCAGCGCACGTCCGGTGGCGGAGGTGCGGGACCAGGTGGAGGGGCGCGAACGGCCCCGGGGCGGGGTGGCGGTGGCGGCGGACACGGAACTCCGTTACTGTCGTTTCTGATTTCGACAGTAACGACTATGACGAAGGGATGCGTGACCGGTCAAGTGGATTTCGACAGTCACAACACCGCCATGGTGCAGGGCGCCGCGGACCTGGTGAACCTCGCCACCCCGGGCCTGTCCCGCACCCGCCCCTACCAGCCCCCGCCGGGAGCCGAATTGACCGAGCGCACCAACGCCCTCCTGCACGCGGCCGACCGCCACGCCACCCCCCTCGGCGCCACCGACGCGACCCGCCTGGCAGCCCTCGCCCCGGGACTGCGCGCCGTCTTCGAACACCTCGCGGCCGACGACCAGGACCGCGCCGTCGAGGCCGCGAACTCCCTGCTGGCACAACTGCGCCCGTTCCCCGTCCTCGAGCGTCACCGCGACGAACCCTGGCACCTCTACCACCGCAGCAGCGCCGGCGACGAAGCCTCCGACTGGGCCGCCCGCCTCACCCTCGGCCTCGCCGCCGCCCTCGGCAGCCACTTCGCCGCCCGCCTCGGCATGTGCTCCGCACCCGCCTGCGACCGCGCCTACGTCGACGTCTCCCGCAACGGCACCCGCCGGTTCTGCTCCACGGCCTGCCAGAGCCGCGTCAAGTCCGCCGCCCACCGCGCCCGCGCCCAGGACTCCTGACGAGGGGCGGACACACCGGGATCCCTCCGGGGGCCCGCGCGGCGCGTCGACAACGAAAGGCCGCCCGGGCGGGGCCTGGGCTCTGGCTTCCGCCCCCGAAGAGGATCAGGCGATCGGCGATCATGTCCGCCCCGGTGCGTCGCCATGAACTCCCGGATGCCCGGATATTCCGGGCATCCGGGCGGAGAAGACGAGGCCAGCGACCTCGACCGGCCGGCCTCCGTCAACCCGCGATCGTACGGACCCACCAGCGCGCCACCCTCGACAGAAGGCGGCAGCCGACCCGGACGGCGCCGGTGAGCACGCCCTCGGCCGACCCTGCGCCCCACCGCAGACGCGCCGGCCGCCCCTCGCGCGCACCCAGGCACCACCCCGCGCCCAGCTACACCCCGACAGGCCTCACAAGCGTTCCGCCAGTACAGCCGAGGAGGCAGAAGGGGGGTGCCTTGGGGCGTGACTACCTCAAATGATGCTCAGGTCATCTGATGGACCGTCAGCACCTGATCTAGGGTTTTTCTTGCCCGCCGAACAGCGGGCGAACAACAGGGGTGAACGGGCAGGGAAACGTTGCACCGACCGCCGCCGGCCTGCACTCGCAGGCCAACTGGTCAACCGCGGACAAACTGAAGGGAAAATCGGAAAACGTCCGATCAACTAATTCCAGGCCCAGCAATCCCCGAGTTCCATTCGTTCGTCCGGGCGAATTGAGAGCGGGGAACCCAGGAGCGGGAACTCCTGAGCGCCCCGAGCGGCTCCACGAACGAATCCGCCATCAGCTGCCGACTCGAAACATCTAGGAGCAACGGTGTCGAAACCGATCAATCGGCGGTTCTGGTCCGGCATTGGCGGTGCCCTCTTCGCGGCCATCCTGATCGCATCAGGTCTGGGCTACCTGGACTCCGGAGCGGAGAAATCCCCATGGATCTTCCTCCTGGGCTCGGGGCTTGTCCTGGGCGGCCTTGCGGTGCTGCCGTCCTCCGTGCGTAAAATTCGGCGCCATTGATGGTCCGGTTGGCCCAGCCTTCTCCGGCTGGGCCAACCGGCTTTCCGCCGTGCGTGAGGAGGTTCATTACTCCGGCAGTGACCTGCGTACCGGACCCGCCGGGTGGCTCACCTGTTGGTGGCCTGCCCTGAGGTCACGACGAGGTCCGCCGCGGACTCGGGGCGGGCGGACGGGGTCGGCGGGGTCAACGCGTCGTGGCGTCGCTGCGGAAGTAGCCGGGCGCGAGCCGGTCGGAGTTGGCGCACAGCAGCACACACCGCTCATCGAGGAGACCGTTGATCTGTGCGGGCGCGCGACGCAGGCGGCGAGGAGGGCGGCAGTCGGGAATCCGCTCACGTCACTGGCGTCGACTGCACTGGTCGGTGGCCGACAGGTCGCGGAGTCCGTCGTCCGGGACCACGGCGAACAGGGCCCGTGCCGCCGGTGTCCACCACGTGCCTCGGACGTGCCTCCTACGTGCCTCCTCCTCGGAAGCGTTTCCGGGTTCCCGGTGCCGTGAGTGCCCGCCTTCCTCCTGGCCGGGCTCCCCTGCCCCAAGGGAGAACAGGCATTTCGACCTGCACCACCCCCCTCAGGAGGGAGCAGGATGCTGCCCCTTGTCCCGCGCTCTCGGGGTGCTTCGCACGCGATTCGGCCGGTTACCTTGGTTCCGGCCGGCGCGAGGTGCGCGACGGCCGCGGACGAACAGACGTGGCACGGTGGACCGGCCCGACGATCGAGAGCAGAGGGCGGGAACCGAGCATGATCCGGGTAGTGGTGGTCGACGACGAGGCACTCGTCCGTTCGGGCTTCAGCCTGATCCTCAACGGCGCCGAGGACATCGAGGTGGTCGCCGCGGTGCCCGGCGGGCAGGCACTGGCGGCGTTCACGGAGCACTCCCCGGACCTGGTCCTGCTGGATGTACGGATGCCCGACGTCAACGGACTGGCTCTCCTGGAGCAGTTGCTCGCGCTGCCCGCACCGCCCGTGGTGGCCATGCTCACCACCTTCGACTCCGACGAGTACATCGCGCAGGCCCTGGGCTCGGGCGCTTCGGGCTACATCCTCAAGGACACCGACCCGGAGGACCTCCCTCCCCTCGTCAGGTCGCTGATCGGGGGTGCCGTGGTACTGGACCGGAGGATCGCCCCCGTCGTGGTCGGCGGATACCTCAGCCGCCAGCACGAGCCGGAATTCGACTCCGCGCGCGGCACCGCGCTGAACCGTCGCGAACGCGAGGTCGTGACGCTGCTGGCCCAGGGGCTGACCAACGCCGAGATCGGACGGCACATGCACCTGAGTACCGGCACCGTCAAGGACCACGTCAGCTCGCTGCTCGCCAAGCTCGCGGTCGACAACCGCGTCCAGGCCGCCCTCTGGGCCCAGCGCGCCGGGCTGCTCGTCGACAACGGGGTCAAGTGAATTCCGTGCGTCCGGGGACGGCGCGTGTCCGGCGGACGGTGCCCCAGTGGGCGGTGGACGCCCTCCTGGTGGCGATCGCGGCGGCAACCTCGTGGATACACGCCCTCGCCACCAAGCGCCATGAGCTCGACCCGCACCTGTCGTTCGCGGAGCTGGACCAGACACTCGTGGTAACGGGCTCGGCAGTCGCGCTCCTGCTGTTCCTGCGCCGGCGCTTCCCGGTCCCGGTGTTCGTGCTCTCCCTCGTGTACATGGCCGTGGCGGAACGCTACGACGCGCCGACCGTGCTGGTGGCACTGTCGACCGTCGCGGAGGGGTCACTGCGCCGGGGTGTGGTGGGCGCGCTGCTGTACCTGGGGGTGGCGATGTCCTGCCAGTACTGGGCACTGCCCGAGAGGGTTTCGCACCACTCCGTCGTCGGACCGGAGCACCTCTGGAGGGTGCCCCCTCCGGCCATGGCCGCCTTCGCGGCCGTCGCCGTGGGCCGACTGCTAGCGATTCGCGCGGGCCTCACCCGGAGCATGGCCGACCTGCACGAGGCCCAGGAACACCGGCGCGAACTGCACGCCCAGGCCGTGCTGGGGCGGGAGAGGGCGCAGCTGGCACGGGAGATGCACGACGTGGTGTCGCACCAGGTCAGCCTGATCGCCGTGCGCGCCGGTGCCCTGCAGGTCGGTGCGGACAATGCCGACACCGAGGAGGCGGCCCGGACGATCCGGAAGCTGAGCGTCACCACCCTGGACGAGCTGCGGCACATGGTCACCCTGCTGCGGGCCTCGGGCGGCCGAAACTCCGAGATCACCCCCCAGCCCACCGCGGAACAGCTCGCGGAGCTGGTGGCGGGCAGCGGTCTCGATGCCAGGCTGGTCGGCGAGGTGCCCGCCGACGCAAGCGCCGCGGTGCAACGCACCGTCTACCGGATCGTCCAGGAGGCCCTCACCAACGTCCGCAAGCACGCCCCCGGCGCGAGCGCCGTGGTCGAGATCCACCGGTCCGGCCCGGGCCTGGAGGTGAGCGTGGTGAACACCGCGCCGACCCGACCGGGCCTCCAACTGCCCAGCTCCCGGCACGGCCTGATCGGGCTGCGGGAGCGTGCCGAGAACCTCGACGGCGCCCTGACCAGCGGCCCCGCGCCCGACGGCGGCTACCGCGTGCACGTCGCCCTGCCCGACTACCGGAAGTGACCGGACTCGTCCGGCACCGTCCGGCGTCGGGCACGTAGGGCACGTAGGGCACGTAGGGCGCCGGGCGTCCGCCGTCCGCCGTCCGCCGTCCGGCGGGAAGCCACCGCCGAGAGGCCGGCAGTCCAACCGCCGATCGGCGGATCGTGCCCCGCCACGGGGCCACAGTCGCCCCGAGGGACCCTTGGCGCAGCCGGGGAACACCCGGCCGACGGTAAAATTCAGCGGTAGAGGCACAGCGGTCGACTCCATCGACGAAGCCGGCGCACCCCCAGCGGGGAGACGGGTCGCGCGTCGGACGGAGGACTCGTTCGATCTTCTCCCGCCGTACCGGCAGCCCATGGACTGCCCGGGCAGGTGCCTCGCGTACTGATACAGGTGAAGCGGTGTGTCCAGGATCCCCTCCGACGTGCGGTGGCCCTCCGCTGATCCTGTTCCCGACGACCCTCCAGGTTCCACAGATGACTCATCCACTCGCTCGGCTCAGGGCAACGGCAGGCCTGTCCCATCCCGACTACGCGCGGCTGGTCGCCCAGACCCACAGCAAACTCGGCTACGGGCACATGGCCGCCCGGAGGGAGAAGGTGTCGCGCTGGGAGTCGGGCCGTACCGTCCCCGAGCACACCGCCCAGCTCGCCATCGCGCACATCCACGGCATCGAGCCGCGCGAGGTGTACCGGCTCGGCTGGCCCGCCTGGCTGCGCATCGCCACCGGGGACGCCGACTGGCTGGAAACACCGTACACGCACGAAGGCGCCGTCGAGACTGTCCACAACGCCCTCGGCCTGCCCGAGGCGCACGCCACTCCGACTCTCGTCGTGGGCGGCCCGGCGCTCGCCCGCCAGCTGCGGGCCGTCCGGGCGCGCCTGGCCCGCCCGCAACCGTGGCCCGCCCGTGACGGACCCGGGCTGCCCGACGACTACCTGGACTGGGCGGAGGCGCGGACCGAGGCCCTCGAACAACACGAGAGCGGCACTCTCGTACCGCCCGCGGCGCTGTACGGATCGGCGCACGCCGAGTTCCGAATGATCGTCCACCTGCTGACCAGGACCGGATACGACCACCCGACCGGCCAACGCCTCCTGCGGCTCGCCACCCGGATCTCCCTCACTTGCGCCTGGCTCAGCAGCGCGCTCGGCGAGGAGACCCGAGCAGAACGGCACAACCTCACCGCGCTGCGCACGGCCGCCGCGGCAGCGGACCCGGAGTACGTCTCGGCCACCATGGATCAACTGTCCATGCGCCATCTCCTCGTCGGTGATCCCGCGGACGCCCTGGCGCTCCTCCGCGCCGCCCGCGCCACTTACCCGCGGCCGTCGCCCCACACCTCGGCCTCTCTGTACGTCAAGGAGGCCCTCGCCCATGCGCGACTCGGTATGACGGACGCCTTCGCGCGGTCGCTGGACCTGGCCGCCGAAGCACGCACAGCCCCCGGCGAGAACGAGGAAGCCGGCAGCCCCTTCGACATCGACGTCGACGACCACCACCTGGCCGGCGCGGGGGCCGCCGCCTGGGTCTTCCTCGGCCGACCCCACCGGGCCAGGGGCTACTTCGACGCCCTCACGAACTCCCTCGCCGAGCCCCGCCCCACACCTCCCTCACCCCTCACCGCCCGTCGGCTTCTCTCCGGGGTCGACGCCTACCTCGCGCTGAACGAGATCGACCTCGCCTGCTGGACCGTCCACAGGGCCATCGCCCTCACCGGACACCTCTCCCCCGGCCTGACCACCGCGTACCGCGACCGCCTGAACCCGTACCAGCACGAGCCCCTCGTCCGTGCCGCCCTCGACCACCTGAGCGACGACGCCCCCGGCCGATTCCCTGTCTGAGTGCTCGCCCTCCGGACACCGCACCCCCGGATGCACGGCCCGCCACCGATCGCCGTCGGACCGGGGCGCGGACAGCCGTCCTTCAGGTCCGATGCGGCCAGTCACCTCGGGGGCCGCCACCCGGTGGGAAAGACCCGCCGGACGGCGGGTGGGATCCCGCCGCCCGATCCCGGTTCCGGCGCCCGGAGCCCGCCTACGATGACGTACCGAGGCACGACAGCCGCAGGACGAATCCCGGTGTCGTAGCCGCTTCGCTCCCACAACAGCCCGGCGCTCCCCCGTCCGCCGGGCATGCGCGAACGGGCGCGCGCCCCGATGAAACGGACCACCGAACCCATGAACGGACCACCGAACCGATGAGCCGACCCCGGCCTTCGACACCCACCACCTGCCTGTGCGAACGGTCCGGACCGACGGCACCGCCGGCGCCGCGCGACCTGTCCGCGCTCACCGAACGGGAGACCTCCGTCCTCCTGCTCCTGGCATCCGGACTGGGCAACGTCTCCATCGCGCTTCGCCTGGGCATCACCGAACGCACCGTCAAGAAGCACGTCTCGAGCCTCTTCGACAAGCTCGGTGTGCGCTCCCGCCTGGAGGCCGCCCTGATCGCCATCCTGGACCACGACCGGATCTGCCGTCGGCGCGCACCCTCCTGACCGGCGGGTGGCCGCCCGCACACCGGCCCCGGCGCCGGCCGACGCGTGACGTCGCCTCGAGCACCGTCCGCGACAGTACGATCCGCCGCAGCGATTCCCACCCTCCCGGCCGGCCGGCGCCACAACGACGGCCGCCACAACGTGCAGGACGACATCATGGGCAGCAAGAGGAAGACCACTCGGCGGCGCAGCGGCAACCCCGCTCTGCGGGCCGCCGGACCGCGGCGCGACGCTCAGGCGGCGGCCGCGGTACCGCACCAGAGCGTCGACCCGGGCATCGTCCTCCGGGGCGACGGCCGGGTCGACGTCAACCTGGGTACCGGAGCATCACTCCCGGCCGTGCTGTTCAGCCTCGAAACACCGTTTCCGCCGGAGCGGCGGCGCGAACTGCGCGAGGGGTGGGGCTACCGGATCGAACTACCGGCCGTCCTGGACCTCCTCCACCTGGTCGAGGACGGCCGGGCCGACCCCGGACAGGCCAGGGAACTGCTCCTGCGCGCCGCTCGCGAGCTGTACATCCCCTTCGAGGCCCACCTGTACGAGGACGAGGACACCCTGAAGGACCGCTGCCTGCGGGACCCGCTCGACTGCCCCGTGTGCCGGACGCACCGCAGCGGGTTCGACAGCGCGCTGGACGTCGCCGACATCCGGTGGGCCCGGTACACCGAGCCGGAGAAGTACCCCTTCATCGCCGGCAGCAGAGGCCTGCACGAGGTCGGCTGCTCCGTGGTCCGGCGGGAGATGCCGCAGAACTACGCCCGGCCGGCCGGTGCGACCTACACCTCCGAGCTGCGCCGCCACGCGCACAGGCCCGAGCACCTCAGCTACCGCTCCCCGCTGGAGGAGTCCCGCGACTATCCCCGCTGGAGCGCGATGACCGTGGCCGAGGCCCGCGCCTGGACGGCCGAGCGCACCGGGCCCAAAGGCGGGCGCTCCTACCGGACGTGCAGCCGCTGCGCTCCGGCACCGTGAGCACCGGCCCTCCCCGCCTCGCAGTCCCGGAGGAGAGATCAGGCGAGGCAGAACTCGTTGCCCTCGATGTCCTGCATCGTGATGCACGATTCGTTGACGCCGTCGGCGCGCTGCGTCAGCACGTGCTTCGCGCCGAGCACCGTCAGCCGCGCGCATTCGGCCTCGAGCGCGGCCAGGCGCTCGTCACCCACGAGCCCGACGCCGGCCCGCACATCGAGATGCACCCGGTTCTTGACGACCTTGCCTTCGGGAACCCGCTGGAAGAGCAGGCGCGGGGCCGCGCCCGAGGGATCGGTGCACGCGAAGTAGACCGCGTCCTCGGGCGGCAGCGAGCGGAAGCACTCCTCCCACGTGGCGAAGCCCTCCGGGACCGTCGGCAGGACGTACCCCAGCACCTCGCACCAGAAGGCGGCGAGGCTCACCGGCTCCGCGCAGTCGAAGGTCACCTGGAACTGCTTGATCGTTGACATGGGCGCACAATAACAGGGGCCCTGACCGTCTTCCCAGGTCAGGAGGTTCGCACGTGGTCGGGAGGAGGGCTGCGCCCGCTCTCGTGCCGTGCGGTCGCAGGGGTGGACCGAGGCCGACGCCCCCCCGGGGGCCCGGCCTGCCCCGATACTTGGCATGCACATGTATCATCTGTCCGATGTCGGACAGTCCGGATCGCGCCGGCGGACGCACCTTCCGGCGGGCCACAGGACGGGCCAAGCTGGTGATCGCCGCCGGAGAAACCGGCCGGACGGCGAACGGAACGAGCGTCAACCGCGGGACGCCGAACCGGAACTCTCCCATCCGCTCACGTTGTTCAGGAGAATCACCGACATGCGCACTTCCCTGGCCAAGGCCGTCGCGGTCACCGCCCTCGCCCTCACCGCCCTGTTCGCCGCTCCCACCGTCCTCACCCCCGCCGCCTCCGTCACCCTCGGCGCCGACGCTCCCACCTCCGACTCCCCGGCCGGCACCGTGCCCGGCACCGGCGACAGCCTCGGCTGGGGCTGATCCTCCCTTGGACGTCGTCCACGCCAGCCTGCGGCGCAAGGACTGCGGTGAGCTACCGCCGGGGGAAGCGAGCGAGGTCGTCGGCATCCTGTGGGCCCACGCCCGGCCCGGCGACGGGCTCCAGCACATCACCGTCCGCAGCCAGGACGACCGGGTGGACCTGCTGCTCTACCTCCTCACCCGCCGCACTGCCGACGGCCCGTCGGACCCCGTCGCCTCCGCGCACACCCTGATCACCCGCGGCCACCGCGCCTCACCCCTGCTCTCCCGCCGCTACCACCCGCCGGCGCCGGAAACCTGTTGACCGCCCGTCGTCGGGCGGCAGTACCGGGCCGGCGGCGGTGCCGGCCGGGGCCAGCGCGTTCCCGCTGTACGTCCTCCCGCTCTCCCGCGCCGTACAGCAGAAGGACCGGCTGTCGCGTACGCCGGACCCGGTCGGCAGGCTCATCGGCCGTCCGCGCCCGACGGCCGCGGACCGCCTCCGTTCCGGGCCCGAGGAAGCCATGCCGTTCACCCCTGTACGACGCCTTACCGCTTCCGCGACTGTTCTCCCATCTGCCTGATGCCCCCGCGTCGCCGTCCGAGACTGCCGGCTGATGTTGCGGCGCCGTGCCGAACGTCGGCAGTGAGAACGCGGGCGGGGAGGAGAACGGGTGCAGGGACCGGGTCCCGGGGACGTAGGGGGGTGATCCGCGGGACCCGGCCGTGGGGGCCAGCAGCGCCGGAGGCACGGCACGGCTGATCTGGCCGGCGGCCCTGTGGTGGGCCGCCGTGCCGGGAAGCCTAGACCCGGGAATCGGCCGTGACCAGGGCTTTGACCTGGGATTTTCCGGCCGCGGACATGCCAGGTCGCACCAGCCGCAGGGCGATCACCTCAGCCCCGGACGTCCGCACTCGCAGCCGATCCTGCGCGGTCGGCCGACGAGGAGTGCATCGCGAGAACACTCTGCGGGCACCGTTCTCCGCTTCAAGAGCGGCCCGCAGGTGGGCGGGCCGGGACCGCGGCACGATCGACGAGGGCAGAGCGGGACGTTGCGCGCGCGGGCCTGTCGCCCGATCCACCACCCCGCCGCGCCCGCGCCCGTCCCGCGCGCCCCGCGTCACGACCGCACGGACAGGCGCCCCTCCGCCCGGTCCGCCGCTCCCTCGCCCGGAGCCTCGGGCCCCAGTCGGCGGCGCAGCAGCACTGCGGCCAGTGCGGCCAGTGCGAACCCCGCTCCCGCCCAGGGGAGTTGGCGGGTTCCGGCGGTCGCGACCACCAGGCCGCCGGCGGCGCTGCCGATCGTGATGCCGAGGTTGGAGAAGGAGATGAAGAGGCTGTTGCCGAACTCCGGTGCGTCCTGGGCGTCGCGGGCCAGCCAGGTCTGGCTGACGACGAGGCCTCCCGAGTGGACCGCTCCCCAGAGGAGCACGGCGAGGACCGTCGGGACGGCCCACGGGCCGACGGTGTGGAGGAGGGCGTAGAGCAGCGCGTAGAGGACGGGGAAGGCGGTCACGGTCCGGACGGGGTTGCGTTCCAGGAGCCGGCCGAAGACGAGGTTGCCGAGGACCATCACGATGCCGAAGGCCATCAGCAGCGCACCGGTGGTCGATCCGCCCAGGCGGGTGACGCGTTCCAGGTATTCGGCGAAGTAGCCGTAGACGGAGAACATCGCCGCGAAGACGAGCACCACGGCCGCCAGGGAGAGCCACAGGCGGGGACGGTTGAGGATGCTCAACTGGTCGCCGTAGGAGAGTCGTTGCTCGGCGGGTGCGGACGGGAAGAGGGCCAGGATCCCGAGCAGGGCGAGCAGGTTGGCGCCGGCGCCGAACCAGAACGCGGCGGCGAGGGAGAGGTGTTCGGCGAGGTAGGAGGTGATCGGGACACCGAAGGCGAAGCCCAGCGTCACCCCGGCGAAGACGGTGGTGGCGGCCCGGGTGGCCTTCTCCGGCGGCACGAGCCTGGTGGCGGCGGTGAGCGCCACCGCGAAGAACACCGGATGGAAGAGCGCCGGCACGATCCGGAACACGAGCATCACCGGGAAGCTGTCGGTGAGCGCGTAGACGGCGTTGGAGGCGGCGAACACCGCGAGCGCGGCCGCCAGCACACTCTTGCGCCGCACCCCGGAGGCCAGCAGCGTCGCGAACGGGCCGGCCACGGCGACCACCAGGGCGAACACCCCGACCAGCCAGCCGGCCTCGGCCGCCGTCACGCCGAGTTCCTCGGATATCCGGGGCAGGACGCCGACGACGCCCATCTCCGTGGTGATGATCCCGAACACCCCCAGGGAGAGGGTCAGGACAACAGGACCGGTCTTTGCCATGGCTGCCTTCCGCGGCCCGGCCGTGCGCGGGCACGGCTGCGCCGCCACCCCACCAGACCGAGCTACAAATCTAGATAGTTAGATGGATTCTCGCGCGAAAAGGGCGCACCCCTCCCCCGCGCCGACCCGGGAACGGAGGAGTCAGAGCTCGTCGCGCACGTACGCCGCGAAGGCGGCGATCGTCTCCTCGTTGCGCCGGTAGAACGTCCACTTGCCGACCCGCTCCGAGACCAGCAGCCCGGCGTCCCGCAGGATCTGCAGGTAGCCGGAGACCACCGACTGGGCCAGCCCGGAACGCTCCCGGATCTCCGTCACGCACACGCCGATGTGGAAACCGACACCGCGCTCGAGGTAGTACTCCTCGTCCCAGTAGCGCTCCGGCGTCTTGAGCCAGCGCAGGAACTCCGCCCGCGCGGGATTGGCGAGCGCCTTGTGAACGGCCAGCGGATCCACCGCACACCCCTTTCGCGAGCCGGACCGGACCTCCCGGGACGCATCTAATATTCTCGATACGAAGAAACGTGTCAACCCGGAACCCCGGTGACTGACCTGACCCCGACGTCGGACGCGCGCCCCGCACTCCGCCGGCCGGAGTGAGTCCGGCCACCGGGTCAGGGTGTCGGCCGTCCCGCAGACCCGCGGTGGGGTGGGGTGGAGTGCGGATACGACCCCTGAACCACTGGAGGAAGCATGCCTCTTCGCCGCACCACGGTTGCCGTCCTCGCGGGACTCTCACTGGCTCTCGCCGCCCCCTCGCTCGCCCACGGCGCCGACCGCGTCGGGACTGTCGACCTCGACGCCTCCCGGCCCGGCGCCGTCGCCGTCCCCGGCCAGGACCTCGCGAGCACGGGATCCCTCCCCCGGGAGGGAACCGCCACCGGGTCCGTCAGCACCGGCGGGGAAGGCGGGGGCGGCACGGCCGCCCGGCACCGTGCGAACACCCAGCCCCTCGGCGGGTCCGCCTCGGACATGGAACTCGATGTGGATCTGGGCGACATCGACACCGGTTCCACCCCCTCGGGGTGAGGCCGAGGGGGTGTCAGAGCCCCGCCGGACACCGTCGGCGGGGCTGTCGCCCGTTCCTCACACCAGGTAGATGCGGGCGAGGGTGACCGCGTCGCGGTGCAGGGCCGGCGGCGGGTCGGCCTCCTGGAGACTCCGCAGAGCCAGCCGCATGTGCTCGTGGTTCTGCGTACGGGTCCAGGCGCGCCCGCCGCAGCGGTCGATCAGGTCCGCCACGACGGCCGACTGCTCCTCGTCGGGCTCGCCGTCCCCGGCGTAGAACTCGGCCAGGCGTCCGCTGTCGCGATGCCCCGACTCCAGGCACGCCGCCACCGTGGGCGTGATCTTGCGGCGGCGCACGTCACCGTAGCGGGCCCGGGTCAGCGGCCACGCCGGCGGCCACAGGTCCGACAGGTCGTTGTGGTACTGCACCGCCATACCGAGGTGCCAGCCGAACCGGCCGACGGCCTCCACCTGCGCGCGGGACGCATCGGTGAGCAGGGCGGGCAGGCAGCACACCGCGCGCACGCCCTCGGCGGTCTTGGCCGCCTGCACGGCGACGGCCCGGTCCAGGCTCGTGCCGCAGCGGCCCTCGTTCTCCTCGTCGCGGACCTGGCCCGCGCACAGTCGGAGCCAGCCCTCGCGGATGATCCGCAGCGCCTGCGGAGTGCGGGGGTGCGGGCATTCCCCGAGGTGGACGAGGGCCAGCGCCAGCAGGGCGTCACCGGCCATGATCGCGTGCCCGGCGGTGTACGCCGCCGACACGGTGGGCCGGCCGCGACGTCGCGCCTCCAGGTCGATGACGTCGTCGTGGAGGGTGGCCACGTTCATGAGGAGGTTCCCGGCGACGACCGCAGGCAGGGCGCGCTCGAGCGGCCCGCCGTCGACACCCCCGCACAGCAGGGTGAAAGCGATGCCCTTGCGACCGGTCCCGCCGCGGACACCGACCGGCGGCCCGCCGTCCTTCCCCGCCCAGCCGTAGTGGTAGTACACGCTCTCCCGCAGCGGCGGCAGGCAGGACAGCACCCCCGCGAGGGCCGGATCGGTGATCCGAGCCGTGTCGGCGAGGATCTGCTCGACCGTACGCCCCGGACCTGACGTGGCAACAGACACGACGGCAACCCCGTTCTCCCTGGTGGCGACGGATGCGACGCCGCACAAGGCATTCGACACCCTGGAGAACGAACGACCCGCCGTCGCGAAGCTCGGACACCGCCGAACGGGTGCCGGGCCGGCCGACGGCGGCCGCGCGCGGAAGCGTTGGGGCTGCCGGCCTCACCGGAGCCGCCGGTTCCCCCCACCGCGAGCTGCCGGCCCCCACAGGGGCGGGGCCGGACCACCGCACCGAGGAGTGCGGGCGGGCGCCGGGGACGGCGCCCGCCCGGAGGGTCCGGCGGTCAGCTCCAGGGGTTGGCGGGCTGGTCGTTGATGGCGGTCCAGAAGCGGGTGTTGGTGGGCAGCGTGCCGTTGGCCCACAGGCCCCAACCGGAGGCGTCGTGGAACTCGGCCATCCGGAAACCGGTGCCGAAGGCACCGGCGCACTTCTGGTCGGCGGCAGCCCGGCTGGTGAGCTGGCTGCCGGGCAGCGGCGCGGTGGCCTTCACCTCACCGCCGGCCCAGCTGTGGAAGCCGCTCGTCGGGACACCGGCGGGGGCGGGACGGCCGTCCTGCTTGATGCACAGCAGGGGCAGCACGGCACTCGACGGGGTGTCACCGTTGTACGGGTTGCTGTTGGTGGAGTTGTCGTAGCCGACGTGCACCACGTTGTCGGCGCGCTGCTCCAGGTTGGCCCAGGTCATGCCGGCGTGCCGACCCGCGAACAGGGCCTGGTAGGCGGTGCTGTAGATGTTCCACTGCTGGTAGCTGCCGTAGTCGCAGCCGCGCATGACCAGCTTCCAGCCGCCGAAGGTCTTCTTCGAGTTGTCCAGGCAGTCCGAGGTCGACACGTTCTTCAGCCGCACGCCGAGCAGGCCGTAGAGCGGCGGCTCCGCCTGGAACGGGGTGATCTCCCACTGCTGGCTGGTGGCACCCACCCGACAGCCGGAGCCCACCACACCGTCGAACTGCGTGAGACAGCGGTCGCCGTCGGGAGTGGGGATGGTGATCGTGTACCGCTCCGGGTAGCCGGCGACGGGCTTGATCACCCACATGCCGGGATTGTCGGACGGTGCGCAGGGGTGCATGTCCTGGGACTCGGCATGCCCGTCCGGACAGCGCTCCGAGTACTGGTTGAACAGGACGGTCGCGGGCGTGTCGGCGGACGCGCCGCCGGGCACCAGGCCCAGACCGGTCACGGCGAGCGCCAGGGCGAGCCCGAGGCGCCTGAGGGTCGAGCGCATGACTGTCTCCTTGAAGGATCGGTGGGGTGACGGACCGCCGGGCGGGGAAGCGCGTCGGCCGGCGGCCGGCGGCCGGTGTACGGCTGCCGGTACGAGTACGAGTACGAGTACGGGCCGGGACCGCGATGCCGCAGCGGTCCGGACGAGGGAGAGTCTTGTCGTGGGGCACGGGTCGCCGGTAGTGGCGGATGCCATCGGCCGGGCGGGCGGTGTCATGGCCGACCGATGACAGTTGTCATGGCCTTTTGGCTGGTTCGGCCACAGACAACAGCGGACGGCGGACTCTAGGCTGGCCGGACATGATCACCTCACCTCCGGGGTCCGGGACGCTCGAGCCGGGGAGACTCGAGCTGGGGAGACTGGGCCGCCTGACCTCCTGGACGCTGCTCGCGCTGGGGCCCCTGTGGCTGCTGCTGGCCGCGAACGACGTCGTGTTCAACCTGAGCCCCGCGCGCCGGGCGCTGACCGCTCCGGTGGTCGTCGCCGTCGCCGTCCAGCACACCCGGTTGATCCGCCGGGCGGTGCCCGGTGGCCTCGGGGGCCGGGGCCCACTGGACGGCTCGGCCGTCGTCGGCGGGTGGTGGAACGTTCTGCTGCTGGCCGCGGCGATCGCCGTCTGGGGCGACATGGCGGACCGCCCGTACACCGCGATCGACTGGGCCATGGTGCCCGGGGCGATGGCGGCGGCGCTGGCCCTGTCCCTGCCCCCGCAGGCGCGCTGGCGGCTGCTGGCGGCGGTAGCACTGGTCTGCGCGGTCCTGGGTGAGACGGTGGCGCAGTGGCGCCAGGCCCACCCCGACCTGCTTCCCGGGGTCCCGGCGGTGACCGGCGCGGCGATGGTGCTGTTCATCGCCGGGGTGGAGTCGGTGCTGGTCCGGTTGTGGCGGGCGGTGCTGGAGGCCGAACACGTCCGCGGGACCACGGCCACCCTGGCCGTGGCGGAGGAGCGGATGCGGTTCGCCGCCGATCTGCACGACCTCCAGGGCCACCGGCTCCAGGTCATCACGCTCAAGGGCGAACTCGCCGAACGGCTGATCGGCCGCAGTGACCAGGAGGCCCGTGCACAGGTCAGGGAGATCACCGACCTGGCCCGCGCCGCGCTGGAGGAGTCCAGGGCCGTGGTCCACGGCTACCGGCGCGCCAGCCTGAGCACCGAACTCGCCAACGCCGCAGCCGTCCTGGAGGCCGCCGGGATCCGCACCACCGTCGACGGCGACGCCGCACACATCCCGCACCAGCTCCAGCCGGCCTTCGCCGCCCTGGTCCGCGAGGGCGTCACCAACATCCTGCGCCACAGCCGGGCCCGCCACTGCCGTATCACCGTCACCGCCTCCCCCGGCCGGGCGCGCCTCCTGCTGCGCAACGACGGCGCACCGGCGCGCACCGCGGAGCCCGGCAGCGGCCTGGCCGGACTGCAGGAACGCTTCCACGCCATCGGCGGGTGCATCCGCATCGCCACCCACCCCGGCGGCCAGTTCGAACTGGCCGGCCACGCCTCCCGGGAGACCCCTGCGTGATCCGCATCCTGCTCGCCGACGACGAGGACCTCGTCCGCGGCGCCCTCGCCGCACTTCTCGATCTCGAACCCGACCTGACCGTCACCGCCCAGGCCCCGGACGGCCGCGCGGCCGTCGAAGCCGCCGCCCGTCACCCGGTCGACATCGCCCTTCTCGACCTGGAGATGCCCCACCTCGACGGCATCTCCGCAGCCCAGGCCATCACCAGGCACCACCCGGTCCGCACCGTCATCGTCACCCGCCACGCCCGGCCCGGCGTGCTGCGTCGCGCCCTCGCGGCGGGCGTCCAGGGCTTCGTCCCCAAGACCACCCCCGCCGCCGAACTGGCCGCCATCCTGCGGGACATCCACGCCGGCGGCCGCTACATCGACCGCCGCCTCGCCACCCACGCCCTCACCGAGACCCCCTGCCCGCTGACCCCGCGCGAGCTCGACGTCCTGCGCGCCGTCCACCACGGCCAGGCCATCGGCGGGTTCGCCGAACAGCACCACCTCGCACCCGGCACCGTCCGCAACTACCTCTCCGCCGCCATCACCAAGCTGGCCGTCCGTACCCGCCACGAAGCGGCACGCCGTGCCTGGGAGGAAGGGTGGATCTGAGGCCGCACGCGTGCGGGCCGGCGCGGGCGTGACCGGCGGGCCGGCTCCGGACGGCCGGCACCTGGTCGAGGACTTCGTCGCCATCGGGCGGCCTCGGCGGCGCCTCCTTGTTCCGGGTAGGTTGATCCCTTCGAGCACATCATCAGGGGGAGTCTTGACAGCGCCGTCGCCGGACCTCACCGACCGGTTGGTCAGTGCCGTGGTTGCAAGGGACGCCGCCACCGTGCGGTCCTGTCTGGAGCAGGGCGCGGCACCGGACACCTTGGGCCCCGACGGCCTGCCCCTGCTCTGCACCGCTGCGGCCGGGTTCGACCACCTCACCGCGGAGGTTCTGGTCGAGGGGGGCGCCGACCCGGACCGTGAGCTCGCGGACGGCAGCACTCCCCTCCTGCGGGCGGTCGACACCGGCTCTCCCGCACTGGTCGCCGCGGTACTCGGAGATGCCCCTCGGCTCCGTGTGCCCGAGGCTTCCCGACGACAACTGCTCGGCCTGGCCCGGCACTGGTACGAGATCGGCGTGGTCGAGGAGCTGCGCCGCCGGACCGGAGCCGCCGGGGCCGCCGTCACACTCCGGATGGACGACACCCACGACGACGGCGCGATCGACGAGATCTCCCTCGGCGGGCTCACCGCGCGGGCCGGACACGGGGCAGTCCTCACCTACCTGGAGTGGCGATTCGGCCTGCTGCCGCCCCTTTCCGAGGTGATGGCACGCGCCGTCCCCCATGCGGAGGACGGAGACAGCAACTGGTACTTCGCCAGCTACTGTCTGGGCCGGCGTCGGGGACCACGCATCTGGTCCGAGCTCACCGCTCTGCGTCGCCATCCGGACCCGAAACACCGCCGTTTCCTGGCCTCGGTTCTGTGGCACCGGGGCACGTCGGTGCCGGTCGACCGCGCATCGGACGTCGTCGGCGATGCCGACTTCCTGGCGTCCTGGGCCCGGGACGAACCCGACGGGCACGTGCTGGCCGACGTCCTGGGCGCCTACAACAACAGCGATCATCCGGGGCAGGAAGCCATCGGGCTGCGGCACGCGGACCATCCGGACCCGCGCGTGCGCCGCGAGGCGGCGTTCTGCCTGAGCCGGGAGCGGACCGCACGCAGTGCGGCGGCCGAATCCGCACTGCTCGACATGGTTCGCGATCCCGATCCTGACGTCCGGGCCACCGTGGCCCAGGTGTTCGCTCCACGGTTCGCTCCCGACAACCCACTCGCCCCAGCGATCCGGGACGCCCTGCTCCTGCTGCTCGCGGACGACGCCCTCCGAGTACGCCGCAACGCCGCCGAGTCGCTCGCCCTCTCCGACGACCGGACCACCCCTGTACTGAACGCCTTCCTCGCCCTCCTCGACGAGGACAACGAGGACCTGCGCCTGGAGGCAGCCTTCGCGCTCGCCCGTCGTGGCGACCCGCGGGCCGAGCAGGCCTACGAGCGCGTCGGACCGGTCGATGCCTTCTCCGAGCACGACCACCGGCTGTTCGCCCTCTGGCGGTACGGCGTGGGCGGGCAGCCCGATCGGGCTTGACGGATCGGAGAACCGGAGGACATGGCGATGGAGGCACCGCGGATACGCCTCGGCAGCGGTGGAGGGTGACTGGAGCCGGCCCGGGCCGGTGAGGACAGCTGGCGGGTCACCGCCGACCGGTGCTCGTCCCTGTCGGCCGACTTCACCGCCCACCTCACCAGGGACGAGGTCGCGGACCTCCCGCGCGGATGCTGTCCGATCTGCGGTCCCCGTGGGGCTTCTCGTTCTCATCGGCGGTGACTCCGATCGCAACAACCCGCTGGTGGTGAACACGAACCGGTCGGGCGCGGGTTCGCCTTCTCGGTGCGTCTGCCCCCCAGTGACGACGATGCGTGTCACCTGCAGATGGAGATCGATCCCGTCGACGCCACCGACCTCCGCGACATGTTCGTTGCGTTGCACGCAGGTTTGGCACTCCGACCAGACCGAGGTCCAGGCGGTCGAGCTTCGCGTCACCGAGGACGAAGACGCGTGGTGGGCCCCGTGCGCGCCACGGCTGCCCGGAGTGCCGCCTCCCTCGCCGCGGGATCCGGCCCGTTCGGATCCGTCACCAGGAAACCGTGCAGCTCGATGGCATCCACGTCCACGTCATCGGGATCCGGACGGCCTCCACGACGAAGCCGCAGAGCGCGCGCAGCGCGTCCTCTCCCATCGCCAAGGGGTGGAACGGGAGAGCGTAAGGCGTTTCCTCCTCGTCCGGCCACCGGATGGCGTCGGTCGGTTCGGCGGCGGCTGGAAGGTCAACGCCGAACTTCCCGGCCCGGCCGCCTTCGACGCCGCGCGCCGGTTCGTCCGTCCCGACGACGTCGCGCGGTCCATCCCCTGCGGCGACGACGTGGACGCCTTCGTCGAGGCGGTGCGCGCCTGTGCCGAGGCGGGGTTCACCGAGGTCGCCCTGGTCCAGATCGGCGGCGACGCGCAGCCGCCCTTCCTCGACTGGGCCGAATCGGCTCTGCTGCCCGCCCTGCGGAACCTCTGACGCCGAACCGCCGGCACCCGTGGGTGACACGGTCCGGGAGTTGCCCGCTGCGATCCGATCGGACATCCCGCTCGGTCCCGTCGAGGCATCCGAGTCGAGGCACCCGAGTCACGGGGCCCGAGTCGCGGTGCCCGGGTCGAGGTGCCGGGAACGGGAATCACCGGAACCCGGCGCGTGCCACGGCAAAAAAGCCCACATGATGTCCGGCCTTCCGGGCACACGCGAGCGCGAGAAGGCAGACGACCGAGCAGGAGGGCACCCATGGGCATCGACGAGACCAAGGCGGGCGTGAGGCATGCTGTCTCTGCCACGGCGCACAGCGCCGGCGCGGGAGTCGCGCGGGCGACCCGCGCGGCGGAGCACGCCGCCGCGCCCGCGCTGGCGGCGCTGACGTCCGGCGTCGAACACACCCGCACCGCAGGCCGGCAGGCAGCGCACGCGGTGTCCGGCGTGGCCGAGCGCTCCAGCGACGCGGTCGGCGAAGCGGCGCGCCGCGGTGGTCGGCTGGCTCGGCGCCGCCTCCACCCGACGCCACCCGCGTCCCGTCGCCGCGGCGGCCGGGCGGGCGCGGCCGTGGGACTGCTCGTGGCGGTGGGCGCGGTCGTGGGGCTCGGACGGTGGGCCGTGCGGCGCCGGCACGACGACCTTCCGCCATGGCTCCGGGCCGAGTCGCCCACCGTCACCGAAACGGAAGAACAGCCCGGTGAACGAGTCCGGCCGTGAGCGTGCCCACCGCGAAGCCGAGGACCTGTCCCGTCCCGAGGGCGAGGTCGACGAGAAGAACGCAGCCCTCGTGGCACCCGACAACCGGGGCCCGCGGCCGCTGGTAGCGCGACCGGTCGGGCCCGGCGCGGGCGCCACAGCCGGTTCGGCCGGTCCGTAGCAGCCACGACCGTGAGAGGAACATGTTCGTGACAGTGACAGAGCGCCTTCCAGGACCTGTCGATCACGAGTGGGACTGGCAGTCGAGTGCGGCCTGCCGGGAGGAGGACGAGACCCTGTTCTTCCACCCGTCCGGCGAGCGCGGCCGGGCGCACGACGAACGGGAGGCGGCGGCCAAACGGATCTGTGCCGGGTGTCCGGTCCGCCAGCGGTGCCTCGACCACTCGCTCGCCGTGCGCGAGCGGTACGGCGTCTGGGGCGGCCTCGGCGAGGACGAACGGCTCGCCCTCCTCCGCCCCGTCGCCCACCACGGCCGGTAGCCGGCCGCGCGGCCCAGCACCCCGGCCCCGGGCCCGGCCTCAATAGCAAGCGGCAATGTCCGAGCGCACCACGGCCGCGCTGTACGAGCACGTCGGCGACCTCGACATCCCCAACCCGCTCCACCATGACCCGCGACCGACGCCAGAAAGCCCGCGAGACGACCGCCCGCAGTACCAGGGCCCGCGCCGCCCCATGAACCGGCGCGGGGAAAAGACCCGGATGAGCAGCAGCGGACCGAACAAGAGCCGAGAAACCCCGCCCACGGGGGCCGAACGCGTCCGGCGCCGCGAATCGGGCGACCGCTCGTTCGGGGACCGCGCCGCGCGGGCGCCCCGCAAGCCGGGCCCCGGCACGGCGGACGACCAGGACGTCGTGGTCCGCGAGACCTACGACGCCACCACCGAAGCGTCCCGCACGAGTACACCGCCCCGGAAACCGCGGAACACCGACCAGCACGACGACGCACCCGGCCAGGAACGGCCGGACGCCGGAAGCACGCCCCGCCGTCGACGGTGATCGCCGCACCGGGCGGGTCCGGCCGGCCGGACCGTGAGGAGAGGCCGTAGGAGGCCCGTCGTGCGACCACGCCCGAAAGGGACTCGTCGTCACCGACAGCCGAGCACCACGGCACCAGGCGGCGCACCCGCAGTCGCGGGCACGGTCCAGGCCCGGCCGGGCACGCGGCAGACGTCCACCTCCACCTGGAAGGCACCGACAGCCATGGCCCTGGTCCAGTTGCTCGTCCCGCCCGCCGTCGCGGTGATCCTGACCACCACCGCTCCCTGCCTCCCGCAACGCCGTGGCCGCCCGCAGGCGGCCGTAGTGCGCAGCGACCGCACCCTCTACCGCCCCCGCCACGCCCGGCCGCGCCGCACAACCGCACCGGCGGACCCCGGCCGCCCCTCACGGAGAGTGGCGCGCACGGTTGGGCTCTTCCCGGGCTCGCCGGGACTCCAGCCGCCGACCGCGGCGACCGGGCGGCGCTTCGGCCCGCTCTGAGGGACGGCGGGAGTTTCTGACCGCCCGCCTGCGCGAGGAACGAGGAGGGAAATCAGCGGGCGTCGGTTTCGTCGATCAGGTACTGGAGCTCGTCGAAGATCTGGAGGACGACGACGACCAGGACGTGGTCGGCGACCATGAACTCCACCACGACGCCGGGGGCGGCGTAGGCCTTGCGCAGGTGCTCGTCGGGGCCGATGGGTGCCGTCGCGGTCTTGTGGTACGGGTCGCGGGCGAGCACGCCCAGGGCGCGCTCCAGAAGGTCGCGACGCTCGGCGGGCAGGGCGTCAATGGTCGCCTTGGCCTCGACGGTGAACTGCACGCGGTACGTCATGCCCGCCACCATAGCCGGGGCCGGGAGCGGACCGGAATGCCCCTCGAGCTCGAGCACGGGCCCGGCCACGCCGACGACCACGCGGACGACGCGCACCGTCCCCGGTCGACCCTTCGGCCGAGGATCGTGGCAGCACGCGGGTCCGGCGCCGCGAGGGCGGCCCGACCGGGAGAGGGCCTCGAGCCCGGGCGACGGTCCGTCACCCCGCCGGGTCGGGCTCCGAGGCGGCGATCACTCGGTGGAAGGCGCGGACGTGCGCCTCGACCAGGTCGCCGGCCCGCTCCGCGTCCCCGGCGGCGACGGCCTCGTAGATGGCGTGGTGCTCGGCACGCAGCTTCGCCGCCTCGGCCTCCCAGTCCGGCAGTCGGCGGGAGGCGGCGAGGATGGTGTGCCGCACGGCGTTGCGGACGGCCACGGTGAGGTCGGCGACCAGCCGGTTGCCCGCCGCTTCGGCGAGTGCGACGTGGAAGGCGGTGTCGTGCTCGTTGAACCGTTCGAGCTCGACACCCGGCTCGTCCATGCGGAGCAGCGGCTCGCGCAGGCGGGCGAGGTCGTCGGCACCGGCGCAGGCGGCCGCGAGGCGGGCGCTGGAGCGCTCCAGGCTCGCCCGGAGTTCGAAGACATCGGCGAGCGGGAAGTTGGCCAGGGCGAGGTGCAGGCGCAGGAGCTGGCTGAGGCCCTCGCCCGGGACGGCGGCGATCACGGTGCCGGAGTCCGGCCCGGTGCCGACCCGGGAGCGGACGGCTCCCTGGGCCTCCAGCACGCGCAGGGCCTCACGGATGGCCGCCCGGCTGACCCCGAGGAGCTCGACCAGCTCCCGCTCCGGGGGCAGGCGGTCGCCCACGCGCAGCTTCCCGGCGAGGATCTGCTCCTCGATGCGGGCGAGCACCAGCTCGTACGTGCGTGTGCGCGGGACCGGTTCCCAGCCCGCCGTTTCCGCCATGTGCCCTCCTCCGAACGATCCGGGGTCATCGTAGCCCGATCCCCGACCTTGGTCTGACCATATGCCGGGCGGTTCTGTACATCGCCCTTCCTCACCATCTATGGTCAGACCAAAGCCCAGAACCGCCGCCCTTGGAGCCGCGATGCGTGTTGCCCTCTTCGTCACCTGCGTCAACGACGCGGTGTACCCGGAAACCGGGCGGGCGGTGGTGAGCCTGCTGGAGCGCCTCGGCGTCGAGGTCGACTTCCCCGCCGCCCAGACCTGCTGCGGCCAGCCGCAGTTCAACACCGGCTACCGACGCGAGACCGAGCCCCTGGTCCGGCGCACCGCCACCGCGTTCGCCGACCACGACTACGTGGTCACCCCGTCCGGCTCCTGTGCGGCGATGATCCGTGACAACTACCCGCGGATCGGCGCCGCCGCCCGCGCCGAGGGCCGCGGCGGCGGACTGGCCGACGCCGCCGCGACGCTCGCCCCGAAGGTGTACGAGCTGACCGAGTTCCTGGTCGACGTCCTGCGCGTCACCGACGTCGGCGCGTACTACCCGCACACCGTCACCTACCACCCGTCCTGCCACGGCCTGCGGATGCTCGGGCTCGGCGACCGCCCGCAGGCCCTGCTGCGCGCCGTGAAGGGGCTGACCCTGGTGGAGCTGCCGGGCGCGGAGGAGTGCTGCGGCTTCGGCGGCACTTTCTCGGTCAAGAACCCGGCCGTCTCCGCCGCGATGGGCGCGGACAAGGTGCGCAACGCGCTCTCCACCGGGGCCGAGGTGCTCTGCGGCGCGGACAACTCCTGCCTGATGCACCTCGGCGGCACGCTCCGGCGGCAGGACGCCCCGCTGCGCACGGTCCACCTGGCCGAGATCCTGGCCAGCACCGAGAAGGAGACGGCGGCATGAGCGGCACCTACCTCGGCATGCCCGCCTTCCCGAAGGCCGCGGCCGTCAGCACCCGGGACACCCGCCTGCGCGCCAACCTCACCCGCGCCACCCGCACGATCCGCGACAAGCGCGCCAAGGCGGTCACCGAGCTCTCCGACTGGGCACAGCTGCGCCAGGCCGGCAAGGAGATCAAGGACCGGACGCTGCACCGGCTGGACCACTACCTGCTCCGGGCGGAGGCGGCCGTCACCGCGGCCGGCGGCACCGTCCACTGGGCGGCGGACGCCGCCGAGGCCAACCGGATCGTGGCCGGACTGGTGAAGGCCAAGGGCGAGCGCGAGGTCGTCAAGGTCAAGTCGATGGCCACCCAGGAGATCGGCCTCAACGAGGCCCTGGCCGCCGAGGGCATCACCGCGTACGAGACGGACCTGGCCGAACTCATCGTGCAGCTGGGCGACGACCTGCCCTCGCACATCCTGGTCCCGGCGATCCACCGCAACCGGGGCGAGATCCGCGACATCTTCCGGGAGGCGATGGGCCGTTGGGGGCGGCCCGCGCCCGACGGGCTGTCCGACTCCCCCGCCGAACTGGCCGAGGCCGCCCGCCTCCACCTGCGGGAGAAGTTCCTCCGGGCCAAGGTCGCCGTGTCCGGGGCCAACTTCCTCGTCGCGGAGACCGGAAGCCTGGTGGTCGTCGAGTCCGAGGGCAACGGCCGGATGTGTCTGACCCTGCCCGAGACGCTGATCTCGGTGGTCGGCATCGAGAAGGTGGTCCCGACCTGGCGCGACCTGGAGGTGTTCCTGCAACTGCTGCCGCGCTCCTCCACGGCCGAGCGGATGAACCCCTACACCTCGATCTGGACCGGCACCACCGAGGGCGACGGCCCGCGCGAGTTCCACCTCGTGCTGCTGGACAACGGCCGCACCGAGACCCTGGCCGACGAGGTCGGCCGGCAGGCGCTGCGGTGCATCCGCTGCTCGGCCTGCCTCAACGTCTGCCCGGTGTACGAGCGGGCGGGCGGACACGCCTACGGCTCGCCGTACCCGGGACCCATCGGCGCCATCCTCACCCCCCAGCTGCGGGGACTGCGGAGCGAGGTGGACGCCTCGCTGCCGTACGCCTCCTCGCTCTGCGGGGCCTGCTACGAGGTGTGCCCGGTCGCCATCGACATCCCCGAGGTCCTGGTCCACCTGCGCGAGCAGGTCGCGGAGAAGGCCGGCGGCCACCGCGCCGAACGCGCCGTGATCAAGGCCGCGACCTGGCTGCTGGACCACCCGGCGGCCTACGGGGCGGCCGCCCGGACCGCCGCGAGGACCCGCCGGCTGCACCCGCGCCGGCTGCCGCTGCCCGGTCCGGCCAAGGCCTGGAGCGACACCCGGGACCTGCCCGAGCTGCCCGACCGGACCTTCCGCGACTGGTGGAAGGCCGACCGGGCGGGCGGGGACGGCACGGCCGCGAAGCGCACGGTCGAGAAACTTACAGAGAACGAGAACCGCACGGAGGGGAACGATCCCGAATGAGCGACTCCCGGGAGCAGGTGCTCGCCAGGATCCGTACCGCGCTCGCCGACCGACCGGCCGGGGCGGCGGACGCGGACCCCGACGCCGAGGTACGGCGCGACTGCCTCGTGTCCCACCTGGCGGAGGATCCGGCCACCCTGATCGCCGTACTCGCCGAGAACCTCGCCGACTACCGGGCGGTCGTCCACCGCTCCACCGACCGCGAACTGCCGGAGCTGATCGCCCGGCTGCTGGCGGAGCGGGGCGCCGGCTCGCTGGCCGTCCCGGCCGACCTGCCCGCGACGTGGCTGGCCGCCGTCGAGGACGTGCGACTGGTCACCGACGGCGCCGGCCTCACGGCGGCGCAGCTGGACCGGGTCGACAGCGCGCTCACCGGCTGCGCCCTGGCCGTCGCCGAGACCGGCACCATCGTGCTGGACGCGGGGGCCGCCCAGGGCCGGCGTGTGCTCACTCTCGTACCGGACCACCACATCTGCGTGGTGCGCGCCGACCAGGTGGTGGCCTCGCTGCCGCGCGCGCTGCCCCGGCTCGACCCCGCCCGCCCGCAGACCTGGATCTCGGGGCCGTCCGCGACCAGCGACATCGAGCTCGACCGGGTGGAGGGCGTGCACGGCCCGCGGCGGCTGGACGTCGTCCTGGTGGCGGACCGGACCGGCTGACGGCGGAGCGGACCGCCCGGGTGCGGCGGACCCCGGTTGTGCGGCGGCCGGCGGTCAGCCGGCCGTCGCCGCCAGCCAGTCCCGGTAGCGGGTGGGGGCCAGCCGGGCACCGGCACCCGGTGTGAGCACGTCGCCGGGGACGGCGGCGAACAGGCCCGCCCGGTCGTCGACCAGCACGGGGCGGCGGTCGCCGCGGGCGGCCAGGGTGAGCCGGCCGATCTCGTCGAGCGTGAACCGGTCGGGGCCCGCGACGTCCACGGTGCCGCCGAGCGGCGCCCCGGTGGCCACGTCGGCGAGCGCGGTGACGACGTCGGCGCTGGCGATCGGCTGGATCGGCGTCGCGGGCAGGCGCACGGCGTCCTCGTCCGAGGTCCAGGACATCGTCGGTTCGACGAACTCGAAGAACTGGGTGGCGCGCACGATCGACCAGGGCGTCGGGCCGCCGCGCAGCAGCTCCTCCTGGAGCGTCTTGGCGCGGTAGTAGGCGAGGTCCGGGACCAGGTCGACGCCGACGATGGAGAGCGCGACCTGGTGGCGCACGCCGGCCCGCTCGCCCGCGGCCAGCAGGTTGCCGACCGTGGTGCGGAAGAACGCGATCGACTGCTCGTCGAAGGTGGGCGAGTTGGTGACGTTGACGGCCACCTCCGCGCCGGCGAGCGCCCCGTCGAGACCGGATCCGGTCAGCAGGTCGACGCCGGAGGAGAGCGAGGCGGTCGTCACCTCGTGGCCCCGGGCGGCGAGCTCGGCGGCGAGCTGGGATCCGATCAGGCCGGTACCGATGACGGTGATCTTCATGGGAGTGCCTTCCTTCACCGGCCGGGCGCGAACGCCCGACCAAAACTCGGACAAGTTCTATCCGAGATACTACTCGGATATCCTTTGTCCGAGTCAAACGCGAGCCAGAGGGAGGCGGAATGAAGCTGTCGGGTGGCGTGGAGTGGGCGCTGCACTGCTGCGTGGTGCTGACCGCGGCCGCGGAGCCGGTGCCGGCCGCCCGGCTGGCCGCGCTGCACGACGTGTCGCCCAGCTACCTGGCCAAACAGCTCCAGGCCCTGTCCCGCGCGGGCCTGGTGCACTCGGTGCAGGGCAAGACCGGCGGCTACGTCCTCACCCGGGCACCCGCCGGGATATCCGTGCTGGACGTGGTGCAGGCCGTCGACGGGGCGGACCCCGCCTTCGTCTGCACCGAGATCCGCCAACGCGGCCCGCTGGGTACCCCGCCCGAGCAGTGCACCGGGCCGTGCCCCATCGCCCGGGTGATGGGCGCCGCCGACGCGGCCTGGCGCGCCTCACTGGCCGCCGTCACGATCGCCGACCTCGCCGCGTCCGTCGCCGCCGGCAGCGGACCCGAGGCACTGCCCACCGTCGGCGCCTGGCTGGCCCGCGACCCCGACTGATCCGCGGGCGCGGCCCGGTCCGGGGCCGCCGGGGCACCGCTGCGCCCTCGCACCGGCCGCGCGACGACGCCACGACCGTGCTGGTGGAGTGGCACCACCCGGACCGCACCGGCGGCTGACCCTACGGGCGTGCCCGGAGCGGGATCCCGGTCCGGGCACGGCTCGCAGCCGGGGCTACGGCTCCAACAACCGGTCGAGCACCCGCCCGAAAACCAACCTGGCGGCGGACGCGACGAACGGGTCGGTGAAGCCGGGCAGCCCGGTGATCCGCAGCTCCTCCGACCAGGAAACCGCACTGCCGCCGCCCGCAGCACGGACCCCCAGCACGGCCCCGCCGCGCACCGGGCGGCCGCGTTTGGCGAGCCGGCAGAGCCCGTCGCGGCCCGGTCCGGGCGGTACCAGCTCGACGATCTCCATCGGGTCGTCGAAGCCCAGCGGCCCGAGGGAGGTGCGCGCGAGGACGAGGTCACCGACCTCCCGGCCGGTACCGCGGGCGACACCGACCCGGGTGAACGGCACCCGCTCCCCGTGCCGGGGCCAGGCGGTCAGCCGCTCCCAGCAGTCGGCCGGAGGCAGCGGCGAACGGCGGTTCAGCACGAAACGGGCCATGCGGACCACCGTAGCGCCGCCCGCCCCCGAAGGGCCGGGCCGCCGTACTCGTCGGGCGGCACCACCACCGCCGTCCCGGCCGGAATGCCGGTTGGGACGGTCTCGTACGCCGCGACGTCGAACCCAGGTCGGGGCGACCAGGACAGCCGGCGTGCCGTCCCCGAGCAGGCGCGGCATCCCGAGAACCCTGCAGCCGGGCAGTCGTGCGCAAGCCCTGCCACGACGGGCCCCGGCGGCACTGCGGCAACCCACTGCCCGATGGCCGCAGGCCCGGCCGCTCGGTTTCCCGGGAGCCAGTGTCGCCGTCCGTGCTCGGGGCACCAAGGTACGGGTGAACTCGGCCGACGCCTCCAAGGTCTTCGACAGGAACGGCTGCCTCGTGCCGTGCGGGCATCAGCGCCCCGCCGATCCGGGACATCGACCCGTCCCGGTGCTCGTCAGGACCGCAGCGAGCTGACGAAACAACAAAATCTTCGGCCCACCCCCGGGGAGCGAGAGCCATTCTTCGGCTTACGGACCGTAAGATCTCCTGCCCCCACCCCGAAACGCACCGCCTCGCCAGGCCCGGGACAGTCGCCCCGACGACGGCCGGTGTCGGGGCTCAACCGCCCTCGGGCAGTGGGCCGAGGGCCCGCGAGCACCCGAGGGAGACCAGGGCGTCGGGTCAGCGGTCGGCCGGACGTGGACGCGCGGCCCCGCTGGGCGATTGCACGGCAGCGTCCACGGCGGCGACGCCGGTGGCGGCCGGGGCGGCACCGGCGCCGACGCCGGCCCCGCCGCCGGGAAGGGCCCGGTCCAGCCACCTCGGCAGCCACCAGTTGGCGCGGCCGAGGAGGGTCATGGTCGCCGGGACCAGCACCATGCGGACGAGCGTGGCGTCGACGAGGATCGCGGTGGCCAGGCCGAGCCCGAACATCTTGGTGGAGGGGTCGTCGGTGACGGCGAAGGACAGGAACACCGCCACCATGATGAGGGCGGCCGAGGTGATGGTCCGGGCGGTGCCCGAGACGCCCTCGACGACCGCCGTGCCGTTGTCGCCGGTGCGCAGGTACTCCTCGCGCACCCGGGAGAGGAGGAACACCTCGTAGTCCATCGACAGGCCGAACAGGATGGCGAAGAGGAACATCGGGATGAACGAGACGATCGGAACCGTCGCTTCCAGCCCGATGAGCGCGCCTCCCCAGCCCCACTGGAACACCGCGACCATGACGCCGTAGGCCGCGCCGATGCTCAGCAGGTTCAGCAGGACGGCCTTGAGCGGTACGAGGACCGAGCGGAAGACCAGCATCAGCAGCAGGAACGACATCGCCAGCACGGCGGCGACGAACACCGGCAGGCGTTCGCTGGTGCGCCGGCCCACGTCGGACAGGCTCGCGGCGGCGCCGCCGACATGGGCCCTGGCCGGGCCGGGCCCGATCGCCGTGGGCAGCACCTCGGTGCGCAGCCGGGCGATGGTGTCGGCCGTGGCCCTCTCCTGCGGGCCGGTGGTCGGGAACACCACGAGGGTCGCGATGCCGGTGGCCGGGTCGATGTGCGTCGGCGCGACGGAGGCGATGCCCGGATCGGCCGCGAGCGTCGCGGTGAGGCGGTCCAGCACGGCCGGATCACCGGCGGGGTCCGCGGCGACGACGAGGGGTCCGTTGGTACCCGGGCCGAAGCCCTCGGCCACGAGGTCGTACGCGCGGCGCTCGGTGCGGCTCGGGGGCAGGGACCCGTCGTCGGGCAGGCCGACGCGCAGGGCGAGCACGGGCAGCGTCGCCGTCAGCAGCACGCCCGCCGCGCCGACCGCGTAGGGCACGGGGTGCCGGGCGACGTGCGCGATCCAGCGCCGCCACCCGGCGGCGGGGGCGACGCCCGTCCCGGCGTGCCGCCGTCGGCCTGAGGGGCCGGGCCGAACCGCCCGAAGCGCCCCGGCGATCCGGCCGGCCCGGCCCAGCCGCGGTCCGGCCGCGCCGAGGAAGGCCGGCAGCAGCGTCACCGACGCCAGCACCATGGTCAGCACGACGATCGAGACGGCCAGGCCGCCCACGGTCATGAACGGCACGTTCGCGACCGCCATGCCGAGGATCGACACGACGACGGTGCCGCCGGCGAAGACCACGGGCCGCCCCGCCGTGGCCACCGCCCGTCCGGCCGCCTCGCGCGGATCGAGCCCGCGCGCCAGGTACTCACGGTGCCTGGCGAGCACGAACAGCGCGTAGTCGATCCCCACCCCGAGCCCGACCATGCTGCCCAGGACCGGTGCGAAGGCGGGGACGTCCGTCACCCCCGCCAGGACCGTCATCGTGGCGACCCCGACGGTCAGCCCGAACACCGCCATGCCGATCGGCAGCGCGGCCGCGACGAGCGAACCGAACGCCAGGAACAGGATCGTGGCCGCGGCGAGAAGGCCGATCAGTTCGCTCGCACCGCCGTCGGGGTCGGAGAACGCGTAGAAGAGGTTGCCGCCCATCTCGACGCGCAGGGGCAGTTCGGCGCGCAGCCGGTCACCGAGGCCGACCAGGGCGTCGAGGTCCTCGGCGGACAGCCGGCTCTGGTCGGGGTACTGCACCCGGACGACCGCGGTCCGCCCGTCGGCCGAGACGAGGCCGCCGCGCACGGCGGTGTCCCCGCCCGCGTCGAGGGCGCCCACCGGGTCGCTCGCGCCGAGCACGTGCGGCAGCCGCGTCACCTCGGCCCGCAGCCGGGTCAGAGCGGAACGCGCGCCGACGTCGTCGAGGAACGTCGCACCGTCCGCGAGGGGGGTGACGACCACCTGGGCGGTCATGCCCTCCTGGCCGGTGCCGGCCCGCTCGATCAGTTCCGCGGCCCGCCGGGAGTCCAGCCCCGGCGCGGTCATCGAGTCCGCGGTCCGCCCGCCGAGGGCGACGGCGGCGAGCACGGCGAGCGCGGCGACGGCCAGCCATGCCGCGATCACCCGCCAGGGACGGCGGGCGGCGCTTGTGCCCAGGCGCAACAGGGCTTTCGAGAGCATCGGGTCCTCCAACCACGTCGTCGGCCGTCCTTGTGGGCCGACGATGCCGAGGTTCGTCGCCATCGCGCTCCGAGGCATCGGCCCGCGGGCCGCGGTTCCGTCGGCCCCGGGTCGGGGTGACGACCCGTCCTTTCGGCCGATGCGCCGCGCGCCGCGGTCCCTAGGCTGGGAACCGTGCTCCGAGACGACCTGCGAACCCTGTGGACCGAACCCCGGCCGCCCGACCCTCCCGCCCGGCTGCGGCGGGACTGGGCGCTGCTTGCCGCGAGCCTCGCCGCTGTGGCGCTCGAGGCCGTGCTGCGCGAGGACGTCGTGTGGCGGCCGGTGGCGGTGGCCGTCGCCGTCTGGCTGTGCCTGCTGTCCCTGTGGCGCCGGACCCACCCGCTGACGGTGGTGACGCTGGCGTTCGGCTCGGTGGCCCTGCTTCCGGTGGCCTCGCTCGTCGCCGCCCGGGGCGAGCCCGTCGGCCTGAACACCGGCGCCGTCGTGCTGGTGCTGGTGTACGCGCTGCCCCGGTGGGGATCGGGACGCGAGATCGTGCTGGGTGGCGCGGTGACCCTCGCGGTCGGCTCGCTGTGTGTCCTCGCGGACCCGGCGCCGGTCGCCGAGAGGATCATGGGCTTCGTCTTCCTGCTGCTGCCCGGCGCGGTCGGGTCCGCCGTGCGGTTCCGGGTGACCGCTCGCGAGCGGCAGTCGGAGCAGGTGCGCTCCCGCGAGCGCGAGCGGCTCGCCCGGGAACTGCACGACACGGTGGCCCACCACGTGTCGGCCATGGTGATCATCGCCCAGGCGGGCCGGGTGCTCGCGGGCACCGACCCGTCCGCCGCGGTCACGGCCCTGGAGGGGGTCGAGGAGGAAGGGGCGCGCACGCTCGAGGAGATGCGCGCCATGGTCGCCGCGCTGCGCGACCGCGGGGTCGGCGCCGAGCTGGCGCCCCCTGCCGGGGTCACCGACCTGGAACGCCTGGTGCGCACACCGGGTGGCCGCCTCAGGGTCGACCTCGGGCTCGACGGCGAACTCGACGCGCTGCCACCGGCCGTGGACGCGGCCGTCTACCGGATCGTGCAGGAGTCGGTGACCAACACGCTGCGCCACGCGGTCGACGCGACCGAGCTCGTCGTCCGGGTCGCCGCGCAAGGGCACACCGTACGGGTGAGCGTGCGCGACGACGGCCGGCGCACCGGCCGGGGCCGTGACGGGTACGGACTCACCGGACTGCGGGAGCGCGCGACCCTGCTCGGCGGCACGCTACGGGCCGGCCCGGGAACCGACCGGGGCTGGCACGTCGAAGCCGAACTGCCGAGCGCGAGGAGCGAGCGCGGTGCCCATTCGCGTCCTCGTCGCTGACGACCAGACGATCATCCGCACCGGGCTGCGGATCATCCTGAACGCCCAGCCCGGCATCGAGGTGGTCGGCGAGGCGGCCGACGGACGCGAGGCGGTCCGGCTGGCCCGCGAACTGCGCCCCGACGTCTGTCTGTTCGACATCCGCATGCCCTCGCTCGACGGGCTCGAGGCCACCCGGCTGATCGCCGGTCCGGGTGTCGCCGACCCGCTGGCCGTGGTCGTCATCACCACCTTCGACCTCGACGAGTACGTCTACGGCGCGCTGCGGGCCGGTGCCCGCGGCTTCCTCCTCAAGGACACCGGACCGGACCTCCTCGCGCAGGCCGTACGGTCGGCGTCCGACGGTGAGGCGCTCATCGCGCCCAGCGTCACCGTCCGGCTGCTCCGGGCGTTCGCGGACCTGCCCGCCGGCCGGCCCGCGGCCCAGCCGGTCTCCCCCGTCACCGCCCGCGAGGAGCAGGTGCTGCTCGCCGTCGCCCGCGGGCTTACCAACACCGAGATCGCCGACGCGCTGCGCATCAGCCTCAGCACGGTGAAGACGCATCTGGCCAGCCTGATGGCCAAGCTCGGCGCCCGCAACCGGGTCGAGATCGCGATGTGGGCCTACGAGACGCGCCGTATCCTCCCCGGGGCCTGAGCCTGAGCCTGAGCCGGAGCCGGGGCCCGAGCCCGAGCGGGCGCAGGTGCGCCGGCATCAGGAAACCGCAGGTCACGGACAGGAAACGGGTGGGAGAACGTCAGTCCCGGCAGCTACCATGCTCACCTGCCGAACACACGTTCAGCACCAGATCCCTCCCGCGCCGCCACCGTCCCGTGGCGCGCTCCCCGACGAAGGAACCCGCATGGGCGCGTCCCAGCCTGCCGTCGGCAGGCCCTCCTCCGGCATGACCTCCTCCGGCATGAGCACCTCCGTCAGGGCCCTGACGGCAGTCGCCATGCTCGCCGGCTTCTACCTGCTCGCCCTCGGCATCGTCGCCGCACTGGTCGCCCTCGACGTCAGCCTCTACCTGGCCTCCGGCGAGCTGCGCCCGGCCCTGCTGAAGATCTGGGCCGTCAGCGCCGTCATCGCCTACCCGGTCGTCCGGGTCGTCTTCCTCACCCGCAACCGCCGGGACGACCGCGAGCTGCCCGGACTGCCGGTCACCCGCGAGGAACAGCCCCGGCTGTGGGCCGCGGTCGACCGGATCTCCGAGCGCACCGGCATCCGCGGTCCGGCCGAGATCCGACTCGTCCCTGAGGTCAACGCGGGCGTCCGGGAGGAGACCAGGTTCCTCGGCCTGGTGCCCGGCAAGCGCCACCTGGTGATCGGCGTCCCCCTGCTGCTCGGCCTCACCGAGGCGGAGCTGGAGGCCGTCCTGGCGCACGAGTTCGGGCACTACAGCAACCAGGACGTCCGCCTGGCCGGGCTGACCCTGGCTGGCCGCACCGCCCTCCTGCGCACCGTCGGCGGTCTGCACGAGCGTGCCGACGCCCACCAGGCCAAGGAGGCCGCCAAGCTCCAGGCCAAGGCCGACAAGCGGCTCGCCCAGGGCCGCAAGGTCTCCGCCGAGGAGGCCACCGGCGGCGTCGACCGGGTGCTCGCCAAGCTCTTCACCCAGTACGGCAAGCTCTACTTCCGGGTCTCCGAGGCGGTCGGCCGCCGCCAGGAGTACGCCGCCGACCTGGTCGCCGCCAGGCTCTCCGGACGCGACGCCACCGCCTCCGCGCTGCGCCGGATCCCCGCACTCGACGCGGCCCAGGACTTCTACCTCGGCCACTACGCAACCCTCGGCTGGGAGGCCGGTCTCCTGCCGCCCGCCGGGCAGTTCTACGGCGGCCTCGCCCACCTGCTCACCGACCCCGAGCGCCGCGCCGAACTCGACGCCATGGCCCTCGAACTGCCCGGGAGCGAGCCCGACCCCTACGACTCGCACCCGCCTATCGAACTCCGGGTCGCCGCCGTCGAGGCCCTGCCCGACGACGGCCGCGGTGCCGGCAGCACCGCCCCCGCCCTCGGCCTGCTGCACGACGCCGAGCAGGTCCTCGCCGCGCTGGAGGTCGTCAGCCTGGTCCCCGAGGCCGCCCGCAAGGAGCGCGTCGACTGGCCGGCGCTGGTGCACCGCTCGCTGCTCGCCGACTGCCGCGAGTCCACCCGCCCGCTGCGCGACGCGCTGGCCGCCCTCGGGCTGGCGCCCACCGTCGGCGCCGCGCTGGACGCCATCGACGCCGGACGCGCCCAGGAACTCGTCGAGCGGCTGCCGCTCGGTCCGGAGGCCCGTGCGGCGACCGGCCGGGCCGCCCGTGAACTGGCCCGCCCGGTCCTGCGCGGCGCCCTCTCCGGACTCACCGTGCTCGCCCTGGTCGACGCCGGGCTGTCCGGCTGGGAGCTGTCCTGGTCCGGACCGGCCCGGCTGCGGCTGCCCGACGGCCTGGGCGAGCGGCTCACCACCGCCCTCGATGCGGCCTGCGCCGACAGCCCGGACACCACCGCCCTCCGCGCCGTGCTCACCGAGGCCGGACTCCCCGCCGCCCCGGCGACCGTCACCGTCCCCTGATCCGGCTCCGCACCGGCCCCTGACCCGGCCTCCGGCCCGGCCCCTTCCGAGATCCACGATCCACAAGGTTCACCATGCCAGTCCCCGTCGTCGTCATCCTCGTCAGCGTCGTCTCCGTCGGCGCACTCAAGCTCCTCACCTGGGCGCTCAACCGCTACACCGCCCGCAAGCAGGCCGAAATCGATTCCTGGCACGAGCGCGTCGTCACCGAGTACGGCCTGCTGCCCGAGGAGCAGCAGAACACCGACCGGGCCTGCGCCGCCCCCGAACTCGACGCCCTGCGCGCCGCCGCCGACCGCGGCGACTGGCGCGCCTGTGCAGAACAGCTCGCCGGAGCCGGGCCCGACGCGGACCGGCGCTACCGTTTCGTCGAGGAACTGGCCGACGCGGGCGCCGAGCAGGACGACTGGCTCCGGGCCTGGCGGGCCGAACGGCCCGGGGACCGGGACGCCGCCGTCGTCCACGCCGAGGCCCTGGTGAAGCTCGCCTGGCGCCTGCGCGGCGCGGCGTACGCCGAGGACACCAGCGACGAGCGGGCCGCCGGCTTCCACCGGGTGCTCACCGAGGCCCGGACCGCCGCCCGCGAGGCACAGGAGATCGCCCCGCAGGACCCGCTGCCGTGGACCACCGAGCTCTGGATCGCCCTCGGCCTCAACTACCCGCCGGCCGAGTTCGACCGGGTCTGGGCCGGGCTGACCGCCCGTGACCCGCACCTGTACCCGGCGCACTATGCCGCCGTGCAGTACTGGTCCGCCAAGTGGCACGGCTCCGAGGAGGAGGCCAACGCCTTCGCCGACCGCGCCGCCACCGACGCCCCCGAGGGCAGCCTGCTCGCGGGCATGCGCCTGGTCGCGCTCTTCGAGCACGAGCCCGACGACAACGAGGGCGCCTACTGGTCCACCCCGTACGCGCGGTCGGCCGTGGACGCGGCCCGCCGCGCCGTGGACGCCGCCCCGGCCGGGCACCCCCGGGCCGCAGAGATCCGTCACCTGCTCGGCTGGTGCTACACCATGACGGACCGGCCGGCCGAGGCCCTGGCCCAGTTCCGGCTCGTCGACGGTTACGTCGACGCACTGCCCTGGCGCTACTCGGAGGACCCGGCCGCCTACTACTGCCACATCCGGGCCGTCGCGGCCCGCTTCGCCGCGAAGGAGCCTCAGCCGGCCGCCTGACCCGACGTGCCGGCGGCCCCGGGCAGCGGGGTCGCCGGGACGCCAGGTCGCCGGCACGCCCGGCCACCGGTGCGCTGTCGTCACGGCGGCCGGGCTCCGAACGCGGTGGGCCGGTCCGGACGGCGAAGAGGGGGTGTCCGCCCTCCGGACCGCTCGCCCACCGCACCCTCTTCTCACCCCGATCCGCCACCGCAAACCACCCTCTTTCGGCACCGGGCCCGGAGGGTCCGACGAGCCGCCCCGGGCGCGGCCGAGGCGAGGGCGCAGTACGTCCACGAGCCGGGCGGCCCGCTCGCGAAACCGGTCCACTGCGCTCGCCGTCGTCGCCGCCGCCTGCACCGGCCGCAGCCACCGGGATCCCGCCTGCCCCCTCCGGGACGGTGGACGGCCGGGATCGCGAGCACGATGATCGTCGTACCGCGCAGGGCGCGGTCCCACGGCGAGGCCGCTCGGATCCCGCACGCAGCGCTGCCGGAGCGCTGCACGGCCGAAGGCCCTTCCGGGGCGTGTGCGGCCGGGTCCGGGCAGTGGGCGCAGGTCACACGGCGAGGCGCTGCTCGAGCTGGGCGAACAGCTCCGCGTCCGCGGCGTCGGCGGCCGGGGAGAGCGCGAACAGGCCGAGGAAGGTGTGGGTCAGGCCGTCGTAGACGCGGGCGAAGACCTCGACACCGGCCGCGCGCAGGGCCTCGGCGTAGGCCATCACCTCGTCGCGCAGCGGGTCGTACTGACCGACGCCGAGCACGGCGGGGGCCAGGCCCCGGTGGCTCGCGGCGCGCAGCGGGGAGAGACGACTGTCGGAGCGTGCCGCGGGGTCGTCCCCGGCATAGAGGTGCTTGAAGTCGTCGAGCGCCTCCAGGGTCAGCAGGTAACCCTCGCCGTACTCGGCACGGGAGGGATAGGAGCCCTCGAAGTCGGTGGCCGGGTAGGCGAGCAGCTGGGCGGCAAGGGGGCGGTGCTGGTCGCGGAAGGCCAGCGCGACGACCGCGGCCAGGTTGGCACCGGCACTGTCGCCGGCGACGGCGAGCCGGTCGCGGTCGCCGCCGTACGCATCGATGTGGTCGGCGACATGGGTGGCGACGGCCAGGCAGTCGTCGTAGGCGGCCGGGAACGGGTCCTCCGGAGCACGGCGGTAGTGCACGGCGACCACCACGGCCTCGACGTCGCGGCAGAGCCGGCGGGTGACGAGGTCGTGGCTGTCCAGGTCGCCGATGGTCCATCCGCCGCCGTGGAAGTAGGCGACCGTGGGGTGGGGGCCGGCACCGGCGGGCCGGTAGACCCGCACCGGGATGTCGCCGGCGGGTCCGGCCACGACGGTGTCCTGGACGGACCCGACCTCGATCGGCGCCGGCGCGGGCCCCAGCGTGCGCAGCCGGCGGTCGGCCTCGCGCAGGAACTCGGGATCGGCCTCGCGGACGGAAACGGCGGTCAGGGCGTTGATCTGTTCGAGCATGACGGCGATGGCGGGGTCGACGGGCATGGTGTTCGCTCCTGGTTCGTGCCGTCGTGGACGGCCGGTGGTGCGGAGGACAGGGCGGCCGTCCGCCCCGACGAGGGTGTCGGGGGGACGACCGCCCGGCGGTGAGGCCGACCCGTACGGGCCGTCGACGGGACGGCGGGCGTGGGAGGTCGAGCGGTCGTGGAGACCGGCGACGCGGTGGCGTCGGTGACCCTTCGGGAGGGGGCGGCACGGCTGTCGCTGCCCCGGGCCGGGTCGTGTCCTCGGGCCTCCTCACCGCTCGATGGACACTGCTTCCAGCCTCGCCCCGCGCCGACGGGCTCGCCATGGAGCGCGGCACAACACGTACGCGGCGGGATTTGTCGCTGTGGACAGGAACGCCGCCCGGGTGGCAGGCCGGTCCTGGGTGCTCGCAGCCTTCGTCTCGCGCAGGTGGCCGTGCACGGCGCCGCCGCGGTGTCGGAACGAAACGCGTCCCGCGGCCAACGCAGCCGGGGTCGTGCCAGCGCGGTCCGTACGGCCGGGTGGCAGGTCCAGGACCCGGCGGACCGCGGGTCGGGCTGCGGGTGGTGGACAGTTCAGCCCGGCGATGTACGTCGACGGCTTCCCCGCGATCCCCAGCGACCGGGGGGTCGACCCCGGTCCTCACTCCCGACTCCTGTCCCCTGCTGCCCGACCAGGCCCGCCGGACACACCGCAGGGATCGTCGCCCGCGACTCCTCGCCGCGGCCATCGTGTTCGAGGACGCGGCCACGCCCCCCCGGTGGCCGGCCGCAACCGTCAGCGCGTGCCCGGTCGCCCTTCGCGATTCCCCGCGTACCGGCCGACAGGGACAGGCCCGGGGGTGACGTACCCGACGTCGCAGCCCCCGCGGGACTCAGGCCCCGCGCACGTCCTACGGGCGCGGTGCGGGGCAGTCGGTGTCCTGGGCGGGCATGACGCCGTCGAGGAGGTAGCGGTCGACGGCCGCGTCCACGCAGGCGTCCCGGGGGGCGAACATGCCCGCGTAGACGGTGTGGCGGAACGCCCCGCGCAGGGTCACCAGCCGGGAACCGGTCAGGGCGCGGTGGGCGGAGAGCTGGCCGGGGTAGGTGGCGGCCGGGTCTCCGTCGGCACCGACCAGCAGCACCGGAACGGCGTTGCGCACCCGGGTGGGCGCCTCGGCGGGTCCGGCGGGCCAGAAGGTGCAGGGGGTGAGGTTGCGGGTGAGCGGGCCGAACAGGGGCTCGTCGGCGCGGTGGGCCTCGATGTCGCGGTAGTAGCCGAGCGGGTCGCGCGGCACGGCGCGGTCCGCGCACATGATCGCGGTCTGCACGGCCGCGGAGCCCCCGGTGTCGGGCGACGCCAGGCCGGTCAGCACCGCCTCCAGCAACTCGGTCGGCCGGGCGGGCCGGCCCTCGGCGGCGTCGAGCAGGACGCGTGCCAGGGCGGAGAACTCCTCGTAGGCGTTGGAGTCGTCGCCGCCCGACACCGTCCACAGCACCTGCGGCAGCGCCCGCGCGTCGACGCGGTGGGCTCCCACCGCGAGCGGGGCGCGTTCGGCGGCCAGGCGCACCCGCTCGACCGAGGCCAGGACCTCGGCGGTGGTCGTCCCCAGGTGGTGGCGGTCGTCGTGGCCGGCCGCCCAGGCGGCCCAGGCGGTGAGCGCGGCCGCCATCGCGGGGCCCTGGGTGGCCGTCAGGTCGGGGCCGAAGCGGTCCGGGTCCATGGCGGCGTCGAACACCGCCCGCCCCACCCGGTCGGGGAACAGCTGGAGGTAGACCTCACCGAGGTAACTCCCGTAGGACGAACCGAGGTAGGCGATCGTCGGCTCGCCGAGCACGGCGCGCACCAGGTCCAGGTCCCGGGCGGTGTTGCGGGTGGAGGCGTGCGGCAGCAGGGCCCGGTACGGGGCGCAGCGGGCCGCGAGGTCCTTGGCGATCTCGGCGGAGCGGTCGAAGCCGAGGCGGTCGGGGCCGGCCGCGCCCGGGCCGGACGTCGGCCAGCCGCAGTCGAGGGGGCTGCTGGCGCCGACGAAGCGCGGGTCCATGGCGACGATGTCGTAGCGGGCGCCGAGGTCGGGCGCCGCCCGGCGCAGCGCGAGGGAGAGCGCGCGGGCGGGGACGCCGGGGCCGCCGGGGTTGTAGAACAGGGTGCCCAGCCGGTGGGCGGGGTCGGTGGCGGGCAGCCGGGAGACGGCGATGCTCAGCGTGCGTCCGCCGGGGTGGCGGTAGTCGAGGGGGACGGTGATCCCGGTGCAGCGGGCGCCGGCGGCGTCGAGGTCGGCGCCGTCGGCGTCGTCCGGGCCGCTCGCGCAGGGGTGCCAGGGCGGTTGTTGGCCGCGGAGGGTGGCGAGCGGATCGGCGGTCGCGGCGGCCGGCGGATCGGCGGTGGTCGCGGCGGCGGTCGGTGCAGCGGCGCCGAGGGCCGGTGCGGCCGACGCGGTGAGGAGGGTCATGGCAACCGCCGCCACAGCGGCGGCCGACCTGGCGGCGCGGATCACAATCTCTCCCCCGGGGTTCTCGGCGAGCCGTCGGGGCGAGCGTAGGCGCCCGCGACGGCCGGGCACGTCCACCGCCGGTACCGGCCACCCCCGCCGAAATACCGCTGCGGGCCTGCTACTTCGGGACCACCCGGTCCCGTGCCGCCGGGCACCGCTCCCGGGCCCCGGGGCGGCGACGATCAGCGGGAACCCGTTCGTGCATGATGACCGGATGAACAGCAGCGAGCAGCGCTTCCACGTCATCGTGCTGTCGAACTTCGCGAAGGGCTTCGACAAGTACGCATTCGCCTACGGCAAGGCGGGGATCCCGGAGAGCACCTTTCCCGACCGGTTCCATCTGCTGACCCGCGCGGAGCTGGGCATCGGCATCGGCAAGGCACGACGCCTGCTGGAACGTCTGGCCGTTCCGGGTGACCGGTTGCTGGTCCTGGAGACCACGGTGGACCCGGAACGGCTGGTACCCAACGTGTCGACCGGTCTCGGCACGGAACTGCACGAGGACCGCATCCGGCTGTCGGCCGTCCACGAGCTCGGCCGGGTGGACGACGAGTACGCGCTGCACCCGACGACCGTCGAGGACGCCATGGCGGCCTCCCTGCACCTGCAGGCATCGGCCCGGCGCGGCTACGCCGACCTGCGACCCCGCTCGGTCTCGGTCCTGCCGGTCGCCTCCGCCTGCCAGGCCCGCTGCTCGTTCTGCTTCTCCGCGGCCTCGATCTCCAGCGACCAGCCGCCGGCCCGGGTCCCGTGGGGCGCGGTCGGCCACTGGCTGGAGCGCGCCCGCGCGGCGGGCGCCGAACGGGCCGTGATCACGGGCGGCGGGGAGCCCACGCTCATACCGTTCGAACAGCAGCTGCGGCTGGTGTCCGCCTGCTCGGCGGCCTTCCCGAAGGTCGTCCTGATCACCAACGCGCACACCCTGGCGAAGGGCCGGCACGCCGACCGGGCCGACCGGCTGGCGGCCCTGGGCGACGCGGGCCTGAGCGTGCTGGCGGTCTCCAGGCACCATCAGGACGACGCCGTCAGCGAGCGGCTGATGGCACTCCGCACGCCCGTGGGCTCCGTGATCGACACCTGGCGCCTGGAGCGCGACCGCTGGCCGAGGCTGCGGACGAGGCTGATCTGCGTGCTCCAGCGCGGCGGCGTGGCCGACGCGAGCGGCGTCGCCGACTACCTCTCGTGGGCCGCCGCCCTCGGTGTCGAGGAGGTCTGCTTCAAGGAGCTCTACGTCTCCACCAGCACCGAATCGCTCTACTTCGAGCGCTCCGCCAACGTCTGGAGCCGGGAACACCAGGTCTCGCTGTCCGTCGTCACCCGGTTCGCCGCGCAGCACGGCTTCGAAGCGGCGAGCCGCCTGCCCTGGGGCGCGCCGGTCTTCCGCGGCACCTGGGACGGCCGACCGATGCGGATCGCCGCCTACACCGAGCCCAGTCTGCTCTGGGAACGCACCAACGGGATCGCGCGCAGCTGGAACGTCATGGCCGACGGACGCTGCTACGCCTCCCTCGAGGACCGGGCCAGCGAGATCGTGGCGGAGGGCGCAGCGGTATGAGGTTCGACGAGTTCCAGGAATTCCGGCAGCGGCAGCTCGGTGCTTCACCCTCGCTCGTGGACACCGCCGAGACGAACGTGTACCGGGCGCTCGCCCCTGTGCGGCCGGAACCGCCGACCGGCACGGGCAGGGTGCACCGCTGCGATCTCGCCCGGGCCTGGCTGCGGAGGTTCGAACTGCCGCAGGAGTGGTCCCGCCGCGCCATGGTCTGCCGAGGGGTCCGCCACGGGCTCGGTGTGGTGTTCCAGCACCTGCACGCCGTGCGGGCACGGCTGTGGTTGCCCGGCGACGTGTACCCGGTCTACTTCGAGCTGGCCCGCGCCGCCGGGCTGGCGCCCGGGTCCTACCCGACGCTGCCCGCGCCGGCCCTGCCGAGGTCCCCGGCGGGCGACCGGCCCGAGTACCTGCTGCTCACCAACCCCAGCAAGCCGCTCGGCCGGTACCTGTCCCCTGCGGAGGTCACCGCCGTGATCGCCTGGCTGGAGGAGTCGCCGCACCGCCGACTGCTGATCGACACCGTCTACGACCTGGGTGCGCCGTTCGCTCCCGGTACGCAACGTCTGCTGGACACCGACCGCGCGGTCCTGCTGCACTCGGTCACCAAGGGATGGCTGTGGCCGCGCACGTTCGGCGTCGTCCTGCTGGGTCCCGCGGAGGCCGACCTGGCCGAGGCCTTCCGGGCGGACCCGCCGACGCCGGCGCAGCTGAGGCTCGCCGACCACCTGCTGACCGCGCACGGCGACACGCCCCGGCAGGTCGTCGACGAACTGGCGGCACGCGCCGAGCGGTTGTTCGCACGGTTGCCGGACGAGGTGCTGGCGGCGATCCCCATGCCGAGCCGGACGTGTCCCGGCAACTACTTCTTCCCGGTCGAGATGGCCGCAGAGACTCTCCGGCGCGAGTACGGCCTGCTCGCCCTGCCGGCCGGCGTGTTCGGGGACGGCGGCTGGTCCGGCTCCGTCCTGACCAGCCTGGCCGACGCCTTCGGCCCGACGCCGGTGGCGCCTCCGGTCCCGACTCCCCCCGCGCCCCGTCCGCACGACGAGCTCAGGGGGGGGCGAGCCCGAACCCGACCGCCGCTGACGGCCATTGACGGCCAGTGACGGCCGTTGACGGCTGCTGACACTCCCCGCGGTCGCCGCGGAGGACACCCGGTCGGCGGACGGGGGCCGAGGCTCCCCTCGAGCCCTCGCTGCCGCCGGTCGCCCGACGGCGCGCGCATTGCACGGTGGGCGCCCCTGCCGCGCCTCCACGCGCGGGCCTTCGCGGGACGTCGAGCCAAGACCGTCTGCGGCCGATGGGTAGGCGGGGGGCATGCGAGACCTTGCAGAGCCCTCCTTCCCCCGGATCGAGCCGTCCCCACCGTCCCCACCGTCACCTCCGTGCCCGTCGGCCCCGGCACGGCGCAATCCCCGGGCCGAATCCGTCCGCACGGAGCACCGACGCTGGACGTCCGCGCACGGGCTGACGCCCGCCGACGGCCTGGAGCGGGCCGCGTGGTGCCACCCCGATGTTCCGGCTGCCGAACTGGCGTTGCTCGCCGCCTGGTACACCTGGGCCGGCCAACCGGCGCACACCCCGGACGCCGTCCGGAACCGTGCCCGGTGCAGCCTGTGGGCCAGGACCGTGGCCCGGAGTCCCGACGACTGGTCCCGGCGCTTCGCCGAACGCGTGGCCGAACTCCGGGATCCGGGAGCGGCACCCGTCGAGCTCGTGGAGGCCGACCTGATGGCCCACCTCCGGGCCCGGCGCCCGTTCCGCCACTGGGCGGCCCTGCTGGTGGAGCGAACGAGCCGTCAGTTCGCCTCCTCCCCGGTGACGAACGCGTTCGCGGACGTGTCCGCACTGTCGGAGGACCTGGCCCATCCGAGCGTTCGACCGGACGCGCTCGGCGCCCTCGCCCGCCTGCTCCGGTGCTCCAGGTCCCGGGCGGTCCCGGTCGGTCGGCGGCTGCGGGCGGCGCGCCTGGCGGAGTTCGAGCGCGGCCGGCCCGACCAGGGGCTTTGGGACTGGCTGGCCGGTGACGCCGAGATCCGGCGCCGGCAGGTCGCGGGCCAGGGCCGTCACGGCGTCCTGCCGACCGGACCCACCGGGCCGGGCACCTCGGCCGTGCGGTTGGTGAGCCCACGTGCTCCGCACCAGGATCCCCCCGAACGGCACAACCGCGCCGACCTCCCGGGCCCGACCACGCCCGGGTACCCTTTCCGCCTGCCGCCCTTCGGCCTGCCCTGGCCCGCCCGCACCAACCCCCACCTGGAGCAGGCACGACGGGAGGCCAAGGACTGGGCCCGCTCGGTCGCACTGCTGGCGCCGGTACTGCTTCCGCCCGGACCGGCCGTCTGGACCGAGCACAGCTTCGACAGCGACGACTGGCCGCTGTTCGCCGCCCTCACGCACCCGGACGCCCCCGCCGACCGGCTGACGACGATCGCCCGGTGGGACGTGTGCCTGCTCGCCCTGGACGACTACTTCGTCACGGCCTACAAACTGCCCCGCGACCCCGCCGGAGCGCGGGCGTTCGTCGAACGGCTGCCGTCGTTCATGCCCCTGCGCGGCGAACCGGTGCCGCCGCCGGCCAACCAGGTCGAGCACGCCCTCGCGGACCTGTGGGCCCGCACCGCTCCGGCGATGACCGCCGGCCACCGCGAACGGTTCGCCGGGTACGTGTCCGACTTCGTGGCGGCCAACCTGGAGGAACTCGACGCGGCGATGCACGGCCGCGTCCCCGACCCGGTCCACTACCTGGAGTTCCGGCGGGCCAGCGCCGGCACGGACCTGTCCATCGGCCTCACCGGCACCCGCCCCGCCACGACCCCGGCTCTGCGACGCCTGGAGGACGCCTTCGCCGACACCGTCGGCCTGCGCAACGACATCCACTCCTACCGCAAGGAGATCGACGAGGAGCGGGAGGTCTGCAACGCCGTCCACACGTTCCACCATCTGCTCGGCGGAAGCCTGCAACAGGCGGTGGACGTGACCTACCGGCTCTTCGAGGCGCGGGTCCAGGAGTTCACCCGGGTCGCCGGACGGGAGGTCGGCGGCGAGCACACCGCGTACCTGGCCGCGTTGCGGGACTGGATGGCCGGCGACAACCAGTGGTACCGCCGCACCGGCCGGTACCGGCAGGGCACGAGCCGGGACCTCGGTCTCCCCGACCCCCGCCGGAGAGAGCTCCTCGTTGCTCCTCCCGGACGCGCCGATCCGCCCCCCGCGTCACCGCAGCACCCGGCCGCCCTGCGGGAACCCGGCAGCTCCGTGTTCGTCCTGCCGCGCTGAAACCGTCCGGGGATCCCGCTCCGAAGAACCGGGCCGCCGGCTCACGGGAACGCCCGACGACGGAGGAGCGGGAGCGTCACGGCGCTCAGCCGCCGGGCAGTGCGGCGATCTGCCGCGCGAGTTCGGCGGCTTGCGCGTCCCGCTCGGCCTTGAGCGCCGCGAACGCCTCTGGCTGCTGGGCGATCGCGGCCTTCTGGTACTCGGATTCGACGGCGAACCAGATCCCGATCAGGTCGGTGCGCGCCTTGCACTCCACATCGGTCTGCGCCATGCGGATCTCCGCGGCGTCCGGCTCCGGTTCCTTCACCGACGGCAGGTCCGCTCCGGCCTCGACCGGGTTCGCCGCGCTGAATCCGTCGGCGCGCAGGCACTCCGACCAGCGTCCGAAGACCTCCTTCACCCGCGGATCGGCCATCGAGCGGGAGAAGCTCTCGGACTTGGTCTGCGCCGCGAGTTGGGACGCGCCTCCGCCGGTGCCCTGTCCGCCGGGCTGCAGCGACCGGAGTTCGGTGTTCGCCCTGCCCTGACAGCCTCCCACGGGCACCGCCCGGCCGTTCGACTTGGTCACCGGCTTGCCCGTGGCGTCCCGGCCGAGCAACAGGGCGTTCTCCGCCGGGGAGAGCGTGGCCCTCGGAGTCGCGGTGTCACGTCTGGGCAGGTGGTAGCCCCAGGTGCCGACACTCACCGGATCGACCAGGCCGTAGCGACGGAACAGGAGGGAGTCGGAGGCGGAGACGACCGGACCGGGCGCGATCGGCAGGTCGAAGCCGTACTCCTTCATGCAGAGAGCGGCCTTCTTGGTGTTCAGCCACTTCAGTTCGGCCGACTGCTGGGGCGTCAGCATGTACTCCGCGATCGGGAGCCGGAGTCCGGCGACCTGCGAGGGTTCGGGCACGGGGGTCGCCACCGTCGCGGGCGGAGGCACCGGGACGGACGGCGGCACCGGGGCGGACGGCGACGCGACCTGCCCCGCGGAGCAGCCGGCCACCGCCAGAGCGAGCAGCGCCGGTGCCAGAAGCCGCCCTCGGCGGAGTCTCGCTGCGGCAGTCACGACCGTTCTCCTTCGGGTTCGCGGGACGGCCTGCCCGCCGGTGTTCGTACCGACGGGCAGGCTCTGGTCACGGGCGGATCGTCAGACGGTGGGGCAGAACGCGCGCGTGGCGTCGTCCAGGGCCATCGACGCCTCGTTGTTCCTGAGCCACGGGGTGAGGTTGCCGCCCCGGTTGGGACTCAGCCAGTTCTCGTCGCCCATGTAGTTGGGGTACACCCAGATGCCGACGTCGCAGGCGCTCGCGTTCTCGGCGGAGGCGGCGTTGTTCCGCACGGGGTTGCCGTCGCTGAAGTTCCCGCTGATGGTGGGGGTGGCGACGACGTTGCTGCTCCAAACGCCGCCGCCGCGGTTGGGGCCGTACCAGAGGCAGTAGTAACCGCCCTTGGAAGCGCAGGTGTACGAGCCCCAGCTGTCGATGTTCTCGACGCTGGCGTTGGCCTGGCCGCCCAGGCCGCCGAACGCGAGCGTGACGGTCGCGCCGATGAGGGCGAGGCGGGATGCTGTCTTCTTCACGGACATGTCGAGTTCTCCTCCGTAGGGCAGATCGAGTGGTGCGGAATCCGGTCCCCGAACTCGAGAGGGCAGCTGGAAGCGGCCCCCTCGGCGGAGAACGGTAGATCCCCTTCCGCATCGCTGTATGCACGGTTTGCAGCCAATCCGTGGCCGATCCACCGCCCCCCGTTCCCGCCACACCCCTCGGCCCCGCAGTGCCGTCGTGGATTCACCGGACGTTCGCGCTGCTCACCGGAGCCGACGCCTCCCGGAGGCTCGCGCCGAAGCCGGCCCGCTCGCGGGGCACAACCGGGGACGGACACCCGGCACCGGGGCAGGAGACCGGAGCGGTCGCCACGTACGGCCGCCGGCCGCACCGCGGCACGACCCCGCGGCGCCCTCGAGCACCGGCGAGCGCGACTGCCCCTCATCACCGGCCGGGCAGTTGACCTCGTCCCTCAGCGGTGGGGCGGGCCACTGCGGTCGGCCCCGCGGACGCGGCGAACAGCTGACCCCCCTCCTGGAGAACCCGCCCCAGGCCGAAGCTCATGACGTATTCGAGGTGCTGCCGCAACGGCAGCAGCCCGGTGCGGTTGGCGACCTTGGTGTTGCCGGCCACCGCGCCGACGGACGGGTCGGCGAAGGCGGCCGCCAGGCGTGCCGCGGCCCCCGGGTTCCCCGGATCCGTTCCCCGGATCCGTTCCCCGGGTCAGTTCCCCGGGTCAGTTCCCCGGGTCGACGACCACCCCGGCCCCCGGTCACCCGGTGGGGCCCGAACGGCGCACACCCGGTGGGCCGGCCGGGGAGACAACCCCCACCGACCACCCCGCCTCCGGCGCGGCGGCCGGAACTCCACCCGTTCGGGTAGGTCCGCCCGTCCCGCCGTTTCGATGCCGACACCCTGGTCCATGATCCGCCTGTACAGCGCCCTCCGGGGCATCCCTGCCTTACCAGCAAAGGACAGTTCGTATGACAACACATGACGGAGAGCCGATCCCGTCGGTCACCGACGCGACACTCGCCGACATCGCCGCCAACGGCATCTGGCGCGGCGCCGGTCTCGACATCAACCCGGCGGTGCTCGCCGTCGCGCAGGCGCTGCTCGCCGCCCTCCAGGGCACCGCCGCGGCCTCCGAGCTCCCCGAGGAGCTGCGGGAGCTCGTGGGCGGTGTCCGCGGCCGCGCCGCGACCGCCGTGCGGCGCGTCAGCGTCGCGGAGGGCACCGACCTGTCCGTGTTCGAGATCCGGCAGAACTCCGCCGAACCCCGGCCGGTGGTGATCGTTCCCGCCGGCTGGAACCCCTACGGCTGGCTGCCGTTCATGGTCGGCTACCTCTCACTGGCCGCGCGCGGCTACCACGTGCTGGCGTACACGCCGCGGGGCATGGGCCAGCCGGGCAAGTTCTACTCCTCCGACGGGTTCATCGGCGTCGCCGGGCCGGACGACTGGTCGGACGGGTCGAAGATGATCGACCACGCCCAGGAGCAGTTCGCCCCGGGAAAGATCGGGTTCATGGGCCTGTCCTACGGATCCGGGATCAGCCAGCTGGTCGCCGCGCACGACCCGGGGGACCGGGTCGCCACCGTCGCGGCGCTCAGCACCTGGGGCAACCTCGCCACCAGCCTCTACGACCACGGGACCCGGCACGAGAAGGCCGCAGAGCTGCTGATCGGCTTCACCGGGGCCGAGGAGGGCCAGGAGGCGGAGAAGTTCGACGAGGAGACCTGGCGCATCCTCCAGGACTTCCTCGCCGGGCGGAACATGGACGACGTGGTGGCCTGGGGCACGGTCCGCTCCCCGGAGACCTACCTCGACGCCACCAACGCCCGTGGCGTGCCGACCTTCTACTCCAACACGTGGCACGAGAGCCTCTTCCCCGCGCGCGAGGCCATCGACGTGTTCGAGAGGCTCACCGTTCCGAAGCACCTGAGCCTGTGGATCGGCGACCACGGCGCCCCGGAAGGCGCCGGCATCACCGGCGTGGTGACTGGCATTCCCTTCCCCGGCCTGCTGGCCCCGATGTTCGAGGCCTACGCCTGGCTCGACCACCACCTGCTCGGCGAGGCCCCCGAGGTCGCCGACTGGCCGGTGGTCAGCAGCCAGGTCATGTTCACCTACGAGACCGTCCCCACTCCCATCGGCCGGCGGATCACCGTGCCGGCCCGGCGCGAACCGCTCCCCTCCTGGGCATCGGCCACCACCGCCACCGAGGCCTGGTACCTGAGCGGCACCGACACCGACACCGACGGCACCCTGTCCGACAAGCCCGCCACGGAATGGAGCCGGCCCTTCACCGTCGGCCACGAGACCACCGCCACCGCCATGGACGACATCATGAAGACCGGCCAGAAGGAGTGGTCCGGCACCCCCAAGCCCTACGACCCGGCCGGTTTCGAGCGCGACCGGCTGCTGGTCTGGTCCACCCCCGAACTCTCCGGCGGCCGCCGCATCCGCGGCACCGCCACCCTCCGGCTCACCGTCCGCGTCGAGGCCGGCGACGCCGCGACCCTGGTCGCCTACCTCTTCGACGCCGCCCCGGACGGCACCGCCCGGATCGTCACCCACGAGCCCTTCACCGCCACCGACCTGACCCCCGGCACCGAGCGCACCGTCCACTGGGCACTCCAGCCCACCGCCTACGACCTCGCCGACGGCCACCGCCTCGTCCTGGTCGTCAACAGTCGCGACCAGCTCTACGCCTTCACCGGGCAGCAGGACAGCAGAATCACCGTCACCTCCACCAGCGGCGAGGAGGCCGTCCTCCAACTGCCCCTCGGCTGAGCGCATCGGGTCGCGTGAACGGACGAGTGCGGCGCACCGCATCTGCCCTCCCGGAACTCACGGTCCGGGACGCCCACGCTGTGCAGGCCGAGCTGCGGGCCCGGGAGACGGCCGACGGCGCGGCGCTCGTCGGCCTCAAGATCGGCGCCACCAGCGAGGCGATCCAGCGGATGTTCGGAATCGACCAGCCCGACTTCGGGTACCTCACGGACCGGACGATGCTCACCGACGGCTCCTCCGTGGACGCGCGGCGGTTCATCGCCCCGACATCGACGCCGGGCAGGTCGTCCTCTCCGGCGCCGTCGCCCTCCCGCCCGGCACACCGGTCAAGGCCACCTTCGGCCGGCTCGGCCCGGTGTCCGTGACGGTCGGCCCCGCACAGTGCGTACCCGCGGGTGCCGGTCGCTCTCGCGGCCGGCACCCGCGGGTACGACGCGACGGCGGCGGCGCTCACCGCGTCCGTCGGCGGACCCGGCTCGCGGCGCTCCGGCCGCTCGGAAGCCGCACACCACCGTGCCCGCGCTCGCGCCGCCGACCGGACCGAGCACACCGTCGGCGAGGGTTCCGGCACCGGCCGCCGGGGCGCCCGCCACGGCGGCCGGTGATCGCGGTGCGGTCCACCGGGCCACGCACTCGTCCCACCGGGCGGCCTTCCTCGGCTTCTCCCGCTCCCCGCCCGTCAACCCGTCCCGGCCTGCCACAAGATCAATTGTCAGCCACCCCTCGACGCCTCACCCGTCCTGGCTCCCGCCTCCTGCGCCAGCCGCGAGCTTCCACGCTTCGGGATCGATCTGGACGTCGCCCTCCACCGCGACGGCCGTGGCGGGTGCGTTCGGGTCTGCCTGGGCCTCGGCTTCACGGACCTGCCTGCCGTACTCCTCCCGCTCCCGCTGCTCCTTCTCGGAGGGCTGCCGGTCGATCCCGGCACGGAACTCGGCGTAGTCGTCCCGCTTGGACATGGCACTCGTCCCTTTCACCCAGCGTGCGGACATGCTCACAGAAGCAGCGTGATCCGGTGCCCTCGGTGTCGCACCCCACCCGGTACCCGCCCCGTGGTTCGGTGCGCATCGGTGCGACTTCCCGCACCGGCGGGTGAACCCGACGCCGTCCGCCGGGCAGCGCGCGGAGCTGACCACCGCACCGGGGGAAAGTGCCGAACCTCCGCTCCTGCAGGGCCGGCGGTCCGCACACCGACAGTCCGACGAACCACGGTCCCGTCGGCGGGAGCGCGCTCAAGTCAGGTCCGTTCGCAACCGAAGAGTGTCTGCAGGGATCGTCCCGTCCGACAGGAGCCCGTCTTGCACTCGTCCCTCCGCCGCTTCTGGATCGCACTGCTGCTGTTCGCCACGCTTCTCGGCGTTCCGGCCGACGCCGGGGCCGTGGTCGCCCGGCCGGGAACGTCGGGTCGGAGCGCCCCGGCTCCGCTGCACACGGTGTCCGCCGCCGTCCCCGGCCGGTACATCGTCACCTTGCAGGAGAACATCGACCCTGCGTCCGTGCTCAGGGCGGTGCCCGGGATCAGTGCCGGCCGTACGTTCACCACCGCGCTCAACGGCTTCTCCGCCGAGCTGAACCCCCTTCAACTGCGGTCCGTCCGCGCCCTGCCAGGGGTCGAGGCCGTCGAACAGGACGCCGTCATCAGGGTCGGCGGCTCCACGTTCGCCTCGGCCTCCGCTTCTGCCTCCGCCTCCGGCTCCGTTTCCGCCCCCGGCTCCGCCCGGCGGGACTTTCCCGGCTACCCCGCCCGGACCTGGGGCCAGGACCGCATCGACCAGCGACGCCTCCCCCTCGACGGCTACTTCAAGGTCTACGGCAGCGGCGCCTACGTCAACGTCTACGTCGCCGACACCGGCATCGACCTCAACCACCGCGAGTTCTTCCCCGGCCGCGCCGTCCCCGGCTTCGACGCCATCGGCGACGGACAGAGCGGCCAGGACTGCAACGGCCACGGCACCCACGTCGCCGGCACCGTCGCCGGCCAGACCTACGGCATCGCCCGCCTGGCCACCGTGGTGTCGGTACGCGTACTGGACTGCGGCGGCGACGGCACCACCTCGCAGGGCCTGGCAGGCCTGGACTGGGTGGCCCGCGAGGCGAAGCAACCGGCGGTCCTCAACCTCTCCTTCGGCGAGGACGCGTCCCCCGCACTCAACCGCGCCGTCGACCGGATCGCGCAACTGGGCACCCTCCCCGTCGTTGCGGCCGGCAACGACGCCCGCGACGCCTGCGGCATCTCGCCCGCGAGCGCCGCACGCGCCGTCACCGTCGGCGCCACCGACGCCTCCGACCACCAGGCCGACACCAGCAACACCGGCCCCTGCCTGACCCTCCAGGCCCCCGGCGTCGACATTCGCTCCGCCGGCCTCGGTGGCGGATCCGTTTCCATGAGCGGCACCTCGATGGCCAGCCCCCACGTCGCAGCCGTCGCTGCCCTCTACAAGGAGGCGCATCCCGGCGCGAATGCCGACGAGGTCAAGCGCTGGCTCATCGAGCAGTCCACCAAGAACGTCCTCACCGTGTCCTCCGGCTCCCCCGACCGCCTGCTGAACCTCGGCGGCCTCTGACGGCCGGTCCGGCACGGGGGGACGCGACCTACCCGGTCGGAACGCGAACGGGCCGCCAGGTCGGTCGCGGCCCTCGGGACTGGCAGGAGCGCGATCGTCGCACCCGGCGCAGACGTCGGGCGCGGGGCCGGACGGCGGACGGCGGCCCGCGCCGCGACGGCGGCCGCTCGACGGGCCGCGGTGCGCGCGGCCTCGGTCCGCTCGACGTAGAGGACGGCGAGCGCGCCCGGGCGGTGGCTCCACGGTCCGGCCACCTCCCGGCCGGTTCCTCGGAACGGCTCCGGGGCCTGCGCCGGACGGCCGTTGCCACCGCCCTGCCGACGCGCAGACGGGACCGCCGGCCGACGCGGAGCCACGGCCGACACGGGACCACGGCCGACACCGGACCGCGACGGACGCCGGGCCGCGCCGGACGCCGAGCCGCGCCGGACAAGCGTTCCCATACCGCGGCCGAACCGCTGTCGAACCCGCCCCGTCCAGCATCCCGGTGTGTCGGGGCGGCGGCCGTTCCGGCGCGTGCGAACAGCTCCGGGAAGCCCGTCGGACGGTTAACGGCCACGGACGGCGGCGCCCGGCCCGCCCATCCGCTGAGACCGGAGCCGGGTACCGGGAGGGAGCAGGCCCGGCGGCCCGGGCGGGCGAACGACCCTGTGGAGGAGGCCCCTTGTTCGACGCACTGTCCGACGCCCTCGCCGACGAGCAGTTCTACGCGCCGCTCGCCACGATGGCCGACCCCGGTCCGCGCTTCGCGCCCGTCCGGACCGCCGACGGCTGGCGCGCGAGCGAGCGGGACATCTGGACGGCGTGGAGCGGACCCGGGGTACGCCGTGCCGGGCAGGGCTGGAAGATCCACGTGTCCGCGCGCCCGGAACGGGCGCAGCACGTCCTCGACGTGGTGGCGGACACCTGCTTCGCCCAGGAGGCGGCGTTCAAGCACGTGTCGGCGCGCTTCTTCTTCCTCGCGCTGCACCACAAACACGGCGCGCGCTCGCAGGCGGGCAAGTTCTGCACCGTGTACCCACCGGACACGGCGGGCGCCGAACGGCTCCTCGTCCTCCTCGCCGAGGCCCTGGACGGCGAGGAGGGCGCCTACGTGCTCAGTGACCGCCGCTACCGGGACTCCCGGACGGTCCACTACCGCTACGGCGCGTTCGCCGGCCGCAGCCGGATGCTGCCCGACGGCACCGCGCAGCCGCTGGTGGCCGACGGCCACGGGCACGACGTGCCGGACCTTCGGCTGCCGTACTTCGTGCTGCCCGAGGGTGTCGGCGACCCCTTCGTGGACCGGGAGCCGGCCCCGCACCGGGGACCGATCCGCATCCGTGACTACGAGATCGTCAAGGTCCTGCAGCCGAGCAACGCCGGTGGCGCCTACCAGGCGCGCGAGACCCGCACCGGGCGGCTGGTGCTGATCAAGGAGGCGCGCCCGCACAACGGCTACACCTGGGACGGCGCGAGCGCGCGGGAGCGGTTGCGCCGGGAGTACGAGACCCTGACCGCCGTGCACGCGGCGGCCGCCGGCGTGTGCCCGGAACCGCTGGAGCGGTTCACGGAGTGGGAACACGACTTCCTCGTCATGGAGCACGTCGACGGACTCCCGCTGGTGCGGTGGATCAACCGCTCCTCGCCCGTCCTGCTGGCCGAGCGGCCGGCCGCGGACTTCGACCGGTACCACGCCGAGTGCCGCCGGATCCTCGCATCGCTGGACGCGGCCCTGGACCGGCTGCACGCGCTGGGGCTGCGGTTCGGCGACGTCAGCCCCGGGAACGTCATCGTCACCCCCGACGGCGGGGCCAGGCTCGTCGACTTCGAATCCGCGACCGCGCTGGACGCCCGGCCCGCCCGGATGGGCACGCCGGGCTTCGCACCGCCCCCGGGCGTGGCCGCCGAGCACCCCGACGACCCCCTGCTCGCCGACCGCTACGGCATGGCGGCCCTCGCGCTCACCCTGCTGGCGCCCTTCCACAACGCGCCGCAGCTGACGCCGGCCAACTTCGCCCTGCTGCGGCGCGACCTGGCGGCGCGGGCGCCGGTACCGGACGACCTGTGGCGCCGCGCCACCGCCTTCCGGCGCCCCGGCGCGGTCCGACCGTCGGCACTGCCCGACCCCGGGGAGGTGGACGCAGACCCGGTGGGATGCCTGACCCGGCTCGCCGAGCGGACGGCCTCGGGGCTGCTCGCCCTGGCCGACACCGACCGCCCCGACTGGGCCTTCCCCCCGTCGCCGCAGGCGTTCCGCACCAACACGGTGTGCCTGGCGTACGGGACGGCGGGCGTGGTGCACGCCCTGCTCCGGGCCGGCGTCCCGGTCCCGGAGGAGGTCCGCGAACGCCTGCGCCACGACGCGCTCACGACCGCGCACGCGCTGCCGCCCGGACTGGCGGTCGGCTCGGCCGGCGTCGGGCGGACGCTGGCCCGCACCGGGCACCTCGACGAGGCGGTCGACCTGCTGCGCGCGGCCGACCGCCATCCGCTGACGGCCGGCACGACCACGCTGGCCGGCGGGCGGGCCGGGGTCGGCCTGGCGTGGCTGGCCCTGCACCGGCAGACCCGGGACCCTCGTCATCTGGAGCGGGCTGCCGCCGCCGGCGACGCGATCCTCGCGCTCGGCGCGGACCTGGGGCCGACGCTCGGCGCCCACGACGCCCGCGGACTGTTCCACGGCCGCTCCGGGCTCGCGCTCTTCCTCCACCACCTCACCGACGCGACAGGGCAACCGCGCTACCGGGCGGCCGGACGCCTACTGCTCCACGAGGAGCTGGACCGCGCGGTGGAACTGCCCGACGGGTCCCTCTCCTTCGCCGACAACGCGGTGAACCGGCGCGTCATGCCGTACCTGGCCACCGGGTCGGCCGGAATCGGGACCGTCCTGCTGCGCTACGCCGCCACCGCGGACGAGCGCTGCGCCACCGCTCTGCCCCGCGTCCTCGCCGACGTGCGCAAGGTCAGCGCGGTCCAGGCCGGGCTGCACGACGGCTTCGCCGGACTGGTCCACCTGCTGGCCGCGCACGCCGACTACACCCAGGACGACGCCGACCGCCGGGACGCACTGCGGCTGGCCACCGGGCTCCTCAAGTACGCCGTGCCGCACGGCGAGGACGTCCGCTGGCTCGGCACGGGCTCGCTCCGGTTCAGCGCCGACACGGCCAGCGGCAGCGCCGGGATCCTGCTGGCACTGCACCGAGCCCTCCACGGCCCGGGTGACGACTGGTTCACCCTGGATCCCACCCACCCACAGGAAAGCGGAGGCACCCTTCCATGACCGAGATCCTCGCCCTTCAGCAGCTCGAAGCCCTTACCGAGGAGACGGAGGAGGCGTACCCCTTCCCCTGCTTCAGCATCTACGCCAGCTCGATCATCGACAACGACACGTACTGACCTGCCGCACGGTGCGGACGCAAGTGCTCGTCGCCCCGGCCTCGAGTTGCCGGGGAGGCGTGGCGCTGACGAGGGGCTCATGAAATCCCGGCTGCAGATGTGCAGTTGATGCTTCATCGGCGTCGTGGCCGCCGGCCCGGGAACGCACGGGCGGGCGGCCCCGGCGACCGGCGGGCCCGCCCCGGGCAGAGCCCCTCCCGGCTCCCTCCCGGCCCTACGGGGTGCGGGCGGACGTCGGGGCCGCCGCGGGAGTCAGGGCGGAGGCCGGAGTCGCGACGTTCGTCGGGGCGGGGGTCGCCGTGGCCTCCGGAACGTAGGTCGGGGCGGACGTCGGCGTAAGTGTCGGCGTGGGCATCGGCGTGGACGTCGGCATCGGCACGGACGCGGGAGTGGACGTCGGCGTGGACGTCGATGTCGGGACGTGGGTGCCGTTGTACGTCGGCGCCGGGACCAGTCCTGCCGGCAGGCCCGTGCCACCCGGCGAGGCCCCCGGAGTGGCGCCGTTCGTCGGGGACTCCAACGGCCCGTACGTCGGATAGTGCGTCGGGAAGTCCGTCGGACGGGAGCTGGGGGTCGAGGTGGGCGTGGAGGCCGGGCCCGTGGTGCTGTGCTCCTGCACCAGGAAGGGCAGCCCCGCCCCCACCCCCGCGATCAGCAGCAGGGTCCCTCCCGCCGTCAGCGCGGTCCGGGTACGACGTCGCGCGCGCAGCAGCTCCTGCAGGCGCCTGTGGTGCTCAGGGCCGAAGAAGGCCTGCTCCTGGGTGTCGCGCATCATCCGTGCCAGCTCCTGTTCGAAGTCATCCATGGGTTTCCTCCCTCACTTCACCGGCTCGCCGACCTCGGACAGGACCTCCCGCAGCCTCGCCACCCCGCGCGAGGTCAAGGAGCGGACGGTACCGACCGGACACCCCATCACCTCCGCGACCTGCGCCTCCGGCAGGTCCTGGTAGTAGCGCAGCACCACCGCGGCCCGCTGGCGTGCCGACAGCAGCGCCAGTGCGCTCTCCAGCCGCGTGCGCTCCTCCACGACCGCCGCCAGATCCTGGTCGACGGGCGTCTCGGGCAGTTCCTCCGTCGGGCGCTCCCCCCACCAGCGCCGACGGGCCGAACGCGCCGCCGCCCGCACCAGCACCTGGCGCAGGTACGCCTCCGGCGCCTGGTCCGCGACCCTCGGCCACGCCGACCACAGCTTGACGAGTCCCTCCTGCAGCAGGTCCTCGGCCCGGTGCCGGTCCCCGCCGGTGAGCAGACGCGCGAGATGGAACAGTGCCGACCACCGGCCCGCGACGAACTCGTCGAAACCCGCCGCCCGTGACTGCCTCATCCAACACCTCCCGATCCGCTCCCGAACGCCTGCACCTGTAGAAAGACACCGGCCACCGACCCGCTATCCACCCCGGACCAGTGGGCTGGATCACACACCCGCACACGCACACACCTCGACACCAACCCGACACAACAGACGCAGGGAGACATTAGACGCATCGGGGGCACCGGACTGCCGGCGGGGCGACCGGCCCCGATGCGGCCGGCGCGGGCGAACGAGGTCCGGGGTCCGACGGGCGACGGACGACGGACGGCAGGCGGCAGGCGGCAGGCGACGGACGGCGGACGGCGGACGGCGGCAGGAATTACGGAAATCATCGGCGCTTCCCGGGAATCGGGAAAATGCCGGGTCGGGCGATTCCGGTTCCACTTCCGCCGTTCGCCGACGACTCCGTGACGGAATCGGACCGTCCTCGATCCGATTCCGGACATCGTGTACAGAGTGACCGTGGACTGCGCGGGTCGACTGTTGTCATGGCCTGGCACGTCGGCTTCCAGGAGCACGAGTCGCACGAAGGAGTCCAGAATGTTCGGCAGGAATTACGCGCGTACGGCGGCCCTCGCCGTCGCGGCCGGTTCTGTTCTGTTCGCGGTCCCCGCGACCGCCGATGCGGCCGTCACGGCCTACACCCCGCAGAGCACCTGCGGGGCGAGTTACGTCACGAAGGATTCCTTCGACCTGCCGGGTGGCACCTCGACGGTCTACCTGACCTACAGCAGCGCGACCGGCAAGAACTGCGTCGCCACCATCAAGAACTCCAGGGTCGGCACTCCGTCCCTGACCGGTGCCTACCTGACCTACGGCGACGGCAGCGGGAGGCAGGAGGAGTTCCGGAACCTCAGCTACTACGCCACGGCCTACCTCTACGCACCCGGGCAGTGCATCTACTACGGCGGCCGGGACTACAACTCCGGCGACTGGTGGGGCAAGGGCCCGGGCTGGTGCGGCAAGTGACGTCCACGCCGTAGCCATCCCGGTCGGCCCGGCCGCCGGGCCGACCGCCGGGCCGACCGCCGACCGGGTCAGGCGCGCAGGAACTCCAGCACCGCCAGCACGCGGCGGTGCGTCTCCGCGGCCGGGGGCAGGTCCAGCTTCATCAGGATGTTGCCGATGTGCTTGCCCACGGCGGCGTCGGACACCACCAGCTCCCGGCAGATCGCCGCGTTCGAGCGGCCCTCGGCCATCAGTGCCAGCACCTCCCGCTCGCGCGGGGTCAGCCGCTCCAGCGGGTCCCGGCGGCGGCGCAGCAATTGGCGGACCACCTCCGGGTCGACCACCGTCCCGCCGGCCGCGACCTGGGCGACCGCCGCCGCGAACTCCTCGACCTGACCGATCCGGTCCTTCAGCAGGTAGCCCACGCCGGAGCCGTCCCCGGAGTCCAGCAGCTCGGCCGCGTAGGAGCGCTGCACGTACTGGCTGAGCACCAGGACCGGCAGGCCGGGGTGCCGCTCGCGCAGGGCGACGGCCGCGCGCAGGCCCTCGTCGCTCTGGCCGGGCGGCATCCGGACGTCGGTGAGCACGAGGTCCGGCCGGTGCTCCTCGACCGCCGCGTGCAGCGCCGGGGCGTCGCCGACGGCCGCCACCACCCGGTGCCCGAACCGGGCGAGCAGGCCGATCAGCCCCTCGCGCAGCAGGACTCCGTCCTCGGCGAGCACGATGCTCAGGCTCATCGTCGCGCCCCCGTCCCGGTCGGGGTGCAGGGGATCTCCACCCTCACGGTGGTCGGTCCGCCCGGCGGACTGCTCACGGTCAGTGTGCCGTGCACGACCGCCATCCGGTCGGCCAGACCGGTCAGTCCGGTGCCGCGCCCGGGGTCGGCGCCGCCGCGGCCGTCGTCGGTCACCTCGATGGTCAACCGGCCCCGCGCCCACCGGCCGTCGACGGTCGTGGTGCTCGCCCCGCTGTGTTTGGCGACGTTGGCGAGCGCCTCGGTGACGGCGAAGTACCCGGCCGACTCGACGGGCGCCGGGAGGCGGGCCGGCAACGCGAAGCGGGTGGTCGCCGGGACGGGTGACCGGTCGGCGGCGTCCGCGCACGCCTCCGGCAGGCCTCGGTCGGTGAGCACCTGCGGATGGATGCCGTTGATCAGTTCGCGCAGTTCGGCGAGCACGTCGCCCGCCTCGCGGTGCGCCTCGGCGAGCCGGGCCGCCAGCGGGCCGTCCGGCGGCGCGTCCAGCCGGGCCAGGCCGAGCGTCATCCGCAGGGCGACCAGGCGCTGTTGGGCGCCGTCGTGCAGATCGCGTTCGATCCGGCGCCGCTCGGCCTCGAAGGCGTCCACCAACCGGGCGCGGGAGCGGACGAGTTCACCGATCCGGTGTTCCCGGCCGCCCGGCCCCAGCAGCGCCCGGACGAGCGCCGCCCGGGCGGCGGCCAGCAGCGCCACCGGGTACGCCAGCAGTGGTGCGAGGGCGAGCCCGGCCAGCCCGAACAGGCCCGCCGCCCACGGGGAGTGGACCTGCCAGACCTTGAGGACGTTGACCTGTTCGCCGTCCAGGAGCAGCAGCGGGAGGGCCGCCAGCAGGTACCCGGGGACGGCGAGGGCGCACACGGCCACGGCCAGGTCGAGCGGCCAGAGCACGAACGCGGCGAGCGCGGTGAAGCCGAGCTCGCGCCAGGTGGCCCGCTCCCGGTAACGCAGCCGCAGCCAGGCCGCGAGGCCCGGACGGTCGGGGACGCGGTGCGGGTCCGGTACCGGTGCGCCGTGCAGGAACCGGGCGAGGCGCCGTTCCCAGGCCGCGACGGGCAGCCCGACCAGGGCCAGGGCGGCCAGCAGCGGCAGCCCGACCAGCAGGGCCGCCAGCACGCCGCCGGCCGCCACCGACACCAGCAGCCCGGCGCAGAGCAGCAGCCCGGTCAGTCCGGTCGCCAGGAGGTACCCGGCCGCCCGCCAGGGCGCCGCCGAACGCAGGAACCCCGGCCGCGTCACCGCGCCCCACCGACCTCTGTCGTCCGTCACGTCTCTCCTCCCCCACGCGCCCTCCCGGCGTCCGCCCACCCTAGAGGGCGCGGCGCGGCCCGTCGGTAGGGCCTGCCCCACCCTGCGAAGTGGCCCCAGGCCCGCTGCGCCACCCCGGGGGGGCGGCGCTTGGCTGGGCGCCATGAGAATGCTGCGGATCGCGCTGAAATCCCTGAAGGCCCGCCCGGTCTCCCTGCTCGGCGCCTTTCTCGCCCTGGCCCTCGGGGTGGCGACGACCGCCGCCGTGCTGCTCGGCCTCGCCGCCGCGTCGGCCGGCGCGCCCGGTGGGGAGGACCTCGTCTCCCTGGTCGCCGTGCTCGGCACCGCGGGCGGGGTGAGCGCGTTCGTGTCGGCGTTCGTCGTCGCCTCCACCTACTCCTACGCCGTCGCCCAGCGCCGTCGCGAGCTCGGACTGCTCCGCCTGGCCGGCGCGACCCGCGGCCAGGTGCGGCGCACGGTGCTCGCCGAGGCGCTGGTGCTCGGCGCCGTCGCCTGCGCGAGCGGCTGCGCGCTCGGGCACCTCGCCGCTCCCGCACTCCTGCGGTGGCTGTCCGGGGCCGGCCTGGCGCCGCCCGGTCTCGCCCTCGTCCCCGCCGTGTGGCCGCTTCCCGCCGCCTTCGCCACCGGCCTGCTGGTCGCCGTCGCCGGGGTCGCCGTCGCGGCCCGTCGGGCCGGGCGGACCGGCCCGCTGGACGCCCTGCGCACGGCCGACCTCGACACCGGTGTGTTGACCGCCGGCCGTCTCCTGACCGGCCTCGGGCTGCTGCTCGCCTTCCTCGCCCTGACGGTCGCCGCGCTCGCCACCGACCCCGTCGACCTGCTGCACCGCAAGACGTTCACCACCCGGCCGATGTGGCTGATCTGCGCGTGCGGCCTGCTCTCGCCGCTCCTCGCCCCGCCGTTGCTCCGCCTGGCCGCCCGCGCACTGCCGCACCGGGGCGGCGGATCCGCCCGGCCGGTCGGCCGCCTGGTGCCCGCCGCTGCCGCCGCGGCGCTGCGCCGGACGGGCGCGGTGGCCGCGCCGGTGGTGGTCGCCGTGGCGCTGACCGGGTCGCTGGCGGGCGCGCCGGCGGCGGTCGGCGCCGCCCGGTCCGCCGAGGCGGGGGCCCGGACCGGCGCCGACCTGGTCGTCGTCCCGGCCGACGGCTCCGCGGGCCCGCTGCTCGCCGCGCTGCGGGCCGTTCCCGGCGTGGGCGCCCTCTGCGCCACGGCGCCGACCACCCTCGCGCTCGTCGAACCGGACGGCGTGACGGTCCGGTCCGAGGCCCGCGCGGTCACCGGTCCGGCCGGGCTCGCGGCCCTGGCCCGGCTGCCCGTGCTGGCCGGCTCGACGGCCGCACTCGACGACGAGTCCCTCGTCCTTCCGGCCGAGTGGGGCCACCACCGGGTTGGGGAACCGGTGCCGGTGGTCCGCGCCGACGGCAGCCGCACGACCCTGCGGGTGGCCGCCGTGCTGCGGGACGGGCTCGGCGACAACGGTCTGTACGTGACCGCCGCCAACGCCCCGGGCTCCCGGGTCGACCGCGTCGACGTCGCGCTCGGCCCGGACGGCGGCAGCGACCGGGTGGCCGCCGTCCGCTCCGCCGCCCTGCCGTACGGCGCCGCCGTTCACACCCGCGAGCAGTGGCTCGCCGCCGGGCCGTCGCCGCGGACCACCTGGCTGCGCACCGTCCTCGTGCTGGGCCTGGCGGTGCTCTACACCGGCATCGCGCTCGCCAACACCCTGTTCATGGCCACCGCCGACCGGCGCCGCGAACTCGCCCTGCTCCGCCTCGCCGGGGCCACCCGCGCCCAGGTCGTGCGCCTGGTGACCGCCGAGTCGGTCCTGGTGACGGCGGTCGGCGCCGTCCTCGGCTGCGCCGCGGCCGCCGTCCAGCTCGCCTCCCTGTACGGCGCCCTGGCGGTGCTGCGGGTGCCCGCCCCGCTCGTCCTGCCCTGGCACGAGGTGGGCGTGGTGACGGCCGGTGCGCTGCTGCTCGCCGCACTCTGCGCCGCCCCCGCCGCGGCCTGGGCGCTGCGCGTCCGCCCGGTCGTGGCCGCCCGCTGAGAATGGGCCAGGCGGGGCCGACGACGGAGCGGGGGCGGCGCGCCGGACCCGGCCGGACACGGCCGGGCGTACCGGTCAGGACGCTGTGGAGCGGGCCCGGGCGAGGGTGGGTACGGCTCGCTCGCCCGGGTCAGCTGTGTGCCTGGTACCCCAGGTGTGCCTGGTACGCCAGGTGTGCCGGGTGTGCCTGGTACGCCCGGTGCGCCGGGCGTACCGGGCGTGCTGGATGTGCCTGGTGCGCCGGGAGCGCTCAGCGAGCCTCCCGCACCCCCGCCCCGGCCTTCTCCCGGACGTGCGCGGGCAGACCGTTGGCGAGGTCCTCGACCAGCAGCCGCCAGGCGATCGACTCCGCCGCCGTCCGCAGCTGCGGACTGCGGGGCCGTCCGGCGTCGGACTCCAGGCGGGCGTTGAGCCAGTCGGACCAGGCGCGGGCGAGCGCGCGCACCTCGTGCGTGCCGGTGGTGGTGAGGGCCAGCCGGTCGCCGTCACGGGTGAGGTGACCCTCGTCGGCCATCCGGTCGAACACCGGCTCCAGGACCTCGGGCGGGACCCGCTTGCGGGCGGCGACCAGCTCCAGTGACGCCCGGCCGACCGCCTTGGTGTGGCCGGCGACCTCCATCAGCGCCCAGGCACCGGCGAGGTCGACCCTTGTGTCCGCGTCGGCCACGATCGAACGGACCGTGTCGAGGTCGGCTCCGCGCACGATCCGGCCCACCGCCGACTCCAGGAGCTGGTCCGAGTCGCCGCCGGTCGGCTGGGCGAATCCCTCGCCGAGGTCCGTGGAGCCCGCCCGGGCGGTGTCCCGCAGCTGCACCTGCTTGAGGAACAGCGAGACGACGAACCCGAGCAGCGCCACCGGCACCGTCCACAGGAACACGGTATGCAGGGCGTCCGCGTAGCCCTGCACGATCGGTGCCGCCTGGTCGGCGGGCAGGCCGTGCAGGCCCTGCGGACTCCCGGCCGCCCGGGCGAGCGCCGCCGGGTCGGCGCCCGTCGAGGCGGCGGACTCGGCCACTCCCCCGGCCAGCTCGGTCCGGAGACTGTTGGCGTAGATCGTCCCGAACACGGCGGTGCCGAAGGAGCTGCCGATGGTGCGGAAGAAGGTCACCCCGGAGGTCGCGGTGCCGAGGTCCGCGTAGTCGACCGTGTTCTGCACCGCGATGGTCAGCACCTGCATGCTCAGCCCGATGCCGACACCCAGCACGAACATGTAGCAGGAGGCGAGCACGGTGCCGGTGCCGGGTTCCAGGCGCGACAGCAGGTAGAGGCCCAGCGCCATCACCAGGGTCCCGGCGATCGGGAAGAGCCGGTACTTCCCGGTCTTGCTGACGATGTTGCCGCTCGCGACCGAGGCCAGCAGCAGGCCGATCACCATCGGCAGCATCCGGACGCCGGAGACGGTCGCGGAGTCCCCGTCGACGTACTGCAGGAAGGTCGGCAGGAACGTCAGCGCGCCGAGCATCGCGAAGCCGACGATGAAGCTGAGCACGGAGCAGACCGCGAACACCGGGTTGCGGAACAGCCGCATCGGCAGCATCGGCTGGACGGCCCGGGTCTCCACCCAGCAGAACAGGCCGAGGGCCACCGCCCCGCCGAGGAAGAGGCCGACGATCACACCCGAGCCCCAGGCGTACTCGTTGCCGCCCCAGCTGGTCGCCAGGATCAGCGCGCTGGCGCCGATCGCGACGAGGGCGATGCCGAGGTAGTCGACGACCGGCCGGACCGCCGCCCGCACCGCGGGGATGGTCCGGGCCGCGGCGATCACCACCGCGACGGCGATCGGCACGTTGACGTAGAAGGCCCAGCGCCAGGACAGGTGGTCGGTGAACAGCCCGCCGAGCAGCGGTCCGATCACCGTCGCCACGCCGAACACCGCGCCGATGGCGCCCTGGTACTTGCCCCGTTCGCGCAGCGGGATCACGTCGGCGATCAGGGCCATCGCGGTCACCATCAGACCGCCCGCGCCGATGCCCTGCAGGGCGCGCCAGGCGATCAGCAGCGTCATGTTGGTCGCCAGGCCGCAGAAGAACGAGCCGGTGATGAACACGATCGCGGAGACCTGGAACAGCAGCTTGCGCCCGTAGAGGTCGCCGAACTTCCCGGCCAGTACGGTGGCCACCGTCTCGGCGAGCAGGTAGGACGTGACCACCCAGGACATGTGCGCGGCCCCGCCGAGGTCCGCCACGATGGTGGGCAGCGCGGTGCCGACGATGGTCTGGTCCAGTGCGGCCAGCAGCATGCCGAGCACGATGGTGGCGAAGACGACGTTCCGCTGCCGGGCGTCCAGCACCGGCGGGGCGGACGGCGGGGTCTCGGTGTCGACGGTCATGCCGACAGCCTCGCCGCAGGCCCGGGGGGACCGCGATCGGGCTCCGCCGTCCGGGTGAACGGAGCGGCGCTGCGGGGGCCTGGTCGCCGGGGTGCCCACGATCCTCTTCCGTCGGGCGGGGACGGGCCGTCAGAGCCCGGTCGGTGCTCCCGGGGGCGTTGTCGGTGGGGCGTGGCAGAGTGCCGGGCATGACGAGCGAGACCACCGACCCCCTGGCCGGCCTGGACGCGATCGACTGGGCGGGCCTGGAGCACGCCTACGGCGACGCGGACGACGTTCCGGCACTGCTGCGCGCCCTCGGCGGACCGGAGGAGACGGAGCGCCGCCGGGCGCTGCACGCCCTGTACGGCAACATCTTCCACCAGGGCAGCCGCTACCCCGCCTCGGCGGCGGCCGTGCCGTTCCTGGCCCGGCTCGCCACGGATCCCGGTCGGGACGGGCGGAGCGGGCGGAGCATACGCAACGGGCGGGCCGACGTGGTCCGGCTGCTGGCGTCGCTGGCCATCGGCTACGACGAGGCGCACCTGCCGGACGGCATCGACATCGCGCGCACGCGTCGCGAGCGGGCCGAGTTCGCGGCGCAGGACCCGGCGGCGGTACTGGCCGAGATGGACGCCTGGGTCGCGGCGGCACCGGACGAGGGCGAGCGGCGGGTCCGGGAGTTCCGGCGCTCGCTCTTCGACGTCGAGGACCACCTGGGGTCGATGGACTCCGAGCTGGCCGCCTACGACGCCGTCCGGGCCGAGCTCCCCGCCCTGTCGGTGCTGCTGGAGGACGAGGACGCCGAGGTCCGGGCCACCACCGCGTACCTGCTGGCCTGGTTCCCCGAGGAGGCCGCCCGCACGTTGCCGCGGCTGCTGGCCCTGCTGGACGACGCCGTCGACCGGGCCGGCGGGGTGGCGGGCCTCGGCGACGAGCAGCCGGCGGCCGCCGTGACGGCCTCGGCGCTGGTGGCGGCCGGGCTGCTCGGCGGCCCCGGACTGGTCCCCCGGCTGCGGCCGTTCCTGGGGGCCGCCGGACGCCTGCCCCGCTGGGCGGCCGCCGTCGCGCTGGCGCGGCTGGGCACCCTGGACGGCGCGTCGGGCGACGGCCCGACGGACGACGGCGTGCCGACCGCGGCGGTGCTGGCCGAGCTGGCGGCGGCCGAGGCCGCTCCCCCGGAGCCCGGGCCCCCGCTCCTGGACTTCCACGACGGCGACCTGCGCGGCTACGCCGCCCTCTCCCTCACCCAGCTCTCCTCCACGCACCCGGGGGAGACCCTGGACGCCGTGACCGACGGGCTCGCCAGGGCCTCGGGTATCTCGGCCTTCGCCGTCACCGCGGCGGCGCTGTCCCTGGCGTTCCCGACCCGCCCGACACCCCTGCCCGCCTTCACCGCGCTCGACGAGCGGCAGCAACGGCTGATCCGGGTGCTGGCCGACCTCGACGCGTCCACCTGGCAGTGGGGCAACTTCCTGGAGATCCTGAGGTCGTGGGCCCTTCCTCGGGACCGTCCGGCGATGCGGGCCTACGCGGGGCTGCCGGACGCCTGACGCTGTGGGGGGCGGCCGGTGCGGAAAGAGCGTGACCACCGCGCTTCAAGCAGCTGCCGCCAGCTCACGCGCGAAGACCTTCAAGGGGGCACCGGAAGCGCGGTGCGCGCCGATCAGGAAGTCGTTCAGAATCTCCTGCGGCCCATCGACGAACACCAACTGCACCCCGAAGGGAATTCCGTCCCGCCCGGCCGAGACGAAGGACAGCCGCAGCTGCGCCGCCTGATCGTCGTGCCACAGATAGACGACGCCGGGCCTCCCGGTGCCATCGGTCGCGGCATCCTGAAGCCAGGCGTCCATGGTGCCCATCAGCGCAGCGGCCAGCGCCACCCGGTCGTCGTCGCCCGGCTCTCCGGGCGGGGCGGAGAAGTACTCGATGTTCTCCAGCGCCTCCTCGTCGATGTTCCCGCTTCCCCGCCAGACACCGAATCCGGCCACTTCCCTGATGACGTCCACAAGCTCCGGGCGACCCACTCCGGGATTCCTTTCGACGATCGGCAGCAGGAGGTGGTGGGGGGGGGCGCCCCCCCCCCCCCCCCCCCCCCCCCCCCGGGGGGGGGGGGGGGGGCCCCCCCGTAAACAGCCGAAACACCCCCCCAACACACAAAAAAGGGCCCACAGTAGCCGCCACAAAACCCC
>NZ_JBIVGI010000012.1:0-240582 GCF_044748625.1 Kitasatospora sp. NPDC089913 | reverse complement strand
CGCATCCATTGACGAGAGGGGATCCACCGCATGAGCACCCCCGTCCGCGTGCGGCCGCTGGCCGCCGTCCACCTGCGCGACGCGCTCACCGCCGCCGCCGACCAGCGGCCGGCCGCCGCCCTCGCCGCCCTGCTCCACATCGACCCCGAGTCCTGGACCGGCATCGAGCAGCGCGCCGCCGCCCTCGGCACCACCGTCCTGGACCTCCTCGCCACCGCCACCCGGGAGGCCAACCGATGAGCACCGCCGAAACCGTCGCCGCCGCCGTCCTCATCGGCCCCGGCGTCATCCTGTCCGCCGCCGCCCTCATCTCCCAGCGCGGCGACAAGGCCGACAGCGCGGCCGTCCGGCAGGTACTCGCCGAGTCCGCCACCCACCGCGCCAACCGGCACGCCAGCGCCCCGCCCGACGGCGGAGAAGGCGCCCCCGCACCCACCGACGGCCAGCACGTCCCGCTCGCCACCGTCCTGCCCTTCCCCGCCGCCCGCCGCGCCGCCTGAAAGGACTTCCCGTGTTCGACGACTTCGACTGTGCCCCCGACGAGGACACCGAGGACTGGACGCCCGGCGAGTGCGACCACTGCCCCGGCGGCGAGCCCATCCGCGTGCCGTTCGGCTTCATCTACTGCGCCTGCCGGATCGGGCAGGGCGCCGACCCCGAGGACTGCGTCTGCGGCCCCGAGGACGAGTGACCCGGCCTGTGCCGATCCCGGTTCCGCCCGCCCCTCGCCCCTGCCGGGCGCGGTGCGGGCAGTGCCGGGGACGGACAGCCCGATCCCACCCCTGACCGCCCGGGAGGGCCGCATGGCCAAGCGCACCTATCTCGACCCCCGCCAGATGGGCGCCGACAACATCGCCGACGCCGCCCGCCTGTTCCTCATCGGCGTGCGCGTCGTCCGCGCCGAAAGCCGCGGTAAGTCCACCAAGCGGCTGGAGAACCGCGCCGACCGCATCCAGCAGGAGGCGTTCGACCGCTGGGACGCCAAGTACGGCGCCCCCGACGAGAGCTGACTCAGCCCGGAGCGGCCGGCACTCCCGGCCAAGGACAGCCCGGCCGCTCCGGTTTCCCTGCTCGCCACAGCAACCAAGGAGAACCACCAGCATGGCACTCTCCACCACCCATCGGGCCCGGCTCTCCCGGGCCGCCACGTGACCGGGCGCGTCCCGCCGCTGGCCGGGGCCGGACTGTGGCAGGCCGTCATGGCCGCCGCAGCCGGACGCTGCCAGTGCCGGGGCACCTGCGGCACCACCCACGCCAAGACCGACGGCCGGTGCGACCGCGTCCACAACGGCTACCAGACCCGCCACGGCGGCGGACGGGTCCGCCTGCTCGCCGCCCCGGCCGACCCGGCCGCGCTGCTGCTGCCCGCGCACCGCGTCGCCGCCCTGCCCAAGCGGGAGCTGGCCGCGTGGTGCGAGCGCTGCCACGACGCCACCCGCACCCGCCAGACCAAGCAGGACATCACGCCGGCCGTCGAGCCGGACGCCCTGTTCTGACCGACTCCGCTCCACCCCGGGGCGGCCGGCACTCCCGGCCAAGGACAGCCCACCGCCCCGGGTCCCCCTGCTCGCCACACACCAGAGGGAGACCCGCGCCGCATGACCCGACACCCCGCCCCCGGGCCCGACGACAACGTCGTCCCGCTCCACAGCCCGGACAGCACGGTGCCCAACGACCTCCAGGCCGAACGCGCCGTCCTCGGTGCCCTGATGCTCAACCCCGCCGCGCTCGGCGACGTCGCCGCCGTCATGGACGTCGGCGACTACTACCGGCCCGCCCACGAGACCATCCACCGGGCGATCCTCGACCTGGGCGAGGCGGCCGACCCGATCACCGTCACGGACGCCCTGCGCCGCTCCGGCGACCTGGGCAGGATCGGCGGCCCCGCCTACGTCTCCGGCCTGGTGTCGGCGACTCCGACGGTGGCGAACGCCGAGTACTACGCCGCGATCGTGCGCGAGACCGCCAAGCGCCGCCGCCTGATCGAGGCGGGCACCCGTCTTGTCCAAGCGGCCAACGAGCCCGGGGCCGACGCCGATAGGCTGCGTGCCGTGCTCGCCGTCCCGACCGAGCCCGAGCCTGCCGCATGGCCGGACCCGGTGCCGCTGACCGCCTCCCGAGCCCTGCCCGCCTTCCCGGTGGACGCCCTCCCGGGATGGCTCAAGGAGTACGTCGCAGGGGTCGCGGAGGAGTCCCAGACCCCGCCCGACATGGCCGGCACGCTCGCCCTGTCGGTCCTGGCCACCGCCGCCGGAGGCCGCGCGGTCGTCCACATCCGGGGCCGCTGGCGCGAGCCGGTGAACCTGTTCACCGTCGTCGCCCTGCCCCCGGCCAACCGCAAGAGCGCCGTCTTCGGCGCCATGACCAACCCCCTCTACGCCGCCGAACGCGCCCTCGGAGAGGCGGCGGCCGGGCGGATCGTCGAGGCGGAGCTGACCGCCCGTCTGGCCCGGGAGGTCGCCGAGACGGCCGCTGCCAAGGCCGCCAAGGCCGACGGCCCGGAGCGAGACCAGCTCGTTGCGGAGGCCATCGGCCTGGCACAGACCGCCGAGGGCATCACGGTGCCGCCGCAGCCCAGGCTGCTGGTCGACGACGCCACCCCGGAGGCCATCACCAGCCTGCTGGCCGAGCAGGGCGGGCGCCTGTCGGTCCTGTCGGCCGAGGGCGGGATCTTCGACATCATCGCCGGCCGCTACTCCGGCACCCCCAACCTCGAAGTGTTCCTCAAGGGCCACGCCGGGGACCGCCTGCGCGTCGACCGCCGCAGCCGACAGGAGTTCGTGGAGTCGCCCGCGCTGACGATGGGCCTGGCCGTGCAGCCCAGCGTGCTGGAGGACATCGCCCGGGTCCGGGGTTTCGACGGCCGGGGCCTGCTCGCCCGCTTCCTGTACTGCCTGCCCGCCTCCACGGTCGGCTCCCGCCGGATCATCACCGACCCGGTCGCCCCGCACGTCGCCGAGACGTACGAGGGCAACATCACCTCCCTGACCAAGGCCCTGGCGGACTGGACGGACCCGGCCGTCCTCCAGCTCACCCCCGCCGCCGACGCCCTCCTGATCGCCTTCCAGGAACGCCTTGAGCCCCAGCTCGCCGCCCGGGGCGGGGAACTCGGCCACATCGCCAAGTGGGCGGGCAAGCTCGCCGGCACTGTCGCCCGCATCGCCGGTCTGCTGCACCTGGCCGTCCACCTCACGGACGGGCACACCAAGCCCGTCACCGAGGCCACCATGGTCAGCGCCATCAAGCTGGGCGACTACTTCACCGCCCACGCCCTGACGGTGTTCGAGGCGATGGGAGCCGACTCCACCGTCACCCGCGCCAGCGCCGTCCTGGACGTCTGCCGGGACAACCGCTGGCGCGCCGTCAGCCGCCGGGACCTGTTCACCAGGCTCAGCCGCGCCGACTTCCCCACTGCCGCCGACTTGGACCCGGCCCTCGCGCTGCTGGAGGAACACGGCTACCTCCGGCTCGAACCGGTGCCGGTCCGCCCCCGCACCCGTGGCCGCAAGCCCTCCCCCCGCTACGAGATCCACCCCGCCCTCTGCGGCGACGAGTAGCCCACCCCCGCCGCAGAAACCGCAGAATCCGCAGAAAGCCCCGGAACGGGCCCTGACCTGCGGAAACCCGCGCAAGATCCACTCCCGCAGAAAACCGCAGAAACTCCGCACAAATCACGGGTCCCGCCCGCGCCTGCCCCGGAGCCAGCCACCGGCTCCGGGGCGGCCCTGCCCCTGCCCGAATTCTGCGGAGTTTCTGCGGAATTCTGCGGAGATCATCAACCGCCGCCCGAAACCGCCATCACCGCAGCTCAGTGCCCATGTGCCCCGAATTCTGCGGATTCTGCGGTTTCTGCGGCGGCACCCCGCCCCTCGCCGCCACCCAGGGAGCGCATGTGACCCCCGTTCTGCTCAAGGTCCCCGACGTCATGGACGCCCTCCAGATGAGCCGCAGCAAGGTCTACGACCTCATCCGCGCCGGTGTCCTCGCCAGCTTCAAGGAAGGCGGCTCCCGCCGCATCCCCGTCACCGCCCTGCACGACTACGTCCGAACCAAGATGGAGGAGGCCGCCTGATGGCCAAGCGCGCCAACGGCGAAGGCAGCATCACCCGTGTGAAGGGGCGCGACCTCTTTCATGGCCGGGTCTACGTCACGACCACGTCCGGTCAGATCAAGCGGGTCTCCGTGTACGGCAAGACCCGTGATGAGGTGCGCGAGAAGATCACGGCGCTTCAGGCCCAGGACAACCAGGGGATCCCGACGCCCGACACCAACGTCAAGATGGCCGAGTACCTGACGTACTGGCTGGAGGCGGTCGTGAGGGAGAACCGTCGCCCGAAGACACACCAGGGCTACGAGAGTGTGGTTCGGGTGCACCTGATCCCGGGGCTCGGGACGAAGAAGCTCCGGACGCTCCGGGCCGCCGACGTCCGTACGTGGCTCGTGCGCGTGGCCAACGCCTGCCAGTGCTGCAAGAGCGGGCGGGACGCGGCGCGCCTGAAGCCGGAGTGCTGTGCGGCGGGGGAGTGCTGCGAGACCAAGCTCTCCCGGCGAATGGTCCAGTCGATCCACGCCGTTCTGCGGAACGCGCTGGAGAGCGCCGTCCGGGAAGAGCTGATCGTGCGGAACGTCGCCAAGCTGGTTCAGGTGCCCTCGCCCGACTACAGCGCCGGGCAGGGGCTCAGCGTCCCGCAGGCGCGCCTGCTCCTGAAGGCGGCGAGCGCTGACCGCCTTCACGCGCTCTACGTGCTGGCCCTCGCCATGGGGCTCCGGCGCGGCGAGCTGCTCGGCCTGCACTGGGCGGCGGTGGACCTTGAGCGCGGGACGCTGATCGTGTCCAGCAACCTTCAGCGGGTGGACGGGGCTCTCCTGCTTGGTCCGACCAAGACGGCGTCCTCGCTCCGGACGCTGCCGCTCCCCGCGGTCGTGTTGGACGCCCTGCGGGCCCACCGTGAGCGGCAGGCGCAGGAACGGGTGGCGGCCGGCGAGCGGTGGACGGAGACCGGGTTGGTGTTCACCAGTCGGGTGGGGACGCCGATCGAGCCGGACAACCTCCGGCGGAGCTGGTACCCGCTCCGGGACCGGCTCGGGCTCAGCCTCCGCTTCCACGACCTGCGCCACACCTGCGTGACCCTGCTGCTGGATCTGGGGGTCCCGCCGCACATCGTCCGGCAGATCGCTGGCCACAGCGACATCGGGGTGACGATGAAGGTCTACGCCCACGCGTCGCTGGACGAGCAGCGGAAGGCCCTCGGGTCGCTCAGCGAGAAGCTCGCCTGAGCCGTTGGCGTACGGGTAGGCGTACCAGGACATGCAGAAGGCCCCGGAGAGAACCTCTCCGGGGCCTTTTTGCCTTTTCAGGCGGCTGTGGCCAGGGCCGGGGTCGAACCGGCGACCTTCCGCTTTTCAGCATTCAGATCATGCCGGCGCTTGCCCCTCCACACCCCGGCATGAGCGGACCGTTCACGCTCCTGGAGTTCCGGCAGCGGGATCTGGACCTCGTGCTGCTCAGCGACATGCTCGCCAGCAACTGGGTGGAGAAGCCTGAGCACGTCGATCTCTATCGCGCGGCCTTCGACGAGATCATGGCGACCGCCCTCAGCCTCGGCGAGTCACTCAACATCATCCGAGAGAAGAGAGATCAGCTCAAGTGACCCACTATTCCGTCGCATCCGCCCTGCCTGTCGAGTGGAGGAAGGCGTCCGCAAGCAACCCGAACGAGAACTGCGTCGAGTTCGGGCGCTTCAATACGTCTGTGGCGGTCCGCGACAGCAAGGACCCCCACGGGCCCGCGCTCTCGTTCCCGGCCGATTCCTGGCTCGCCTTCGTCGCCGGCCTCCGCGTCGGCGACTTCACCGCACGCCGCTGAGACCGGCCGCACGCACACGGCGTCGGCCCGCACCGGGCGGTGCGGGCCGGCGCTACGACCGACGCTCCGGCAGTCCGGCAACGAGCAGCGCCGCCACGCTCGCCGCGGCTCCGACACCGACCACGGCCGGCCAGCCGCCGTGCGCCCAGGCGACCGAACCCACGAGCGAGCCCACGGCGATGCCCAGGAAGCGGAGGGTGAACCAGCAGGTGTTCAGGCGGCTGTGGAGCGCCGGGTCGAGGGTGAACAGGGCGCCCTGGCAGACGACCTGGTTGCCCCAGGTGCCGACATCGAGCACGAAGACCCCGGCCGTCAGCCAGAGGATCCCGCTCCCGCCGGGCAGCAGCAGCGCCCAGGCGGCGGCGGTGACGGCGACCGAGGCGAGCACGACGCGGCGGCGGCCGAAGCGGTCCGCCACCCGCCCGGCGGCCGTCGAGGCGAGGGCTCCGGCCACGGCGACCAGGCCGAACAGACCGACGACGGTGGAGCCGTAGTGGTAGTCCTGCTCGAGCAGGAAGGTCAGCGCGGTCCAGAAGGCGCCGAAGGAGACGCCGACCAGGCCGCCGGAGAGGGTGATGCGGCGGACCTGCGGACTGGTGGCGAAGAGCCGGGGCACCGAGGCCAGCAGCTCGCGGTACGGCAGCGCCCGGGCGGGCGGGGCGGTGAGCGGCCCGGTCGGCAGTGCCCGACGCAGCACCAGGGTCAGCAGCACGGTGAGTATGCAGGAGCACCCGTACACGGCGCGCCAGCCCGCCGCTTCGGCGAGGGCCCCGGAGTACGTCCGGGAGGCCAGCACCCCGATCAGCAGGCCGGCCTGGACGGTGCCGACGGTCCGGCCGGGGTCCCGGCCACCGGCCAGGGCGACGGCCAGCGGCGCCACCAGTTGCGGAACCGGGGAGAGCAGGCCGAGTGCGAGGGCCGCGACGACCAGCAGACCCGCCGTCGGGGCGAGCGCGGAGGCCGCAAGGGCGACGGCCGAGGCCGCGCACAGGCCCAGGATCAGCCGCCGCCGGTCCCGGCTGTCGCCGAGGGGAACGATGAGCGCGATGCCCGTGGCGTAGCCGATCTGGGTGGCGGTCGGCACGGCGCCCAACGTCGCCGGCGGGACGTGCAGTGCGGCGGCGGCGCTGCCCAGCAGCGGCTGTCCGAGGTAGATGTTGGCGGCGGTCAGGGCGCTGGTCGTCGCGAGCAGCGCGATGGTCCGTCGCGGCACACGGACCTCACGGTCGTTGTCGATCACGGGACGAAACGCTACGGAGAGCCACCTGTGGCAAGCTTTCGCCGATCTGCCGTCCCCTGTCGAGAGTGCGCCAATGCATGGCAAGAGCGAGAACCGCGACGACTACCAGCACGTGCCGCGCCCGCTGGCGGCGATGGCGCGCGACCTGCCCGACGGCCACCACATCCCCCCGCACCACCACCGCCGGGCCCAGCTGATCTACGGAACCAGCGGAGCGATCACCGTCGTCACCGACCGGGGGACGTGGGTGGTTCCGGCCACCAGGGGCGTGTGGGTCCCGGCCGGCGTCGTGCACGCGATGACCTGCACCGGGCCGGTGCGGATGCGCACGCTGTACCTCGAACCCGGCGCTGCGGCCGGCCTGCCGGACACGCCGACGGTCGTCGCGGTGCCGCCGCTGCTGCGCGAACTCGTCGACGCCGCCACCCGCATCCCGCTCGACTACCGGGTCGACGGCCGCGACGGCCGCCTCGTCGACCTGCTGCTGCTCGAACTCGCACCGCGACCCGTCCCCGCCCTGCACCTCCCGGTGCCGACCGACCCCGCCCTGGACGCACTCTGCGCGGCGGTCCGCGCCGCCCCGGGCGCCCGCTGGACGACCACCACCGCCGCCGCCCACGCCCATCTCAGCCCGCGCAGCCTCCAACGGAGGTTCCCCGCCGCGACCGGCACGACCTTCTCCCACTGGGTCCAGCAGGCCCGGCTGATCCACGCCGTCACCCTGCTGGCGGGAAACACGCCGGTCACGGCCGTCGCCTCCGCCCTCGGCTACGCCACCCCGAGCGCGTTCACGGCAATGTTCCACCGTGCCCTGGGCGTGCCGCCGAGCGGCTGGTTCGAGGCCGGGGAACCCGCCGGGGAGCGCCGCACCGACAGCTGAGGCCGCCCCGGCGCGCCCCCGGGACCGACCGCGGGCGGACGCGGTACTCATGGGCTCCCGGAGCGAAACGGAGGACGCGCATGCCCGACATCCAGTCGATCGAACAGCAACTCAAGCGCCTACGAAATGAGTTGGCGCCGCCGGCCGAAGAACCGCCCGCCCTGGTGACCGAGTTCGCGACCGGGCGCGGGAGGCTCGGCACCCTCGCCGCCCTCGCCGCACAGCAGCAACGGATCATCGCCTCCGACCGCCGCAGCCTCCTCCTGCTCGCCACCCGCTGCGCGGACGCACCCCTGGGCGCCTGGTTCGCCGGCCTCGCGGACGGGGAGAGCGCGGCCCTGCGCACCCTGCCCGCCCTCGCGGCCGCCTGCGGACCGCCCGGAGCCGCGGCGGAACCCCTGCCCGGCTGCCAGGCCTACCCCTCCTACCTCGCCTGGCTCGCCCTGAACGGCCGCCCGCCCGCCGTCGCAGCCGCCCTGGTCGCCAACTTCACCGCCTGGGGCGGCTACTGCGCTTCGCTGGCCGGGGCGCTGCGCCGCTTCCACGGCTTCGGCGAGGAAGCCTGCGCCTTCTTCGACTTCTTCGCCCAACCCCCCACCGCGCTGGAGCGGGCGGCGGCCGAGGCGCTCGGTCCGGTGGGTCTCACCGGCCCTGACCCGGCCGCCGCCCGCGAGTACGGCCGACTGCTGCAGAGCTACGAGGCGATGTTCTGGCGCACGCTGGCCCAGCACCCCTGAGGTTCTGACGCACGCCGGCCCGGCACCCCTGAGGTTCTGACGCACGCCGGCCCGGCACCCCTGAGCCGGGTCAGGCCTGCCAGTGCGGCTTGCCGCTGACCATCCGGCAGGTGATCACCCGGCCGCCGGCCTCGTGGGTGGTGCGGCCGAGGTCGGCGTCGCGGCAGAACTGGCCAGCCTTGTAGCAGTTGCCCGCGTTGGACTTGATCTCGCAGTCACCGGCGGCGGCCGCCGGCTTGGTCTCGACGGGCTTGGGCTCGGCCGGCACCGGGTCGGTGGGCGGCTGGGCGGTGGTCGCCTTGGGCTGGGGCGCGGCCTTGCTGGGCGTCGGCTGGGCCTTGGGCGGGGCGGTGGTCGGGACGACCGGGACGACCGGCGCCGGGTCGGCGGCCGGCTTGGTCGGTTCGGGTACGACGGCGGTCGGCGCGGGCGCCGGGGGCGGCGTCTGGACCGGCGCGGCCGCCGGGGCGGTGACGGCCGGGGCGGCCGCGGGCGGGGTGGTGACCGCGGCCGGGGCGGCGGGGGTGGTGGCGGGGGTGGTGACCGCGACGGTGGCGGTGTCGGCCGCCGTCGGGTCACAGCCCGTCAGGGCGAGACCGACCGTGAAGACGAGTCCGGCGACGGCGGCCAGGCCGCGACGACCGCCGCGCATCCGTGAAGGCATGGACGTGAACGCTCCGTTCCACTTGAAAGAGGATCGCGAGTCAATCAGTCCTGTCACACGGTCTGTACATACTTCAAACACTTGTAAGCAGATCGAGACCTGGCCATCACTCAGCGTCGATCGACCGGTCGGCCCCGATCACGCAGCGCCGGACCCCGCGCCCGCGCTCAGTCCGTCGGTGACGAGCGGCGCTCGAAGACCTCCGGGCGGGCGAGGTCGAGCGCCGTGGCGAGCGCGCCGAGCAGGACCGCCTCCTCGCCGAGGCGGCTGGCGGCCAGCGTGGGCCGCATCGGCGTGAGGCGGTGCAGCGCCTGGCCGAGGGGTTCGAGCAGCAGGTCCGCGCTGCCTCCTATACCGCCGCCGAGCACGATCAGGTCCGGGTCGAGGACGGCGGACACCACGGCGAGGGCGTAGGCGAGCTGGCCGACCGCACGGTGCACGGCGGCGGCGGCGAGCGGATCACCGGCGCGGGCCCGGTCGAAGACCTGCTTCGCCGTCAACGGGCCCGTCATGCCGAGTTCCAGCGCCGTCCGGACGACCGCCTCCGCCGCGGCGACCTGCTCCACGGTGCCGCCCGGGGTGCCGTCGGGGTGCGGCGGGAGCGGCACCATGCCCACCTCGCCGAGGGCGCCGTGGGCACCGAGGAGCGGCTCGCCGTCCTTGACCACGCCGACACCGAGGCCCGTCCCGGCCACCAGGTAGGCGAACATCCGGCTGCCGCTCCCCCGCCCGGCGCCCAGGGTGTACTCGCCGAGCGCGGCCAGGTTGGCGTCGTTGCCGACGGTGATCGTGGTCTCCAGCCCGGCCGCGATCCGGTCGAACAGCCCGGGCCTGCCCCAGCCCGGCAGGTTGGTGGCGTACCGCACGCCCCGCCGCTCCTCGTCCCAGACGCCCGGGGTGGCGATCACGGCGTGCACGATGTCGGCCGCGGCGACCCCGGCCTCGGCGGTGGTCTCCCGGGCGGCGGCCACCACGGCGTCGGCCACCGCGTTCGCCGTCCGCCCCTTGTTCGGGATGTCACGGCGGGCCACGATGTCCCCGGCGAGGTCGGCGACGGCGACCCTCAGCCGGGCCCGGCCGATGTCGACACCGAGCACGTGCCCGGCGAGCGGGTCGGGCTCGTACAGGACGGCCGTGCGACCGCGCTCGGGGACGAAGCGCCCGGCCTCCCGGGCCAGCCCGGCCTGTTCGAGGGCAGCCAGCGCGGCGGACACGGTGGGCTTGGACAGGCCGGTGTCACGGGCGAGTTGGGCCCGCGAGGACGGGCCGCCGAGGCGCAGCCGTTCGAGCAGCAGCCACTCGTTGTTGCTGCGCAGCCGCTGCCGGTTCCACGGCTGCGCCGGCGTGGGGCCCGGCGGAACGGTGGTCGGCAGGTCGCGGCTCATCAGGTCCTCCGGTCTGGGGTCTTCTCCCGGGCACGACACGCCCTGGGCACCAGCCAGTATGACTCGTTGTCACGGCGCCCACCGGGGGGTTCCGGTCCCGGCCGCCGGGGCGGGACGCGAGGGCGCGGAGAACCGGCCTCGTCGGGAAGGGGAACGGCCCTCGTCGAGGAGGACGCACCGAGGAGAGCGGAACGAGAGGGGAAGCGCGGCGGGAGCGGTAGGCCGTCACACTCCTCTTGCCACTCTCAAGATATAGCGCAAGGGGGGCCTTGCCGCAAGGCCCCCGTCCTGCCGCACAATCAACGACCTGAACCCGTCCCGCACCCGAACGAGCCCCTTGGAGTCCTGCTCAGTGCACCAGCCCCAGTCGGACCAACGGATCGGAACCGCTGCCATGACCACCCCCGCCACCAGCGTGTTCGACCTTCCCGACCGTCTCGCCGCCAAGGCGGACCCGGCCCTGGTAGGCCCGGACGAGCGGCACTTCGCGGCCGTCGCAGAGAGCCTGGAACGGACGATCGCCGAGGCCTCCGACAGCCTCGACGCCGCTCGCCGCGCACCCGGCGGCGCCGGCCGGGCCGCGATGGACCGGGACCTCGAGGTCCACCGCCTGACCGGCCGCCTGCGCGCCCTGCGCCGGTTCGGGCTGGACCTGTGCCTGGGGCGGATCGTCCCGGCGGACGGCGCCGAGCCGGTGTACATCGGGCGCCTCGGTCTGACCGACGCCGAGGGCCGCCGACTGCTGGTCGACTGGCGCTCGCCCGCCGCCGAACCGTTCTTCGCCGCGACCCACGCCGACCCGGCCGGCCTGGCCAGCCGCCGCCGCTACCGCTGGACCGGCGGGCGGATCACCGACTACTGGGACGAGGTGTTCGCCGCCGAGAGCCTCGACGGGCACGCCGCCCTGGACGACCAGTCGGCGTTCATCGCCACCCTGGGCGGCAGCCGTTCGGCGCGGATGCGGGACGTGCTGGCCACCATCCAGGCCGACCAGGACGCCGTCGTCCGGGCCGGCTCGCGCGGCGCGCTGGTCGTCGACGGCGGCCCCGGCACGGGCAAGACCGTGGTCGCCCTGCACCGCTCCGCCTACCTGCTCTACTCCGACCCGCGGCTCGGACACCGGCGCGGCGGCCTGCTGTTCGTCGGCCCGCACCAGCCCTACCTGGACTACGTCGCCGACGTGCTGCCCAGCCTCGGCGAGGAGGGGGTGCGCACCTGCACCGTGCGGGACCTGGTCACCGAGGGCGCGGGCGCGACGGCCGAGCCGGACCCGGAGGTGGCCCGGCTGAAGGGCTCGGCGGACCTGGTGCGGGCGGTGGAGCAGGCCGTGCGGATCTACGAGGAGCCGCCGACCGAGGGCATGATCGTCTCGACCGACTGGGAGGACCTCCGGCTGGACCCCGAGGACTGGGCCGAGGCCTTCGCGGCCCCCGACCCGGGCACCCCGCACAACGAGGCGCGCGAGCAGGTGTGGGCGGAGCTGGCGGAGATCCTGCTGGCCAAGCTGGACGGCGGCGAGGACGTCCCGGTCGAGCTGTTCCTGCGCTCGCTGCGGCGGGACGGCGAGCTGGTCGAGGCACTGCACCGGGCCTGGCCGCTGCTGGAGGCCGCCGACGTGGTCGGCGACCTGTGGACGGTGCCCGCCTACCTGCGGCTGTGCGCTCCCTGGCTCGCCCCCGAGGAGGTCCGCCGGCTGCAGCGCGCCGAGCCGCAGGCCTGGACGCTGTCGGACCTGCCGATCCTGGACGCGGCCCGGCAGCGGCTCGGCGACCCGGCGGACGCCCGCCGCAGGCGCCGGGAGCAGGTCGCCCTGGCCGCCGAACGCGACCGGATGGCCGAGGTCATCAGCGACATCCTCGAGGCCGACCACGACGGCGAGGGTGCCGTCGCCATGCTGCGCGGCCAGGACCTCAAGGACACCCTGGTCGACGGCAGCTCCCTGCCCGCCGCCGACCCGGACCGGCTGGCCGGACCGTTCGCGCACATCGTGGTGGACGAGGCGCAGGAACTGACCGACGCCGAGTGGCAGATGCTGCTGCTGCGCTGCCCGTCCCGGAGCTTCACCATCGTCGGCGACCGGGCCCAGGCCCGGGAGGGCTTCACCGAGTCCTGGCCGGAGCGGCTGGCCCGGATCGGTCTCGACCGCGCCCGGGTGGCCTCGCTGAGCGTCAACTACCGCACGCCGGAGGAGGTCATGGCGGAGGCCGAGCCGGTGATCCGGGCCGCTCTGCCGGACGCCAACGTCCCCACCTCGGTGCGCCGCAGCGGGGTGCCGGTCACCCACGGCCCGGTCTCCGGTCTCGACGGTGTGCTGGCCGACTGGCTGGCGACGCACGCCGAGGGCACCGCCTGCGTCATCGGCGACGCGGCCTTCGCCGCGGAGTTCGGTGCCACCTGCCGCGAGGAGTTCCGGGCGAGCGGCCGGATCCGGGCGCTCACGCCGCGGCTGGCCAAGGGGCTGGAGTTCGACCTGGTCGTCCTGGTCGACCCGGCGGGCTTCGGCGAGGGCGTCGGCGGCGCCGTGGACCGCTATGTCGCGATGACCCGGGCGACCCGGCAGCTGGTCGTGCTCACGGGAGCCTGACCGGGGCGCGCCCCGGCGGCGGGGCGACGGCCGTCCGTCGTGCCACCGCCGCCGGGGTGTCCGGGGCCGCCGCGTCGCCGCCGGACGTCCGGGGCCGCCGCGGCCGCGCTCAGGCCACCCAGCCGGCCGTGATCCCCTGGACGGCGGACCCGTCCAGGTCCGCGAGCTTGGCCCCGACGAAGGCCCGGGCCCGGTCCGAGGTCTGGACGCGGAACGGCGGCCGCTCGGCGGTGAGCGCGGTGACGATGCTCGCCGCGGCCGCCTCCACGCTCTGCGCCTGGTCGAAGGCGGTCCGGGTACGGGCCACGTAGGCGTCCAGGGCGGGCGCGTAGGGTCCGGCGGCGGCGAGCAGGGCGGGCAGGTCGATGCCCTGACTGGCGACGAACTCGCTCGCCACGGCGCCCGGTTCGACGACCGTGACGGTGACGCCGACGGTCGCGGCGACCGGGGCGAGCGACTCCATGAAGCCCTCGACCGCGAACTTGGCCGCGCAGTAGGCCTCGTTGAAGGGCTGGCCGACCACGCCGCCGACGCTGGTGACGGTGACGACCCGGCCGCCGCTCGCGCGCAGGTGCGGCAGCGCGGCGCGGGTCACCTCGACCACACCGAAGAAGTTGACCTCCATCACCTCGCGGACGGGGGCGAGACCGTCCTGCTCGACGGTGCCGACCCGGCCGGACCCCGCGTTGTTGACCACGGCGTCCAGCCGGCCGTGCCGGGCGGCGACGTCCGCCAGGCACGCGGCCACGGAGGCGGCGTCGGTGACGTCGAGCCTGGCGATCTCGATCCGGTCCGCGACGCCGGCCGCCTCCGCGGCCTCGGTCAGCGGGCCGGAGCGGCCGGTGTCGCGCATGGTGGCGACGACCCGGAAGCCGGCGCCGGCCGCGGCGATCGCGGCGGCCAGGCCGATGCCGCTGGAGGTGCCGGTGATGAGAACGATCCGGTCGGTGGTGGTCACGGGGACTCCTTGCCTTGCCGGAGCCGCGGCCGTCGGGCGGCCGTGCCCCGGAGCGGGGACTGGCGTGCGGTGGTCCGCACGCGGTGATTCGCGTGTCGTCGTTCGCGTGTCGTGGCTCGTGTGCCGTCGTTCGCGTGCCGTGGTTCGCACCCGGCAATTTGTGTGCGTGCACACACACCCTAGAGGATGTGTGCACGCACACGCAAACAGGTAGGCTTCCGGTATGTCGCAGCGCACCGACCTCACCCTGGGCGACCTCACCGCCCGCGACCACGCCTTCTACGGCCTGGTCTGGGCGGGCACGACCCTGAGCGCCCGGGTCGACCAGGCCCTCGCCCGGGCCCACGACCTGCCGCTCTCCTGGTTCGAGGTGATGCTCTGGCTGCGGGGCCAGGCGGAACCGGTCGCCGCCTCCGACCTGGGCGCCAAGACCCTGCTCAGCCGCAGCCAGGTCTCCCGGGTCACCGACGCGCTGCAGGCCCGCGGCCTGGTCGAGCGCGCACCCTCCCCCACCGACGCCCGCTCCGTGCGGATCGCACTCACCGAGGAGGGACGACGGCTGTTCACCGAGGCCGACGCCACCCGCCGGGCGGCACTCGCCGAGGTCTTCGACGACCGCCTCGACGACGGCGACATCGCCGCTCTGGAGGCCGTCTGGGCCAAGCTCAAGCGCCCCGCCGGGGCCTGACCCGCCGGGGCCTGACCCGCCGACCCGCGCGCGCCAGCGGGCCAACCGCCCCCGCGGCCCGCCGCCCCGATACCGGAATCCCACCGGGCGGTCAAGAATGCGCGACTCCCTGGGCGAGCCGCGCCGCGGAGCGTGATCATGGACCTATGCGGTTCCGGCACGACGACGGAGGAGACGGCGGCACCCCCACGAACGCGGACACCCCCGCGCTCGCGGCGGCGGCCGCGGCGCTCTCCGGGAGCGCGCCGGACACTACCGACAGCGACGACCCCGACCTCCTGCGTCAGCTGCTCGACGTCCTGCCGACCGGGGTCGCCCTGCTCGACCCCGAACTGCGCTGGTCGTACCTGAACGCCGCCTTCACCACCGTCACCGGTCTGCCCCGGGCCGACCTGCTGGGCCGGCCGGCCCCGGACACCGCCTTCGCCGACGCCGTCGGCACCGTGCGCCGGGTCCTGGACGACGGCCGCGACCGCGAGCGCGTCGCCGGCGGCCCGGACGGCCCGGGCCTCCCCGTCCCGGCGGGCCTGCGGATCCGCTACCGGCCGCTCACCGCCGGAGGCCGCGTCATCGGCGTGATCGTGGCCGTCCTGGACGATCCCGACCCGGTCCAGGAACTGCGCCGCGAGCTCACCCGGGCCCGGACCAGGCTCGCCCTCCTGGAAGCCGCCGCCGAGCTGATCGGCACCACCCTCGACATCGACACCACCGGCGCCGAACTCGCCGCGTTCGCCGTGCCCCGGCTGGCCGAGCTCGCCACCGTCGACGTCCTGCCGCCGGCCACCGCCGCCAGGCCCGGCGGGACACCGGGCCTGCGGTTCCACCGGGCCGGGCTGGCCGCCGCGCCCGCGCTGCGCGCGGACCTCGGCCCACTGGCCCGCCCGGGCGAGTCGCTGCGCCACCGGGAGGGGTCGGTGGCGGCCCGCGCCCTGGCCTCCGGCGTCGCCGTGCTGCTCGCCCCGCGCGGCGCCGAGGAACTCGCCGCGGCCGCGCCCGATCCGCACGCCGAGGCCGTCTTCCGCACCCTCGGGGTGACCTCGCTGCTGGTGCTGCCGCTCACCGCGCGCGGTCAGCTGGTCGGCCTGCTGACCCTGGCCCGCACCGACGCCTCCCCCGGCTTCGGCCCGGACGACGCGGTGCTGGTCGGCGACCTCGCCGCCCGGGCGGCGACCGGCATCGACAACGCCCGCCGCTACAGCCGTTCCCAGGGCATCGCCCTCGACCTCCAGCGCGCCCTGCTCAGCGAACCGGGCAACCCGCACCAGAACCTCGAACTCGCCTCCCGCTACCTGCCGTCCGGCAGCAGCTCGGTGGTCGGCGGCGACTGGTACGAGACCGTCCGGCTGCCGTTCGGGCGGACCCTGCTGGTCATGGGCGACGTGATGGGCCACGGCGTCGAGGCGGCCGTCGACATGAGCAACTACCGCTCCACCCTGCGCGACGTCGCGGGCATGGACCTTCCTCCGCACCGGATCCTGCGGCAGCTGGACACCGTCATCGCCGCCAACGAGTCCGCCCGCCCCGCGACCTGCCTGCTCGCGCTCGCCGACCCCGGCCGGGGCCGGTGGACCTTCTCCGGCGCCGGACACCTCCCGCCCGCGCTGATCGCGCCCGGGCGGCCCACCGAACTGCTGCGGATCCCGACCGGCCCGCCGCTCGGCACCGGGGTCGGCGGCTACGAACTCTCCACCCGGCCCCTCCTGCCCGGCGAGACCCTGTTGCTGTACACGGACGGTCTGGTCGAACGGCGCGGCGAGGACATCGACGTCTCGCTGGCCCGGCTGGCCGCCCTGCGCCTGCCCGTCACCGGTCCGCTGGACGACCTGCTCGACGCCGCCCTGCACGCCCTCGGCCCGGCCCCCGGGCACCCGGCGGAGGACGACGTCGCCGTGCTGGCTGCCCGGCCCCGGCTCCGGCCGCCGCCCCGGGCATAGCGGGCCCGGGGCCGCGGGGACGAGTCGGCGGGGAGGCGGCGGGGAGGGGGCGGCGGGGAGGGGGCGGCGTCCGCTCAGAGCTTGCCCAGGGCCTGCTCCAGGTCGGCCCAGAGGTCCTCGGGGTGCTCGATGCCGACGGCGAGCCGCACGGTGCCGGGGCCGATCCCGGCGGCGGCCAGCTCCTCGTCCGAGAGCTGGCGGTGCGAAGTGCTGGCCGGGTGCATCACCAGGGTGTGCACCCCGCCGAGCGAGGGCGCGAGCGAGGCGAGGCGGAGCGCACCGACGAACGCGGCCGCGGCCTCCCGCCCGCCGGCCAGGTCGACGGCGAACACCCCGCCCTGGCCCTCCGGCAGCAGCCGGCGGGCCAGCTCGTGGTCCGGGTGGCCCGGCAGACCCGGGTGGTGCACGGTGGTGACCGCCGGGTGGGCGGCCAGCCGTCCGGCGAGGTCGAGCGCGGACTCGCTGTGCCGGCGCATCCGCAGCCCGAGGGTCTGCATCCCCCGCAGGGTCAGCCAGGCGGCGAACGGGTCCAGGGAGGCGCCGAGTTCGACGCCGTGCTCCCAGACCCGGTGGTGCAGCGCGGCGTCGGCGAAGACGGCGACCCCGGCCAGCACGTCGGAGTGACCGCCCAGGTACTTGGTGGCCGAGTGGACCACGATGTCCGCCCCGTGCTCGATCGGGCGGCAGAGCAGCGGGGTGGTGAAGGTGTTGTCCACCACGCTCAGCACTCCGGCCTCGCGGGCGACGCCGATCAGGGCGGGCAGGTCGGTGACCCGTGCGGTCGGGTTGGAGACCGTCTCCAGGTACAGCAGCCGGGTGGCGGGCCGCAGCGCGGCGCGGACCTCCTCCGGATCGTCGCCCCGGACATGGGTGACCGTCACACCCCAGCGCGCGGCCAGGTCGGCCAGGGCCGCGAAGGTGCCGCCGTAGAGGCTCTCCTGGGCGATCACGTGGTCCCCGGAGCGGAGCAGGGCGAGCAGCACCGTGTTGATCGCGCCCATCCCGGAGGAGGCGGCCAGCGCACCGCTGCCGCCCTCCAGCCCGGCCACCGCCTGCTCCAGCGAACGGACCGTCGGATTGCCCATCCGGTTGTAGAGGAAGGCGCGGCCCGGCCCTCCGAAGGCCTCCGCCAGCGCGTCGCCGTCGGGGAACGCGAAGACGTGGCCCTGGTGGATCGGCACGCCCAGCGGCCGGCTTCCGACCACCTCCTGCACGGGCGGGTGGACGATCCGGCTCTCGGGCCGCAGCCCGTCGTGGAAGTCGCTCATCCCCCCATCCTGTCCGCGTCCACCGCGACCGGACCAGGGCCAATCCCGTCCCGGTGGCCCCGGATTCCCGGTCGCCGGGTGCCCGTCGGGTGCCCACTGCGTGCCCGTCGCGTTCCTGTCGGCCGTCCGTCCTTCCGCACCCCTGTCGCGGAAGGACGGACGGGTCCCGGGGTGGCCGGGGGCGGGGGCCGGGGTGACCGGGGCCGGGGTGACCGGGGCCGGGGTGACCGGGGCCGGGGTGACCGGGGGCCGGGCCGCCGCCCGGCCCCCGGGGTCAGAGGTGACGGCCGAGGAAGTCCCGGACCAGTGCGGCGATCTCCGGGCCGTGCGTCTCCAGGGCGAAGTGCCCGGCGTCGAGCAGGTGGATCTCGGCGTCCGGGAGGTCGCGGGCGAAGGCCCTGGCCCCCGCGGGGCCGAAGATCTCGTCGTTGCGGCCCCAGGCGACCAGGGTCGGCGGCCGGTGCGTCCGGAAGTACTCCTGGAAGTCCGGGTAGCCCTCCAGGTTGAACTGGTAGTCCCAGAACAGCTGGAGCTGGATCTCCCGGTTGCCCGGGCGGTCCAGTCCGGCCTGGTCGAGCGTCCAGCTGTCCGGGGAGAGCCGGTCCAGCCGGTCGGCGGGCACCCCGTGGGTGTACTGCCAGCGGGTGGCGGACGCGGTGAGCAGCTCGCGCACGGCGGGCTCGTGGGCGGGGCGGTCCACGGCGTGGGCGAACAGCACGTCCCAGAACGGGGTGAACCCCTCCGGGTAGGCGTTGCCGCTCTGGCTGATCAGGGCGGTGACCCGTTCCGGGTGCCGGGAGGCGATCCGCAGTCCGATCGGGGCGCCGTAGTCCTGGATGTAGAGGGCGAACCGGTCGAGGCCGAGCGTGTCCAGCAGGGCGAGGGTGTACTCGGTGAGCTTCTCGAAGCTGTACTCGAACTCACCGACGGGCGGGGTGGCGGACTGCCCGAAGCCCACGTGGTCGGGGGCGACGAGGTGGTAGGAGTCGGCGAGGTCCCGCAGCAGACCGCGGAACATCGCCGAGCTGGTGGGGAAGCCGTGCAGCAGGACCAGGGTCGGCCGGGCCGGGTCCCCCGCCTCGCGGTAGAAGACCGGCAGGCCGTCGATCTCGACCGTGCGGTGGCGCACCTCGGTGTGCGGGGCGGAACCGCCCGCGGTGGAGTCCTGGTCGGTGGTGGCGTGGTCTGCGTCGGTGGTCGTGCGGCCTGCGCCGGTGGCGGTGTGGATCGCGCCGGTGGTGGTGCGGCCTGCGGCTTCGGTACGGGCGGCGGCGGACACGGGAGTGCTCCTCGGCTGGGTCCGGTGCTGGCGTTCGGTCGGGCGGGAGTCGGCGGTCGCGGCCCCCGGGCGTTCGGGGCCGCTCACAGCGACTCGGGAACGCCGGGGGTCAGCAGCCGCAGCCGGCCGGTCAGGTCGGGGGCCGAGAAGGCCCCGGTGATGGCGTCCGGGTCCTCGCCGAGGTGCTCCCAGGACTCGTAGTGGACCGGGACCACCGTGCGGGCGCCCAGGAGCCGGGCGAGTTCGGCCCCCTCGCGGGCGCTCATCGAGAACGCCCGGTCGCCGGTGGACGGGAAGTGGGCGTCACCCAGGTGCAGGAAGGCGGTGTCCACGGTGAAGCGTTCGGCGATGCCCGCCAGTTCGTCGTGGCGGACGGTGTCCCCGGAGAGGTAGAGGGTGCCGCCGTCGTACTCGACGACGAAGCCGGTGACCGGGCCGGTGGCCTCCTCGGTGCCGGGCGGTCCGTGCCGGGCGGGGGTGGCCGTCACGGTGACGGTCGTGGCGCCGGCCGTGATCCGGCGGCTCTCCCAGGTCGCCAGCCCCTCGGCCGCTCCGCCGAGCCGTTCGGCGGCCTCGGGCGTGGTGAGCACGGTGGTGGCGCCGGCCAGCACGGTCCGGCCGGTCGGGTCGAGGTTGTCGGCATGCTGGTCGTGGGAGAGCAGGACGAGGTCGATCGGCGGCAGGCGGTCGGCGGTGAGCGCCGGGCCGGCGGTACGGCGCAGCGGGCGGGCCGCCGGGTAGTCGGCCGGGCCGGGGTCGAGGGCCGGGTCGGTGAGGACGGTCAGGTCGCCGATCCGCAGCAGGACGGTGGCGGTGCCCAGGTGGGCGGCGGTGACGGTGACCGGGGTGGTGGGCGTCGGCGTGGTGGTGGGCGTGTTCCGTGCTGCTGTCGGTGCTGGTGTGCGGTGGTCGGACATCTCTCTGTTCCCCCCGTCGTACGGTGTGCGGTGCGCGGGCGGGGCGTCAGCCGCGGGCGGCGCGCTCCGCCTTGGCGTCGATCTTCTCCTGGAGCGCGGACAGCAGTCCCTGGAGCAGACCGATGGTGGTCTCGTCGGTGAGGTTGCCCTCCTCGTCGAAGCGCTCGTGCGCCCGGAAGACGATGACCTCGGGCTTCACCACCACGTCGGTCTCGGTCCAGACGAAGACCTGGCGGAGCGCCAGCTGGGCGCGGACGCTGCCGAAGTTGGTCGGCGCGGCGCCGAGGATGGCGGCGGGCTTGCGGTGCAGCGGCAGTCCCTCGGTGCGGGTCCAGTCGGTGCTCAGCCAGTCGATGGCGTTCTTGAGCACGCCGGGTATGGAGTAGTTGAACTCGGGGGTGGCGATCAGCAGGCCGTCGGCCTCGGCGACCCGGCGGCGCAGGTCCTCGACGACGGCCGGGCGCAGCTCGGGGGTGTCGAGGTCCAGGTCGTACGGCGGGATCTCGCGCAGGCCCTCGTAGATCTCGATCTCCTGGCCGCCCGGGTTGAACTTCTGGGCGGCCTTCAGCAGCCGGGTGTTGTGCGAGTCGGCGCGCAGCGAACCGGAGATGGCGAAGATCCTGGACGCGGTCATGAGGTGCTCCTCGGTGGTGGGGTGACTGCTGGTGTTGTGGTGACTGTCGGGGTCGACACCGAGAAAACTAGACGGATCAGTTCACCTTGTCAACTGAACTGTTCAGTCTTGACACTGAACTGAGTGGTGTAGTTCAGTCGAGCCATGACCACGACACCCGTGCGCACCACACCGGCGACCGGCCGCTCCGTCGCCCGCGTCGTCCCCCCGTTCCACACCTTCGAGGGCGCGGGCTTCCCCGTCCGCCGCCCCTTCCCCACCGCCGAACTGCCCCTCCTGGACCCCTTCCTGATGGTCGACCAGGTCGGGCCGGTGGACCTCGCCCCCGGCGAGGCCAAGGGTGCTCCCCCGCACCCGCACCGGGGCTTCGAGACGATCCAGTACGTCATCGACGGCGACATCGCGAACGCCGACTCCCGGGGCCACCGCGCCGTGGTCCGCGGCGGCGGCGTCCAGTGGCTCACCGCCGGCTCGGGCATCGTCCACGAGGCCCTGCCCACCCCGGAGTTCCTCGCCGCCGGCGGCCGCCAGCACATGCTGCAGATCTGGGTGAACCTGCCCGCGCGGCTCAAGGGGGTGCCGCCGCGCAGCCAGAACGCCGAGGCCGCCGACCTGCCCGTGGTCCGCACCGCCGAGGGCGCCGAACTGATCGTCCTCGCCGGAACCACCCACGGCGCGACCGCGCCCTTCGAGACCCGCACCCCGCTGCTGGTGGTGCACGCCCGGCTCGCGGCCGGCGGCTCGGCGACGTTCACCGCGCCGGCCCACCACACCGCCGCGTTCCACACCCTGACCGGCCGGGCCGTGACCGCCGGCGTCCCGCTGCCCGACGGCCACCTCGCCGTCCTCGACCACGACGGCGAGAGCTTCACCGTGCGGGCCGTCGACGGGCCGGCCGAGGTGCTCGTCCTGGCCGGCGAGCCGATCGGCGAACCGGTCGCCCGCAGCGGGCCGTTCGTGATGAACACGGTGGCCGAGCTGCACCGGGCCCAGCAGGACCACTCGCGCGGCCTGATGGGCCGGATGCCGGTATGAGCGCCGCCCCGTTCCCCGTCCCGGCCGTCCCGCACCCGCCCGCCGCCTCCGGGGCCCCCGCCGTCCCGCGCACCCGCGCCGCCTCGCGGGCCCCCGCCGCCGGCCACCGCCCCGCCACCACCGCCCCGGGCGGGCGGGCACCGGGGACGACGGCCGCGGCGCTGCTGATCGCCGCCGCCGCGAGCGGGATCTCCGGGCCGAGCCTGGCCCTGCCCACCGCCGCCCACGCCCTGCACGTCCCGACCGCCTCGGCGGCCTGGCTGATGACCGCGTACGGCCTCGGCCTGCTGGCCGGCACCCCGCTGCTGGCGGGCACCGCCGGGCGGCGCGGCCCCGCAGCCCTGGTCCGGGCCGGCGCGGCGCTGGTCGCCCTCGGCGCCGCGATCGTGCTGACCGCGCCCTCCGCCCTGCCGCCGCTCGTGGCAGGGCGGGCGGTGGAGGCCGCCGGGGCCGCGGGACTGACCGTCGCGGCCTTCCGGATCGCCGGCCGCGACCGCTCCGGCCGCTCCACCGGCCTGGTCGCGATCGGCAACGCCGCCGGTGGCACGCTCGGCCTGTTCGTCGGCGCGGGCGCCGCGCAACTGCTCGGCTGGCGGGCCGCGCTGGTCATGCCGCTGCTCGCCCTCGCGGTGCTCCCCGCCCTACTGCGCCCGGCCGGGCGGGCGGGACGCGGCGAGCGGGAGGGGCAGGCGGCACGGGAAGGGCGGCAACGGCCGCAGGGGCACGGAGGCCACGGAGCACGAGCGGCGCGGGCCCGGCGCGCCCGGCCGGGGGCACCGGACGGGCGGTTCCGCGACGCCCTGCCGCTGGGCCTGCTGCGGCGGCCCGGCTTCCGCCGCCCGGCGCTGCTCATGCTCGCGCTCGCCACCGTCAACTTCGCCCTGGTGTACGGCGCCCCGCGCCGGGTGGCCGCCCTCACCGGCTGGGGCCCGCTGCCCACCGGCGCCGCGGTCGCGTCCGTGTCGCTCGCCGGCGCACTGCTCTCCTGGCAGCTGGTCCGGCTCGCCCCGGCACTGGGGACGGGACGGGTCCGGGTCCTGCTGGCGGCGGGTTCGGCGGCGGCCGCGACCGCGGCGGCCTTCGCGCCGTGGCCCCCGGTCGTCCTGCTCGGCTCGGGGCTCGGTTCACTGGTGACCGCCGGCGGGCAGGGGGTGCTCACGGGTTCGGCGGTCGGCGGGCTCGCACCGGAGCGGCAGGGCGGCGCGATCGGCCTCTTCAATCTGGCCTTCCCGGCCGGCGTCGCAGTGGGTCCGGTGCTCGCGGGCTTTGCGGACCAAACGGTTCAGTTCCTATACTGAACGGTCCAATCACCCGGACCGGTCACTACCGTCCCAAACGGTCGGTACCATCCCGTCGCAGAAGCCCGCCACGCCTGGGAAGCCCCCTTCCCACCCCGACGAAGGACGAAGGACGGACGCATGGGAGCCGAGCGCCAGGACGCCACCGACGAGTACGGGATGCCGATCATCCCGGCACCGGGCGACACCGCGGCCCGCAAGCGTCAGGCGATCATCGACGCCGCCCTCGCGGAGTTCCTCGCCGAGGGCTACTCGGCCGCTTCCATGGACGTCATCACCACCCGGTCCGGCGTCTCCAAGGCCACCATCTACAAGCACTTCGGCAGCAAGGAGCGCCTGTTCCTGGCCGTCGTCAGCGGAGTGCTGCCGAAGACCTACGCCGACCTGACGCCGCCCGCCCGGGCCCTCGCCGACGCCCCGGACCTGCGCACCGCCCTGGTCCGGCACGCCACCGAGCTCACCCGCATCCTGCTGCGCCCCGAGATCATGCTGCTGCGCCGTCTGGTGATCGGCGAGATCGACCGCTTCCCGCAGCTCGGCCAGCTCTGGTACCTGGTCACCTACGACATGAACAACGGCCCGCTGGTCGAGATGCTCACCGACCTCACCGCCAAGGGCGAACTGCACGTGCCGGACCCGAAGCTCGCCGTCCAGCAGCTGGTGGCCTGTACCGTCGGCATCCCGCAGCTGGTGCACACCTTCGCCCCCACCACTCCGGTGGACGACGACGAACTCGCCCGCACCATCGGGTCCGGTGTCGACCTCTTCCTCGCCCGCTACGGCCGTCCCCCCGGCTGGCACGGCCCGGCCGCCTGACCGGCCCCCGACCTTCCCCTCGGCCGTCGCCCCGACCGTCCCGACCGCCCTGACCGTCCCGACCGCTCTCGCGAAGCGGTCCGCCGCCGGGCCCGGCCCCGGAGGACCGGGGCGAGCACGGCGGCGGACAGGTACGGCGGCGGACAGGTACGGCGGGCCCGACGGGCACCCGGGCTCCCGCCTCGCTCCTCAGCGGTCGGCGTCCCCCGCCCGCTCGGTCCGCTCCGCCCGCCGGGTCCGCTTCCCCGTCTCCGCCCGCTCCACCCGGCGTCGCCGCAGCAGCACGAACGGGACGGCCGCAGCCACCAGGGCGGCCTCCGGCGCCGAAGGCTCGGCCGGACCCTCCCCGCCACGCCCGCCGAGGCCGTCCGGGGCCCCTGCCGCAAGACCCTTCTGGTCGAAGGTGTCCGGCACCGGCAGGGTGTCCCAGCGCGACAGCGGCCAGGCGATCACGAAGGCCCGGCCGATGACGTTCTTCACCGGGACGAACCCACCACCGGGCTCGTTGACGTGGAAGCGCGAGTCGCGCGAGTCGTTGCGGTGGTCCCCCATCACCCACAGCTGGTCCTTGGGCACCGTCACCGTGCCCACCGGCGCGTCACCGCACGGCGTCGCCCCCGGGTACAGGTAGGGCTCGTCCAGCGCCACCCCGTTGACCTTGACCGGGCTGCCCTCCCGGCACTCGACGGTGTCGCCGCCGACCGCGATCACCCGCTTGATGAGGTCCTTCTCGTTGTCGGAGGGCAGCAGACCGACCGTGCCGAGCGCGGTCCGGATCCCCTCGACGAACGCGTTGCCCTTGACCCGCGGCACCGAGTCCAGCCAGCCGCCCGGGTCCTTGAAGACCACCACCTCACCGCGCTCCGGCTCGGCGCCGAACCACGGGGTGAACTTGTCCACCAGGACCCGGTCGTCCTTCTCCAGCGTGTGCTGCATCGAGCCCGAGGGGATGGAGAAGGCCTGGACGAAGAAGGTCTTGATGCCCAGTGAGAGCAGCAGGGCGATGACGATCAGGATCGGCAGCTCCTGCCAGAACGGCCGTTTCTTCTTCGCCTTCCCGCGCCCGCCCCTGCCGTTCGCGTCCGCGTCCGCGCCGCCGTCGGCCCCTTCTGCGGTCCTCGCCTCCGCGCCTGCGTCGGCGGCGCGGCCCCCGGTGGCCGTGGCCGTGGCCGCCACCTCGGGGGTCTCCCCGTCGCCCTGACCGGTGCCCGCCGCACCGGCGGTCTCCTCCACGCTCATCCCTGGCCCCCTCCGGACGGCCCGGCGGGCCCCCGTGCGGGACCCCCCGTTGTCAGCTAACGATCGACGGTTCCCGCAACCGGGCGGGGCCGTACCCCGACCGTTCCCGCCGCCGTCGCCCCGTCAGAACGTACACCCAGGGCCCCGGCGCTACGACACCCCACCGCCCAGCATGATCCGCGCGACCAGCTCCCTCCGGCTGGCCACTCCGGCCTTGGCGAACACCGACTTCAGATGGTCCTGCACCGTGTACGGCTTCATCGCGAGCAGCCGCGACACGTCCCGGGTGTCGCACCCCCGCACCAGCAGCAGCGCCACCTCCTGCTCCCGCGCCGTCAGTCCGTACGCCGAGAGGTACAGCGGCACCGCGTCGGCGGGCCCCGCCGGCGCCGCCACCACCGTCACCAGGTCCTCGGCGGCGCCCTGCATCGCCGAACCGTGCAGCACGTACCAGCGGCCCTCGCCGTCCTGCACCCGGATCTTCGACTGCGGCACGGGCAGGCCGTGCGCCACCCGGCGGGCCTGCTCGGCGGCGATCGCGACGGCCGTGGGCACCCGCAGCGAGGTCCGGCTCGGGTCGGAGAGCCGGCCGAGCAGTTCCTCCGCCGGACCGGAGACCGCGATCGGCCGGTTCCCCCGGCCGAGCACCACCACCGCCGGCCCGGCGTCCGCCGCCCGGCCCGGCGCCACCGCCGCCGAGGGCACATGACAGGCCCTCAGCGCATGGCCGAGGTGCCGCGCGGCGAGGTCCGCGAAGTCCCGGTGCCGCGCCAGGTACGGCCCCCGGCCGGGCACCCGGAGGAAGACCGCGCACCCCCACATCCCGCCGTTCGCGTCGAACACGGCCCGCAGCTCGTCGCCGAACCCCGCCGGCCGGATCTGCTCCCGGAACCGCACGCTCTCCGCCGGCCGCCCCCGGGTCGCCCGGCTCAGCGTCTCCGCCCGCACCCCGCTGCGCCGGATCCCCGAGAACGTCGCCACGTCGTCCGCCCACACCTCCAGGCGCACCGCGTGCTCGAACCCCTCCAGACTGAGGTCGTCGCTCAGCACCGAGTTCACCAGCCCGGTCGCCGGATCCGCCGAGTGCCAGCAGACCGCGTCGTACTCCAGGACACCCCGCAACAGCTCGTCCGCCCTGCGGAACACCCCCTCGGCCCCCAGCCCCGCCCCGGCCAGCTCCCGCAGCTCCTCGATCGCCTGCCGCGCCGCCGCCCCACGTGCCCCGCGTGATCCCATGCGCCGGAAGCTAACACGCACACCGAGCGCCCACCCATGCCCCGCCGGGCGGATCCGCCCTCCCCCTCCGGACGGTCCCCGGCCCCCTTCTCCTCATCCTCCGGTCGGTCCCCGACCCCGACGCCCGGTCCGGTCGGCCGGCGCGGCGGGGGAACCCGATGTCCGGTTCTCCCGCCGCTCGACGGTCGCGACTCCCCGGCCGCTACAGCCAGTTGCGGCGCTTGAAGACGAGGTAGAGGCTCGTGCAGACGACGGCCATCAGGGCGATCGCGAAGGGGTAGCCGAAGGCCCACTTGAGTTCGGGCATGTCGGTGAAGTTCATGCCGTAGATGGTTCCGACCAGGGTGGGGGCGAAGAGGATGGCCGCCCAGGAGGAGATCTTCTTGATCTCGTCGTTCTGGACGTGGCTGGCCTCGGCGAGCTGCTTCATCTCCTCGTTCTGGCGCTGGGAGACCAGGGTGGCGTTGAGGGTGAGGATGTTCTGGAGCATCTGGCGGAAGCCGTCGACGCGTTCGGCCGCGTAGGTGGCGTGGTCGGCGACGTCGCGCAGGTAGCGGCGGAGTTCCTCGTCGGTGCCGTACTTCTCGAAACCGGCCTCCAGGCTCTGCATGATCTCCAGCAGTGGCCGGGTGGCCCGCTGGAACTCGATGACCTCGCGGGAGAGTTCGTAGATGCGCCGGGAGACCTGCGGGTCGCCGCCGAAGACCTCGGTCTCGATCTCGTCGATGTCGTGCTGGAGGCCGGCGATCACCGGGGCGTAGCCGTCCACCACGGCGTCCAGGACGGCGTAGAGCACCGCTTCGGGGCCGAGGGCCAGGAGCTCCGGGTCCGCCTCCAGGCGGCGGCGGACCGTGGAGAGGTCGGGGGCCTGGGAGTGGCGGACGGTGAGGACGAAGTCGGGGCCGACGAAGAGGTGGATCTCGCCGAAGTCGACCTCCTCCACGTCGTCCAGGTAGCGGGCGGCGCGCAGCACCACGAAGAGGGTGTCGCCGTAGCGCTCCAGCTTGGGGCGCTGGTGGGCCACGATGGCGTCCTCGACGGCCAGTTCGTGCAGGTTGAACCGCTCGGCGGCCTCCAGCAGCTGGGCCTCGGCCGGGCGGTAGAGCCCGATCCAGGCCATCGTGCCGGGCTTGCCGGGCAGTTCGCGGTAGACGCCGGCGAGGTCGGTGGCGGAGGCCAGCCGGTGGCCGTCGCGGTAGACGCCGGCATCGACGACGGAGCGCTCCAGGCTCACGTGCTCGACCGGCTGGTCCGGGCGCGGGTCCATCGAGTGCTCGGGGGCGGGCTGGGCGGGCGTGGTGCCGCCGGCCGGGTTGGTGGGACGGCTGAAGGGGAGCTTGCTCGCACGCACTGCGCGTACACGCCAGTCGGACATGACGGGGTACCTCCGCGGTTCGGGGGCCACCGCACCGGACACAGCGGGTCGGGGGTGCGGGGCGGGCGGGAGGCGCCCGGCCGTCCTCCACCGCGCACGGCGCCCGGGCCGCGCGGCCGCGCCGGATCAGCGGCGGGCGGTGCGACGGCGGGGGTCGGGAGCGGTACGGGAGGAGGGTCGCCGGGTGCCAGGAGACATGGGGGACGTCCTGGGGAGGGGCCTACTTCGACCCGGACTACTACCGCACTCCATCGCTCTCACCTCCTCGCCGTCGGGGCGCCCGCGCGGGGTCGCCGTAACCGGGCCACCAGGAGGCTCCACACCGCCGAGCGGGCGCGCACGGGCACCGCAGCGTCGGGTGGGCACCCCTGATCTCGTCAGAGCTTTGGCACGCCACGGCGTAGCACCCGGGATGGTCCCGAGGGGTGCAGCCACTTGGGGTCACCCCTTAGGCCGGGGAGACCTGTCCTGACCCTGGGCGTCTCTCGACGTCGTGGGGTCAGTGGCCTGTGTCCATGGCGACGCCTCACCGAACGAGGTGCCTTCACAACCTCCCCGAGTCTAGTACCCGGGAAAGGCGTACTTCGACCAGGGGTCCGGCCAGGAGTCGGCGCGGAGCGTGCGACGGTCGGTGCGCGGGGCCCGTCGAGGGCTCGCACGGGCGGTGCACGCCCCGGCCACCCGGCGTGCGCCGGTCGGGTCGCCGGCCTCGGGTCGCCTGCCTCGGGCCGCCGGTCAAGCCGCCGACCCCGGGCCGCAGGTCAGGCCGCCGGTCCGAGGTGGGCGGCCACGTACGGCACCGCCACCGCTTCCAGCGCCCCGGGCGAGCCGAACGCCGGGTGGACGTTGACCTCGAAGACCGCCCCGCCGCTCTCCCCCGCGAGGTCGACCGCCGCGAACGGCAGGCCCACCGAGCGGGTCGCCGCGACCGCCAGCTCCGCCAGCCCGGCGGGCAGCGCTTCGACCGGCAGCGGGGTGGAGACGGCGCCCCGGGCGAGGTTGCACGGCTGGTCCGGGTCGTCCTGCACGTGTTCGACCGCACGGAGCGCCCGGCTGGCGAGCACGGTCACCCGGTACTGGTGGCGCCGGCCGTCCGCGGTGAAGTTGCGGGCGTCGGCGGCGAGCAGCCAGGCGGCACCGGCCTCGGCGTAGCGCTCGGCCGCCTCGGCGAGCTGGGCGCGGGTGGTGACGTGGAAGACGTCCTCCCCGCTCATCCCGAGGGCCGGGCGGGCCCAGACGTCGCCGCCGAGCCGTTCGAACACCTCGGCAGCCTCGGCCCGGGTGGGCCGGGAGAGCGCGACCGTCGGCATCTGGCGGACGCCGTCCCGGGTGAAGCACTCGACGGTGAGGCGCTTGTCGGTGGCCGCCCGCCAGCCGTCGGCGGCGGTGCCGAGGGAGCGGACCCGGTTCTCGCGCAGCAGCCGCTGGCAGTCGACGAGTTCGTGACGGCGGTGCGGCGGTATCTCGTACAGGAGCACCGTCCCGGCGGTCACCGCGAGGCCCTCGGCGGGGACTTCGAGGGCGACCCCGTCACCGGTGCCCCGCACCCGTCCGCCACCGGCGGGGCCCGTCGCACCGCCGGTCATGAAGTACCGCGCGTCGAGCAGGAACGGCGCCTGCCCGGTCAGCCTCCGCACCGCGGCGGCCAGCGCCTCCCGGCTGCCCTCGGTCGAGCCGTGATCGGTCATCAGAACGAGCTCACTGCGCCCCATGACCCCATAGAACATGTCGCGAACATGCCCAGGCAAGCGGATCCAGGCACCCGCCCGGGGAAGGTGCCCCGGGCAAATTCGCGTGTACCCGAACGGTGCCACGCGTTCACCGCGCCGCCATGTCGCGGCGCCCCGCGTCCGCCGGGCCGGCGGATCCACCGCCACGCCACCCCGGGAAAACCGGTTGGCGGGCAGCGGCGGCCACTGCTACATTCCCGTTGGCCGTGCGAGAGAACAAGGAGGTGGTACCCGTGAACGCTGTATCGACATGGGTGCTCCCCTCCGGAGTCATGGTCGGGCGATAGGTCGTCCGGGAGCGCCTTCACGTAGCACTCCCGAAAGGCACGACCATGCGATTCACCTCCGAGCAGCGCCTCGACGACGGCGTCCTCGAGCGCGAATTCACCCTCGACGGCATCCCCGGCATCCTGTGGACGCCCGCGTCCGTCTCCCCCTCCGCGCCGGTGCCGCTGATCCTGATCGGCCACCCCGGCGGCCTGGAGCGGATGTACCCCCGGTTGCTGGACCGGGCACGGCAGTCCGTCGCGGACGGCTTCGCCGCGGCCACCCTCGAACTCCCCGGCAGCGGCGAACGGCCGCGTTCCGCCGTCACCGAGCAGGCCCGCGCCGATCTGCGCCGGGCCATGGCGGCCGGCGAACCCGTCGGCCCCGAGATCGTGGACCGGCTGGTCCTGCCCCTGGTCGAGCAGGCCGTCCCGGAGTGGCAGGCCGCTCTGGACGCCCTGCTCGCACTGCCCGGGATCGGCGGCCCGGTCGGGTACTCGGGCGGCGTGATCGCCATCGGCACCCGGCTGGCGCTCGTCGAGCCGCGGATCGCGGCCGCCGTCCTGTTCGCGGGCAGTTTCGTGCCCGCCGCCACGTTCGAGGAGGCCCGCCGGGTCACCGTCCCGCTGCACGTCCTGCTGCAGTGGGACGACGAGGGGAACGACCGGCAGGCGTCCCTGGACCTCTTCGACGCGTTCGGCTCCGCCGAGAAGACGCTGAACGCCAATCTCGGCGGGCACACCGGTGTCCCGCGGTTCGCCGGGGACGCCGCGGCGCAGTTCTTCGCCCGGCACCTGAGGTGAGGCCGGACCGCCGGGCCGCCCGCGGGCGCTGAGCACCGCGGGCGGGACTCGCGGGCCTGAGGGCCTGAGTGCCTGAGGGTCCCAGGGCCCGCGGGCCCCCGGCCTGCGGGGGCCCGCAAGGTCTGCGGGCCTCAGGGCTTGCGGGCCTCGACCAGGAACCGGGCGGAGTGGGCGACGAACGGCCCCTCCGCCCGGATCCGGGCGTCCAGTTCGCGCAGCCGTTCCCGGTGGGCGTCGACGGTGAACCCCGGCACCATCCAGATCACCTTGCGCAGGAACCACACCACCGCGCCGATGTCCCGGAACTCGATCCGCAGCCGCTCCGAGCGCAGGTCGACCACCTCGAGACCGGCGGCCCGGGCGGCGTCCGCGTCGTCCTCCGGCCGCCTGGCCCGGCGCGCCTCCGGCTGCGGACCGAGAAAGTACTCGACCAGTTCGAACACCGAGGCCGGCCCGACGTGCTGCGCCAGGTAACTGCCGCCGGGGCGCAGCACCCGGGCGATCTCGGACCACCACACGGTCACCGGATGACGGCTGCTCACCAGGTCGAAGGACCCGTCGGCGAAGGGCAGCGGCGGCTCGTCGGGGTCGGCCACCACGACCGCGCCGAGCGGGTGCAGCAGGGCCGACGCCCTGGCGATGTTCGGCGGCCACGCCTCGGTGGCCACCACGGTCCGCGGGAAGCTCCCGGCCACACCCGCCAGTACCTCGCCGCCGCCGGTCTGCACGTCCAGCGCCGCCGACGCGTGCGCCAGCCGCTCGCCGAGCAGCCGCTGGTACCCCCAGGACGGGCGCTCCTCGCTCGCCCGGCCGTCCAGCCAGGAGAAGTCCCAGCCGTCCACCGACGCACCGGCCGCCTCGGCCACCAGTTCCTCGAACGTTCGCTCCATGCCGCTCATCCTCTCCCACCGCTCACCGGTACGCCGTCGCAGCAGGCCCGCCCCCGAAAAGGTGCTGGGCAACCAGGTGGTCATCGGGACCGAAGCAGCCCGCTGCCTCGCCGGCGGGCCCGTTCCGGACCGCGCACGAGCGGCTGCTGCGCCGGGCGGTCGACCGGCACGCGGGAGAAGGTCTTCGCCACCGTCACGGCCACGGCGGACGCCGACGACGGCATCGGCAGATCCCGAGGTGGGTCGAGCACCAGGACATCCGGCCGGTGACGCCCGGGCACGGTCACCGGCCATCGTCCTGACGGCCGGGCAGGCCGGCGCGCGCCCGCCTTCGGCACGGTCGTGGCCGCGATCCGCTCCCGTCCGCGGGACCGCAACACCCGATCACCCGGCACCTTCCGAGGGCGGGCGGGTCAGTCGCCGGTCGTGCCGTCGAGCAGTTCGCGCAGGATGTCGAGGTGGCCGTTGTGGCGGGCAGTCTCCTCGGTGAGGTGGAGGAGGATCCAGCGCAGGTCCACGTGCAGGCCGCCGCGGACCGGCCGCTTCGCCCGGTCGGCCAGGTCGCTCGCGGCGACCAGGTCGCGGTAGCGCGCGCTCTGTCCGGCGTACTCGTCGAGCAGCTGCTCGAGCGGGAAGTCGACGGCGATCCGCATCTCGCGGTCGGGGTCCTCCACCGTCCAGGGGCCCTGGTCCTCCTCGCCGAGGAAGACCACCTGGAACCAGTAGTACTCGACCCAGCGGAGGTGGTTCACCAGCCCGCTCAGGGTCATCAGCGGCGAACCCGGCAGGAGCGCCCTGCGCGCGTTCTCCGGCGAGACGCCCTCGCACTTGGCGCGGGCCGTGTCACGGGCGTAGTCGAGGAAGGTGGTCAGCTGTGTGCGCTCGTCCCAGGCGGGAGGCGTGTCGTCGATCCTGGTCATCGCGGGACAGCATTCCCAATCGCGCGACCGCTGTCGACATGTTTACGGACGGGTCGCTTCCGGACCGTGCCCGGCGGCGGCGCGGCGGCCCCCGGCGGCGCGGGCCGCCGCGTGCCGGCTGGCGGCCGTCCAGGCGGCGGTGACGGCGTGGTGGGCGCGGGCGGTCGCCTCCGCGGTGTCGGCGGGCAGGTGGAGCGGGGCGCCGAGGTGGACGTGCAGGCCGGGGCGGCGGAGCGGGGCCGTGGCGAGACCGGCGAGCTGCTTGGCCGTCCCGCCCGAGGTGAGCCGGCGGGAGCCCGCCTGGCCGAGCGGGACCACGGGTGCGCCGGTGGCGTGCGCGAGGCGGGCCAGACCGCTGCGGAAGGGGCCGGGCGGCAGTTCGCCGGAGTCCCGGCGGCGCGGCAGCCCGCCCTCGCCGTAGATCAGCACGACCCGCCCTGCGGCCAGCGCCTCGGCGGCCGCGTCGAGCGACTCCGCGGCCCGCGCGGTACCCCGGTGGACGGCGATGTGCCCCTCGCGGCGCAGCAGTGTCCCGAGCAGGGGGATCCGCCACAGGCCGGCGGTGGCCAGCACGACCGGCCGCGCGCCGAGCCGGTGCAGGGCGGCGAGCACCACGACGGGGTCGGCGAGCGAGGTGTGGTTGGCCGCGACGATGCTTCCCGGTGCGACGGTGGGGACGGTGTCGGGCGCGTCGGGCACGGTGTCGGGGGCGTCGGGCACGGTGTCGGGGGCGTCGGGCGCGGTGTCGGCGGCGGAGGAGAGCGGGTCGGCGGTGATGCGGAGGTGGCCGAGAGCGGGCAGCAGGAGGGCGGCGGTACGGCTCAGCATGGCGTGGGGTGCGTCCTCGGTGACGGTGGAGCGGGGTGCTGTCCGCGCCAGTCTGCTCGGGTGCGCCGGCCGGCGCCTGAGTACCCGTACTCAAGCAGGACCGGGAGGGCTGGGCGGAGCCGGGGGCCGAACCTGCGTCAACGCCGCACCGGCCCGGCGCCGATGCCGCGCCGACCGCTCGCCGCGCGCCGGAGGCCGCCAGCGTCTAGGCTCGGTCGGATGAGGCGACTGGACGACATCGACCAGGCACTGTTCCATCGGATCGCCGTGTCCGAGCACCCCTTCGGGGCCGGATCACGGGTCGGCGAACTGCTGCGCCGGGCAAGCCATGCCGCCGACCACGGGAAGCTGTGGTTCGGCACGGCCGCCGTGCTCGGGGCCGTCGGCGGGCGGAGCGGAAGGCGGGCGGCACTGCGCGGGGTCAGCGCGCTGGCGCTCGCCTCGTTCACGGCCAATGTGGCCGCCAAGCAGCTCACCCGGCGCCCGCGGCCCGCGCTCGACCACATTCCGGCCGCCCGGCTGCTGCTGCGGCAGCCGATCACCACCTCCTTCCCGTCGGGGCATTCGGCCTCGGCGGCGGCCTTCGCGACGGCGGTGGCGATCGAGGCTCCGGCGGCGGCAGCCCTCGTGGCACCGGTGGCCCTGGCCGTGGGCGCCTCCCGGGTGTACACGGGCGCGCACCACCCGAGCGATGTGCTGGCCGGCTTCGCGCTGGGCTCGGCCGTCGCCGCGCTGACGCTGCGCTGGTGGCCCCGTTCGTCCGACCTGCGGCCGGCCGCCGGGCCCGCGCGCCGCCCGGCCCCGGCGCTGCCCGAGGGCGAGGGCCTGTCGGTGGTGGTCAACTCGGGTTCCGGCAGCGGCGCGTTGGCGTCCTACGGCCCCGAGGAAACGGTCACCGTGCTGCGCGACCTGCTGCCCCGGGCGGACGTCCGCCTCTGCGGGCCGGAGGACGATCTGCCCGCCCTTCTCGCCGAGGCCGCCGACCGGGCCTCGGCCGCGGGCGGGGCGCTCGGGGTCTGCGGCGGCGACGGCAGCGTCAATCTGGCCGCCGGGCTCGCGGTGGAGCGGAACCTGCCGCTGGCGGTGTTCCCCGGTGGCACGCTCAACCACTTCGCCGTGGATCTCGGCATCGAGGACTTCGAGGCGGCGGCGACGGCCGTGACCACCGGCAGTGCGTGCGGGGTGGACCTCGGGCTGGCCACCGACGGTACCGGGCAGCGCTACTTCCTCAACACCTTCAGCCTCGGCGTCTACCCCGAACTGGTCAAGCTGCGTGAGTCGTTGGAGGGCCGGATGGGCAAGTGGCCGGCCCTCGCGGTGGCCACCGCGAAGGTGCTGGTGAACGGTGAACCGGTCACCGTCCGGGCCGGCGGGCGGGACCGGCAGCTGTGGCTGCTGTTCGCGGGGAACGGCGCCTACGACCCGCCGGGCTTCGCCCCGACCCACCGGACCGGACTCGCCGACGGCCTGCTGGACGTCCGGGTGGTCGACGGCGGGCGACCGTTCGCCAGGACCAGGCTCGCCGCCGCCTTCCTCTCCGGCACGCTCGCCCGCTCCCGGGTGTACCACGCGGCCCGGCTCCGGGCGCTCGACCTGGAGAGGCTGGGCGACGCCCACCGGATGGCCGTCGACGGCGAGTCGGTACCCGCGGAGGGCCCGCTCCGGCTGGCCAAGTCCGCGCGGGCGCTGACGGTCTACCGGCCCGCCGCGGGCTGAGCGCCGGGGGGGGGGGGCCGGCCGGGGGGGGGGGGGGGGGGGCGGGGCGGGGGGGGGGGGGCCCCCGGCCGGGGGGGGGGGCGGGGCGGGGGGGGGGGCCCGCCCCGGCGGGCCCCGTCGCCGGGGGCGCGGCCGCGCGCGCGCCCCGCCCCGGGCTGCCCCCGGGCCGGCGGGCCCTCCGGCGCGCCCGGCCCGCGCGGGCGGCCTGCGCGATCGGCCTGTCCGACCGGTGTACTCAGGCGGTGTACTCAGGCGGTGTGCAGGACCCGGAAGCGGCCGGGTTGCGCCGGGTCGCGGTCGGCCACCTGGACCGGGGCCCAGGCCCACTGCCACACACCGATGCCCGGCGTCCTGGAGAACCGGACCGGCCCCCGGGTGCCCTCGACCTCGACCGACGGCCATGCCCCGGCGCTCCCGGCCGGCTCGGCGCCGTGCGGGCGCAGCGCCTCGGCGAGGACGGTGACGGTGTCGTAGCCCTCGAAGGCGACGAAGGAGGGGTCCTCTCCGAGCCGCTCGCGCAACGCCGCCCCGACGCGGGCGCCGCGCGGGCCGAGCTGGTCGGGCAGGTAGCGCAGGAACGGGACGCCGACACCGTCCTCGCCCAGCATCGTCGCCCAGTCGGCGAGTTCCGGCTGCCCGGCCGGAGCGCCGATCAGGACCCCGGCGAGGCGGTCGTCCCGGCGGACGGCCCGGACGACCGGGACCACCGGGTCGGGGTGGCCGGCCAGGAGCAGGAGCACGGTCGCGCCATCGGCGGCGAGTTCCTCGCAGAGGCCCTCGGGGGTGAAGGCGGGCAGGTCGAACTCGACCAGGGTGCCGCCGCGCGCCGTGACCCGCTCCCGGAGGATGCCGGTCCCCGAGGCCCAGTAGATGCTCGGGTCGGCCGCCACGGCGATCCGGCGGTGGCCCGCGCCGAGGAGGAAGTCGGCGTAGACGCGCCACCCGTGCGACTGGGCCGGGGCAATGCGGGCGACCAGTTCCGACGGCTCCTCGGTGAGCGCGTCGAGCACCGCCGAGGAGCACAGGAAGGGCAGGCCGAGGGCCTCGGCCCGGGCGGCTGCGGCGCGGGCGACCACGCTGTGGTACTCGCCGGCCAGCGCGGCCACCCCCAGACCGGCCAGTTCGTCGACGGCCGCGACGGCCCGGGCGGGATCGGCGGCGGTGTCGCGGACCACGAGCTCGACGGGCCGTCCGGCGATCCCCCCGGCCTCGTTGACCTCGCGCGCGGCCAGATCGAGACCGGCGAGCAGGTGCCGGCCCGCCGCGACCCAGCCGGGGCGGGTCAGCGGCACGAGGGCGCCGATCAGGACCGGCGGTCCGTCGGCGGGCGACGCCCCGTGCGGCCGGCGCGGGTCGTGCGGCCCGTGCGGGTCCGGTGGTGTGTTCATGCGCCGGTCTCTCCCCGTGATCGTCTCGGCGGTTCGTGATCAGAGATCAGGGCGCGAAGCCTACCCAGGCACGAACCGGCGAAGGCCGCCGCGCCCCACGACGAAACCGCCCCGGCGACACGAAAGTCCCCCCGTTCAGGTGACATTCCCCCCTTTCGCACCGGACCGCTCCCTAGGGTTCGAAGCACTGTTTGCCCACGAAGGGATTTTCATCATGTACCGGACCGTCCGTACCTTCGCCGTCCTCATCGCCGCCATCGGCGCCATTTCCGTCCCCACCCAGGCCTTCGCCGACGACGAGGTGACCGTGCACACCACCACCATCACGGTGATCGGCACCGGCAACCAGCTCGCCGGCGGCGAGATCACCAACGTCGGCGGTGACGCCGTCATCGGCTCCTTCGACGGCATCGACGTCCACTGACCCCGACTCTTCTGTCCCCCGGTTCCACAACGGAACCGCACCGCCCGCGCCAGTCCCCGGCGCGGGCGGTGCCGTGTCTCCCCGCTGCGGTGACGCCTCTCCCCGCCGGTGAGGCGCCCGGCGCCCGGCTCCTGTACTCGGTCCTCGCACTCGGCTCCCGTGCTCAGGTCTCCCGCTGCGGGTGGTACTCCGCCTCGGTCGTGCCGAAGGTCCAGGCCACGCCGGCCCGGGCGGTACGGGTGTCCGGCGGCACCCGCAGCCAGTAGGTGCGGAAGGTGCCGTCCGGCTCGGCGGTCGAGTTGACCACCTCGACCATCACCACCGGCTCGTCGTCCGGCAGTTGGATTCGCCAGAGCACACCGGTCGCGTCCCGGTGCACCGGCTCGGCGCCGGAGTCCGCGAGATAGCGCTCGTAGCCGTAGTGCTCCAGCAGCACTCGGCGCAGCTCGGCGTTCTCCTCGGTGCGGATCCGCTCGGCGGTGACGGTGCCGAGCCCGGCCAGGAACTCGGCGGGCACGGGCATGCCCCGCCAGGCGTGCAGGGCGAAGCCGTCGGAGTACTCGAGGGCCGGTCCGTCGGCGCGGTCCAGACGGCCGGCCTCGTCGCGGTGCAGGGCGGTCGGGCGCTCGCTGATCAGCACCGTGTCCGCGTAGGGCCACCACCAGCCGGTGGTCCGCGCCACCTCGGCCAGCGCGGCGATCCCCTCGCCGGCGGCACCCACCGCGCCCGGCGCGCCGTCCGGCACCGCACCCAGCACCCCGGCGGCCTCGAAGGCGGCGAACCAGGGCGCGTCGTGCTGCCCCCGGACGGCGTCGAGCAGCGCGAGCCTGGCGACGGTGCGGCGCTCGCGGGCCACCCCGGCATCGCCCGGCGGAACGTCCCCGACCGCCGGGTCGGGCGCGAGCCGGTCGAGCAGGGCGGCGCGGATCCGGTCCGCGAGCGCATTGGTCACCGGGCCGAGCTCGCCGCCGGTCAGCGCCCAGAGCGGGGGCCAGCCGACCGCGCCGGTCCGCTCGACCGCCTGTCGGCGTACCGCGTCCCACGGCAGGGTCCGGACCGCCTCCCGGACGGTCGAGGCTCCGGCAGCGCGCAGCTCCAGGGCCGCCTCCGCCGCCGCCAGCGGCGAGCCGAACCACCTGATGTCGGCCGGTTCGGCCAGGCCCGCGGCCCGGTAGGCGGCCCGCACCGCCCGCTCGACGCCGGCCCGGTCGGCCGGGCCGGTGGCTGCGGCGACCGCCCGCCAACGGGCCGTCACCTCGGCCGTCACCTCGACTGTCACCACGGTCGCCGTCGCCTCCGGTGCCGCCTGTCCGGTCCCCATCCCCATCCCCATCACCCTCTCCGTTCCCGTCCGGACACCCCGCCCGGCCGTAGCGCGGACGCCGTGCGCCCGCCCCGCCTCGTCGTGCTTCCCCACCTCGTGCGCCGCCCGGCGCACGGCCGCCGTCAGTCGGCGACGATCCGCACCGCACCCGGCGCGTACTCGCGCTGACGCACCACCCGGAACCAGCCCTTGGGCAGCGGTATCGCCGCGTGCTCCTCGTGCACCACCCGGCCGCCCTCCGGCAGGTGCAGCCAGGCCGCCCCGAACGGACCGGCCTCGCGACGCAGCTCCCCCGGCCCCACCACAGCGTGCGCGTGCCCGGTCACCTCGCCCAGCGCCAGCACCAGCCGGCCCCGCGCGTCCCTGGGCTGCCCGGCCAGCGAGGCCACCCGGGCCGGGACGGCCTCCTTCTCCACCGGCACCAGCAGCACGTCACCCTGACGGAACATCAGCTCTCCCTCACCGAATCGACGACGCATCGGATTCCCACACCACGGACCATAGGACAGGGGTACGACAACGGCGCCGACGCCCGGGCGACCCCGGTGAACACCGGGCTGCGGGGACGGGTGTTCCACAAGGCCCGCCGGGCCGGCCGGCACAGGCACCGACACGGGGTGTCCGTCACCCTGCCGGCCGGTCGTGGACCTCGGCCGGCCCTCCCACCGAGTGGTCACCTCACTGGATCAACGTCATGCCGCCGGCCCCGCCCGGCGCGGCAGCGCTCCGGCGGCCTCAGGTGCACCAGAAGAGGAACGGTGTGCAGGTGGCCGTCGGCCGCGGGGAGGGCGTGCCGGACGGTGCGGGGGTACCGGTGCCGGTCGCGGTAGCCGTACCCGCGCCCGAGGGCGAGCCGCCGGCCGACGGGGGCGGGCCCGAAGCCGGGGGCGGTGCCGTCGGCGGGGCGCTGCTCGGCGCGGCCGGAACGGGCGGCGCAGGATCGGGCGCTCCCTGGTCCGGCGCGGCCCCGGCGGCGGACGTGCCGGCCCCACCGCCCTTGCCCACCGAGGGCGACGCGGCGGCGGAGCCGGACGCCGACGGCGAGCCGGAGGCGGGCGCGGACGCCGTCCTGCTCGCGGCGGGCCGGGGGGCCGACGGGTCCGCGGCCGGAGCCGGCACCGGCGGCGCCGTGGACAGCGTCGGCGCCGGGGCCGAACCGCCGCCCGGCGTCCCGGTGCCGGCCGGGGCCGCCGCCTCGGCCGGTACGCCTTCGGAGCCGTTCGCCACCAGCGTCGCCGCCCCGAGCCCCAGCACCGCCGCACCGAGCACGGACACCACGATCCGCCCCGGTCGCCGTCGTACCCGTCGCGTCCGCCGCGCCGTCCGCCGCTCGCCCGGCCGGGCGGCGACCGGGCCGTCGGCGGGCACCGCCGGGCCCGCCGCGCCCGCGGGCTCCGGCAGCGGACCCGCGGCCGCCCCGGCCCGGGGGCCGGGCGGTGACGGGTGGTCCGGGCCGGTCGCGGGCGCCCCGCAGCCGGGGCAGGCCAGAGCGCCGTTCAGATGACGGCGGCAGGGCGCGCAGTAGTTCATAGGATCTTCCCCGTGCCGCCGGACGGCAGGCTCACACCGGGCGCCGTCCTTCGCCGCCGGCCGCGCACGTTCGTCGTGCACATGCGGAGCCTAGGCAGCCCGACCACGGGGGTGCCATGCCTGCCTGTGAGGCTTCTGGAGAGATGCGGTGACAGTCGATCGCGCACCGCCCACCGGCCGCCCCCGGTCCGACGGAGGTCCGGGAAGGACCCGACGGCGGTCGGACGTCCGCCCGGAGACGCCCCGGGCGGGGGACTGTCGGTCCCGGCTGGTAGACAGTTGTTCGGCCCGCACCGACGCACCAGGAGCAGCGCATGACGGTCAACAACCACATCGAGGACTTCCACGGCCTGCCGGTCTTCGACTTCGTCCCGGCCGTCGACGCGGGCAGCGAGCTGCCGGAGCCGGGAGCGGTCGCCTGGAAGATCGGCATCGACTTCGACTCCGAGCAGGACTGGCCCACCCGGTGGGGACAGTTCCTCGACCGGGTGGACACCGCCTCGGTCACGGCCGTGGTGGTCGGCGAGTGGTCGCACGACGGACCGCTGAGCTTCGCCGGACCGATGGCCGCCCTCCTGGAGGCGGCCGACCGGCTGCCCGCGCTGCGCGGCCTGTTCATCGGCGACATCACGTACGAGGAGAACGAGATCTCCTGGATCCAGATGGTCGACGTGACACCGGTGCTGACGACCTTCCCGCTGCTCACGGAGCTGGTGGTGCGCGGCGCCTCCGGCGAGTACGCGGAGGGCGAGGGAATGGCGCTCCAGCCGCTGCGGCACGAGCACCTGCGGGCGTTGCGCTTCGAGTCCGGGGGCCTCACCGGGGAGGTGCCGCGGGCGGTCGCGGCGAGCGAGCTGCCCGCGCTGGAGCGGCTGGAGTTCTGGCTCGGTGTGGACGCCTACGGCGGCACCACCCGAACGGCCGACCTGGAGCCGTTCCTGGACGGCGGCCGGTTCCCCGCGCTGCGCCACCTCGGCCTGCAGAACAGCGTGTTCCAGGACGAGATCGCCGCCGCCGTCGCCCACGCCCCCGTGGTGGCCCGGTTGGAGTCGCTGAACCTGTCGATGGGCGCGTTCACCGACGAGGGTGCGGCGGCGCTGCTGGACGGCCAGCCACTCACCCACCTCAAGCGCCTCGACCTGCACCACCACTACCTCAGCCAGGGCATGCAGCAGCGGCTGCGCGAGGCCCTGGCCGGGGTCGAGCTCGACCTCTCCGAGGCCGGCAAGCCCGACGACCGGTGGCAGTACGTGGCGGTGGCCGAGTAGTCCGCCCGCCCGGGGCACGCCGTCCGGCGGCGGCCCCGCCCACCGTCCGCCCGCCGTCCGACCGTTCCCGCACTCGCCGCACTCGCCGAAGTCGCCGACATCGCCGCCCAGGGGGCACCTGTGATCATCACCAGCACCACCGACCGCTTCCTCCACCTGCCGGTCGTCGACTTCTCGGTCGACAGGCCCCGCCGACCCGGCCGGGGTGACCGGATCGAGCTCCCGGAGCCGGGCACCGTCGCCTGGCGGCTCGCGGTGGCGTACGGCTCGGAGGGCGGTTTCGACGCCCTGTGGTCCGCCTTCCTGGAGACGGTGGACCCGGCCACCGTCCGCGGACTGCTGCTCGGCCCGTGGTGGATCCAGGACTACACCCCGGTGTCCGAGGCGCTCGGCAGGATCGTCGCGGACGCCGGCCGGTTCCCCGCCCTGGAGGGCCTGTTCGTCGGCGACGTCTCGTCCGAGGACTGCGAGATCTCCTGGCTGGAGATGTCCGACGTCACCCCGGTCCTGCGGGCCTTCCCCCGGCTGACCGACCTCGTGGTGCGCGGCGGCAACGGCCTGCGGCTCGAACCCTTCCGGCACGAGCGGCTGACCCATCTGCGGCTGGAGAGCGGCGGCCTGCCGGCCCGGGTGGTCCGGGCGGTCGCCTCGAGCGAGCTGCCGGCCCTGGAGAGCCTGGAGCTGTGGCTCGGCGTCGACGAGTACGGCGGGGACGCGACGGCCGACGACGTCGCACCGCTGCTGACCGGCACCCGGCTGCCGGCGCTGCGCCACCTCGGCCTGCAGAACAGCGAGTTCCAGGACGAGATCGCCGCCGCCGTCGCGCACGCCCCCTTGGTGGCGCAGCTCAGCACGCTGAGCCTGTCGATGGGCGTGCTGAGCGACGAGGGCGCCGCCGCGCTGCTGGACGGCCAGCCGCTCACCCACCTCAAGAGCCTCGACCTGCACCACCACTACCTCACCGAGGCCATGCAGGAGCGGGTCCGGGCGGCCCTGCCGGGCGTGGACGTCGACCTCTCCGACGCCGAGGAGGAGGACGAGGACGAGTGGCGCTACGTCGAGGTCTCCGAGTAGGCGCGGGCCGATGCTGACGACCCCGCGGGCCACCGGCCCGACTCCGGCCCGGGCGGACCACCGGCTCCCGCCGGACGGGCGGCTGACGGTGCTCGGCAACCCCGGTCACCGCCGGGTGACGCTGTTCGCCGCGGCCGCCCGGGCCGCCGGGCTGCCCGAGCCCGCCGTCCTGCCCTGGATCGATCTGCTCCGCGGCACCCATCGGCTGCCCCCGGGCGCCGTGCTGCGGATCGAGTCCCCGGGCGAGGACGAAGCGGTGGACGCGCTGCTGCGCGGCCCGGTGCTGGGCGCGGACTACGCGGCGACCCGGGTCGAGGGCGGCGCCGCCTGGTACGCCGGGGTGACGGCCGCACTGCGCACGCTGGCCGCGGCCCCGGGGGTCACGCTGCTCGGTGATCCGGAGGAGATCGCCGTGATGTTCGACAAGCGGCGGACGCACGCCCTGCTGTCCGCGGCCGGCGTCCCGGTGCCGCGCGCCCTGGCGGGCGGCGCCGTCGCCGGCTGGGAGGACCTCAAGGCGCGGTTGGACGCGGCCGGGCTGCGCCGGGTCTTCGTCAAACCGTCGCACGGCTCCTCGGCCTCGGGCGTGGTGGCGCTGGAGTTCGGGCCGCGCGGCCAGCTGCGGGCCACCACCTCGGTGGAGCTGGCGGACGGCCGGATGCACAACTCTCTTCGGGTCCGCCGCTACCAGGAGGAACGGCAGGTGGCGGAGCTGGTCGACCGGCTCGCCCCGGACGGCCTGCACGTCGAGCAGTGGGTGCCGAAGGCCTCCCAGTCGGGCCGCTCGGCGGACCTCCGGGTCGTGGTCGTCGCCGGACGGGCGACCCATGCGGTGGTCCGCACCAGCGACCGGCCGATGACCAACCTCCATCTCGGTGGTTCCCGGGGCAGTCTGGAGCTGGCCCGGGAGGCCGCCGGACCGGCCTGGCCGGACCTCCTGGCGACGGCCGAGCGGGCGGCCGCCTGCTTCCCGGGCTCGCTGACGGTCGGCGTCGACGTCCTGCCGACCGCCGCCTGGCGACGCACCGTCGTCGGCGAGGTCAACGCCTTCGGGGACCTGCTGCCCCGGCTCACCGGCCTGCCGGGCGGGCCGGCCGAGGGTCTCGACACCTACGCCGCGCAGCTCGCCGCGCTCGGCGCCGCCCCGACCGCCCCGACCGCGACGGCAGCACCGGCCGCGGCGTCCGCGGCGTCCGCCCCGGCCGGTGCGCCGGGCCCGGCCCGGCGCTCGACGCTCCCGACCCACCCGGAACCCCCGACGCACCCGACGCACCCGACCGACCCACGTACGGAACAGCCCTGATGAACCACCGCACCACCGCCGACCCGACCACGCTCACGGACGCCTCCCCGGTGTCCGCCGATCCCGACATGAACGCCGTGGTCGGCAGCCACGACCTGTTGCTGGTCACCCTGGACACCCTGCGCTTCGACGTCGCCGAGGAGCTGGCCGCCGCCGGGCGGATCCCCAACCTGGCCGCCCGCCTCCCCGGCGGGCGCTGGGAGCGGCGGCACTCCCCCGGCAGCTTCACCTACGCCGCCCACCAGGCGATCCTGGCCGGCTTCCTGCCGACCCCGGCCGCGCCCGGCGGGCCGCACCCGCGGCTGTTCGCCGCCCGGTTCGCCGGTTCGGAGAGCACCGCGCCCCGCACCTGGGTGTTCGACGCCCCCGACCTGCCGGGCGCGCTCGCCGCCACCGGCTACCGCACGGTCTGCATCGGCGGTGTCGGCTTCTTCAACAAGCAGGGCCCGCTGGGCTCGGTACTGCCGGGCCTGTTCCAGGAGAGCCACTGGGCGCCGGAGATGGGCGTCCCCTCGCCGACGTCCTTCGAGGCACAGGTGGACCGGGCCGAGCAGGTGGTGGCCGAGCAGCCCGACGGGCAGCCGCTGTTCCTGTTCGTCAATGTCCCGGCCCTGCACCAGCCGAACTGGTTCCACCTGCCCGGCGCGACCCGCGAGCACGGCGACAGCAGGGAGAGCCACGCCGCGGCGCTGGAGTACGTGGACGCCCACATCGGCCGGCTGTTCGCGGCGATGAGCGCACGGCGGCCGTGCTTCGCGATCGTCTGCTCGGACCACGGCACGGCCTACGGGGAGGACGGCTACACCGGCCACCGGATCGGCCACGAGGTGGTCTGGACGGTGCCGTACGCGCACTTCACCCTGCCCGCCTCGACCGCGCCGGCCACCCCGTCCACGGCCACCCCGATCGCACCGGCCGTACCGGCCGTACCCGCCCCGACCGCCGAGGAGCCCGCATGACCACCGCCCCCGCCGCGCCGGCCGTCCTCCCCGACGGGTCCGCGGGCTCCTCCCCGTACCAGTCGTACGTGTACGCCTACCCGCACAAGACGGCGTACCGCGAGCTGCCCGACCGGCCGCCGCTGCGCGAGCTGTGGACGGGCGAGCCGCAGCACGCGCTCTCGCTCTACCTGCACATCCCGTTCTGCGAGGTGCGCTGCGGCTTCTGCAACCTGTTCACCCGGATCGGCGGCCCGGACGGACTCACCACCGCCTACCTGGACGCGCTCGAGCGGCAGGCGGGCGCCGTCCGCGCGGCACTGGACGAGGGGGCCGGGTTCGCGCTGGCCGCGTTCGGCGGCGGCACCCCGACGTATCTGAGCGCCGCCGAGCTGGAGCGGCTCTGCGACATCGCCGAGCACCGGATGGGGGCCGACCTGCGAGCGATCCCGCTCTCGGTCGAGGCCTCGCCCGCCACGGCCACCGCCGACCGCCTCGCCGTCCTGGCCGGGCGCGGCACCACACGGCTGAGCCTGGGGGTGCAGTCCTTCGTCGACGCCGAGGCCCGCTCGGCCGTCCGGCCGCAGAAGCGCGCCGAGGTCGAGGCCGCGCTGGGCCGGATCCGCGACGCCGGGTTCCCGGTGCTCAACATCGACCTCATCTACGGCATCGACGGCCAGACGGAGGCGAGCTGGCTCCGGTCGCTGGACGCCGCGCTCGCCTGGCGGCCCGAGGAGCTGTACCTGTACCCGCTGTACGTCCGACCGTTGACCGGGCTGGCCCGGCGCGGGGAGGCGGAGTCCCCCGCCCAGTGGGACACCCGGCGGCTCGCGCTGTACCGGGCCGGCCGCGACCACCTGCTCGCCCACGGCTACGAGCAGGTGTCGATGCGGATGTTCCGCCGGGCGGCCGCGCCGCAGGCCGGGGTGAGCGAGTACGCCTGCCAGACGGACGGCATGGTCGGCCTGGGGTGCGGCGCCCGCTCCTACACCTCCCGTCTGCACTACTCCTTCGACTACGCGGTGGACGCGACGGAGGTGCGCCGCATCATCGACGACTACGTGGCGACCCCGGCGTTCGACCGCGCGGTGGTCGGCCGGGCGATGACGCCGCCGGAAGCGCGGCGCCGGCATCTCGTGCAGTCGCTGCTCCAGGCGGAGGGCCTGGTGCTCGCCGACTACCGGGACCGCTTCGGCAGTACCCCGGCCGAGGACTTCCCGGCCGAGTTCGCGGCCGTCGCCGCGCGCGGCTGGCTGGCTGAGGACACCCCCACCGCTGGCGGCACAGCCGGTCCCGCCGCGCGGCTCCGGCTCTCCCCGGAAGGTCTGGCGCACTCGGACGCGGTCGGCCCGATGCTGTTCTCCCCCGAGGTCCGCGCGCTGATGGCGGAGTACGAGGCGAAATGACCTTCCTCGGCATGCCCGCCCCCGGACCCACGCCCGGGCCCGCCCCGGCGGGACCGGCGCCCACCCCGTCCACGCCGTCCGGCCCGCTCGACCTCAGTCTGCTCTACCGGGGTCCGCTGGCCTCCTGCGACTACGACTGCCCCTACTGCCCGTTCGCCAAGCGCCGCGACACACCCGAACAACTCCGCTCCGACCGGGCCGCGTTGGAGCGGTTCACCGGCTGGGTGGCCGGACGCGGCGGGTCCGGGGACACCCTCTCGGTGCTGTTCACCCCCTGGGGCGAGGGGCTGGTGCGCTCCTGGTACCGGCGGGCCATGGTCGAGCTGAGCCGACTGCCGCACGTGCGGCGGGTCGCGATCCAGAGCAACCTCAGCTGCCGCACCGCGTGGCTGGCCGAGGCGGACCTCGACACCCTCGCGCTCTGGGTCACCTACCATCCCGGGCAGGTCGAGCACGGGCGCTTCCTCGCCAAGTGCCGCGAGCTGGACGCCCTCGGCGTGCGGTACAGCGTCGGCGTGGTGGGGCAGCCGGAGCACCTCGCGGCGGCCCGGAGGCTGCGCGCCGAGCTGTCCCCGGCGGTCTACCTGTGGATCAACGCCGCCGAGGGCCGGAGCTACACCGACGCCGAGGCGGCCGACTGGACCGCCCTCGATCCGCACTTCGGGTACAGCCGGCACGCCCACCCCAGCGCCGGCCGGGCCTGCCGCACCGGCGAGTCCGTGGTCTCGGTGGACGGCGACGGCACCGTCCGCCGCTGTCACTTCGTGCCCGAGGAACTGGGCAACCTCTACGACGGCTCGTACCGGGCCCGGCTCGGCCCGCGGGCCTGCCCGCTGCCGGTCTGCGACTGCCACATCGGCTATGTGCACCTGGAGACGCTGCCGCTGTACGACGTCTTCGCGGGCGGTGTGCTGGAGCGGATCCCCCACTCCCGGTGACGCCGCCGGCACGCTGCGGGGTACCTCCTCCCCGACCGCGCTCCGGCCTGGCCGGGGCCCGGTACACGTACCTACGCTGGAGGGAGGAGGAGGCGATCAGCATGCTTGGAGACGCACCCTTGGTGGCGATGATTCCCGCCGCCGACGTGGCCCGGGCGAAGGCTTACTACACCGACACCCTCGGCCTCGAGCTCAAGGACGCCGGTCCGCACGGCGAGCTGACTTTCGTGTGCGGCGGCACCGAGTTCGGCATCTACGAGACACCCAGCGGCGGCCAGGCCGCCCACACCCTGGCCAGTTTCGAGGTGTCCGACCTGGACGCGGAGATGGCCGGGCTGCGCGGCAAGGGCGTCGTGTTCGAGGACTACGACATGCCCGGCCTGAAGACGGTCGACGGTGTCGTCGAGGACGAGGGCATGCGTGCTGCCTGGTTCAAGGACTGCGAGGGAAACATCCTCTGCCTGCACCAGCGCACCGCCGGCTGACCCGGTTCGAAGGGCCCGCCCGCACCTGACCGAGCCGGGCCCGACACGACCCGCCACGACCGAACCGGCACGACCCGACCGAACCGGTCCGAACCGGTCCGAACCGGTCCGGCCCCGGTGAGCACATGCCTCCGGCCGGGCACCGCGCTGCGCGGTGCCCGGCCGGGGAGCGGGGAAGGGAGTGCCGCGGCGGGCGTCAGCCCTCGGCGGCGAGGCCCGGAACGGCGGTGTCGAGGGCCTCCGTCACCTGGTCCAGCAGCACCCGCAGGGTGGCCAGCTGTTCGACCGGGAGCCCGGTCGCGACCAGCAGTCGGCGCGGCACCTGTCCGGCCCGCTCGCGCATCGCGGAACCCTCTCCGGTGAGGCTGACGGTGACCGAGCGCTCGTCCTCCGGGCTGCGCTTCCGATGCACCAGTCCGGCCGCCTCCAGCCGCTTGAGCAACGGGGACAAGGTCCCCGAGTCGAGTCGGAGGTGTTCGCCGATCCGTTTCACCGGCAGTTCGCCGTGTTCCCAGAGCACGAGCATCACCAGGTACTGCGGATAAGTCAGGCCAAGATCCTTGAGCAACACCCGGTAGACACCGCCGAAGGCGCGGGAGGCCGCGTTCAGCGAGAAGCAGATCTGTCGGTCCAGGAGGAGCAGGTCGGCATCGTCGGGAAGGTCGGGCAGCACGGTCATGGGTCCATGGTAGCGACGACATGCACACCATTTAGTTGTGCACAATTGAATGGTGTGCTCTACTTGCTCTCGGGAGGCGGTCCGAACGGGCCGCCGGACCACCACTTCGTACGCAGGACGGAAGGGAACGGACCATGGACGCGCTCTACACCGCAGTCGCCACCGCCAACGGCCGGGAGGGCCGCACCGTCAGCTCCGACGGTCAGCTGGACCTCGCGCTGGCGATGCCGCCCGGCCTCGGCGGCAGCGGTCAGGGCACGAACCCCGAGCAGCTGTTCGCCGCCGGCTACGCCGCCTGCTTCGCCAGCGCCCTGGGCCTCGTCGGCCGACAGGCGAAGGTGGACACCGGCGAGATCTCGGTGACCGCCGAGGTGTCCATCGGCAAGGACGCCGAGGGCTTCGGCCTCGCGGTGGTGCTGCGGGTCGAGCTGCCCGAGGCGCTCGCGGGCGAGACCGGCCAGCTGCTGGTGAAGAAGGCCCACGAGGTGTGCCCGTACTCCCGCGCCACCCGCGGCAACATCCCGGTCGAGCTCGTCGTCGAGTAGTCACCGGCGGAGCCGGCACCGGCCCCGACCACCGACGGATCCCCGTCGCGCGACCGCGCGGCGGGGATCCGTCGCGTCAGCCGGATCCGGCGGGCGGCGGCGGGGGCGGATCCGGCGGACCGGACTGCGGCACCGCCGGACCGGTCGACCGGCCGGACGGCGGCGGGAACGGGGGCGGGGCCGGGGGCGGTGGACCGGACGGCGGCGGGGCCGGTGGACCGGCCTCCGGCGGCCCAGCCGCACCCCGCAGGACGTCCAGGCGGTGCCGGTACTCCTCCGCGTCGATCTCGCCGCGCGCGAATCGCTCCGCCAGAACCTGCTCGGCCGCCGGCCAGGCCGGCGGAACTCCGCCCGCCGGGCCACCCGGGCCGTTCGGAGCCCCGCCCCACACACCCTTCGGCGGTGGTGGACCGGCGACCCTCGACCTCCGGGCCAGCAGCACCGCGACGACCACCAACGCCACCACGACCAGCAGCAGTCCCAGCGCGAACAGGCCCAGACCCCAGGGCCCGACACCATGGCCGTAGTCGTGGCCGTTCCAGTGCCTCATCACGACCTCCTCACCACCCCGGTCCATGAGCGGCCGCCACGACCGACGACCCGCCCCGGGGCGCTCGGCGCCTCACCACCATCGTGCGCTCCCGTCCGTCGGAGCGGCGTGAGGAGAGCGTGGAGAGGGCCCTCGCCGGGCGGGCCGCAAGCCGGAGGGCGCCGGAGGGCCGCCGAGCATACGCCCCCGGGAGGCCACCGGACCGGGAATGCCCTCGGCCCCGGACCGCCGCCCACCCGGCCGGGTAGCGTTCGCCCCATGAACCACCACCCGCCGGCCGACGACCGCGAGCGCCTCGTCGCGGCCGGGGTGCTGCTCCGCTACGCGGACCACCGCCCGCACCCGGCACTGGGCCACTCCACCATCGGCTACGTCTCGACGGCGCTCTGGTACGAGCTCACCGCACTGGCCATCTCCCCCGACGCCGCGGCGGCCACGGCGCAGGCCCTGCTCCGCGCCATCGCCACCGACGCGGTGGACGCGGCCCTCGCACCCGGGAACGAGACCGCGCCGCGCGACGACCTCTACGTGACCCACCCCGCGTACATCGGCCCGCACCGCCGCACGGTCTGGTTCCAGCGCTCCGGACCGCGCGGCCTGGTGACGGCGATGTTCCCGCCGTAGCCGGCCGGGACCCGCGCCCCGGCCCGGCCCGGCCCGGCCCGGCCTGGCCTGGCCTGGCCGCGGTCACCGTCGCCTCAACGCCGTTCCGGGGCCCGATGCCCGCGCACGATCCGCGACGCGCCGCCCACGGGGCGGCCCCGACCCGCTCCGGCCGCCCGACCGGTCACCCACCGCCCTTCGCGACCGGCCCGCCCCGTTCGATCCGCAGACTGTGGCAGATCCAGCTGAGCAGGTCGGTCCCGAAGACCGGCGGCCGGTCGTGGTAGGCACCGTCCGCGACGGACAGGTTGACGATCAGGTAGGCGTGCCAGTCGGCGCCCACACCGCGCCGGTCGGCGTGGATCAGGGTGCCGTCGACGAACCAGTCCACCGAGTGGGCCCCGAAGACCGTCCGCAGGTCGAAGGTCGCGCCGGGGGCTATGCCAGCCTCGGCCCCGTGCCAGTAGCGGTAGCCGCCCCCGACGTGGTTGGAGATCTCCAGCAGGTCCGGGTTGTCGGGGTGGTACTCGAAGACGTCGATCTCGTTGCCACCGTCCCGCCAGGTCCAGATGGCTGGCCAGGCGCCGAGCTGGCTGGGCAGGGTGACGCGCGCGCTCAGCACGTCCCCGGTGCGGACCTGGAAGCCCTCGGGACTGCCCTCGGTGGTCAGCAGATTGCACGTCCAGAGGTCGCCGCCGTGGCGCCGGACGGCGGTGAAGACCCCGCCGGGGCAGTAGGCACGGCTGAGGAAGTCGAGTTTGTGGTCACCCCGGTTGGTCGGCCCCATCCGGGGATAGGCGCTGCTGCGCCCCGCGATCCACTGGCTGGTCGATGTGAAGTCCGCGTCGAACACGACGGCCACGGCTGCCTCCCCAGGTCACCGGCGGCGCGGCGGCCCGCTACCGCCGCACACGCAGGGTGATATGCCCAGTACGCAGCGCAATATTCGAAGCGGACGCTCCGGATCCAGCCGACCGCCGATCGAACGGGGTGGCGATGGGCGGCGGGCGCGGGCGTACTGGGTCAGCGGACCGGCGCAGGCGCGTCGCTCCCGCGCGCACTGCCGCCACGCGCGCCCCCGGCCCGGCCGTCCGCCCCGCGTCCTCCGGTGCCCGCCCCCGGGCCCTCGCCGCCCGCCCCGGAGCCTCCGGCTGCCCCGCCCGAGCCCGAGCCCCCGTCCGCACCGCCCGGGGAGTCGTCCTCCGGGCCCAGGCCGCCGAAGCTGTCGGCGCTCAGCCGGTCGGTCACCGACACCACGCCGTCCACCGAGCGGCAGAGGTTCAGCACGATCGGCACCAGGTGCGGCTCCGGCACCGTGCCACTGAGCACCACCCGGCCCTGCTCGACCTCCACCCCGACCAGGGCCGGGCTCACGCCCTCGACCCGGCCGAGCACCTCCTCGACGATCTCCCGGCGGATCACCCGGTCCTCGCGGAGGAACACCCGGAGCAGGTCGCCCCGGCTGACCATGGCGAAGACCCGGCCGTCCTCGTCCAGCACCGGCAGCCGCTTCACACCGTGCCGGCCCATCAACCGGGCCGCCGCGACAACACTGGTCGACGGGGTGATGCAGACCACCGGTCCGCTCATCAGATCGGCGGCGGTGACACTGCCGTCCGGACCGGGCCTGGCGGCGCCGGGCGGTGGCATCAGACTGCCCTGGTCCTCCTGGGCCGCCAGGGTGAGCAGCAGGTCCGCCTCCGAGACGATCCCGAGCGGCCGGCCGTCGTCGTCCACCACCGGCACACCGGTGATGTCGTACTCGGCCAGTAGCGCGACGATCTCCCGGAATCCGGTCTCGGGCATCACCCGGACCACGGGGCTGGTCATCACTGATTCGACGCTGGCATGCCGCACGCCGGTTCACCTCGTCCGCGAGCACCGTCCGGCCGGACCTTCTGTCGTCCGGTCGGCTGTACGAGGAGCATCTCCCCCGACCGGCCGATCCGCCAGGGGCCAAGGGGCTGAATCGCGGGGACCAACGGCCTCTGGCCCCGAACACCGCGTTTACCGGCCCCGGCACCGCACTGCCCGGTGCCCGGCCCGGCGCCCGCGACCGTCCCGGTGGGCCGAACGGGCCGGACCGGCCGAACGGGGGTGCTCGGGACCCCGGCGGCGCGGGTACGCCTTCCGGCCGGACCGCCGACGGGCGACCGCCCACCACCGCCCCCGGGGAGGCACCGTGACCGAACCCTCCAGCTCCGACGACCGGCACGACGCCCGGAACGGAGACCGTCCCCCCGGCGGACCGCTGCGCTGCCTGGTCACCGGCGCCACCGGCTACATCGGCGGACGACTGGTACCGGTCCTGCTCGACGCCGGCCACAGCGTGCGCTGCCTGGTCCGCGCGCCCGACCGGCTGCGGGACCACCCCTGGCGGAGCCGGGTCGAGGTGGTCACCGGGGACGTCACCCGCCCCGAGAGCCTCCCCGACGCCTTCACCGACGTCGACGTCGCCTACTACCTGGTGCACTCGCTCGGCACCGGCCCCGGCTTCGAGGCCACCGACCGGGCCGCCGCCGAGGCCTTCGGGCGGGCGGCGGCCTCGGCCGGGGTGCGCCGGATCGTCTACCTCGGTGGCCTCGTCCCCGCCGGAGTCCCGGCCGGGCGGCTCTCGCCGCACCTGCGCTCGCGGGTCGAGGTCGGCCGGGTGCTGCGGGCGAGCGGCGTGCCGACCGCGGAGCTGCGGGCCGCGGTGATCATCGGCTCCGGCTCGGCCTCCTTCGAGATGCTGCGCCACCTCACCGAACGGCTCCCGGTGATGGTGACCCCGCGCTGGGTGGACACCCGGATCCAGCCGATCGCCGTCCGCGACGTCCTGCGGCTGCTGGTCGGGGCCGCGACGCTGCCGCCGGAGCTCGACCGCGCCTTCGACATCGGCGGCCCCGAGGTGCTGACCTACCGCCGGATGATGGAGCGGTACGCGGCGGTGGCCGGACTGCCGCGCCGGGTGATCCTCGCCGTACCGGTCCTCACCCCCCGGCTCTCCAGCCTCTGGGTCGGCCTGGTCACGCCGGTGCCCGGGTCGATCGCCCGGCCGCTGGTGGAGTCGTTGCGGTACGAGGTGGTCCGCACCGAGCACGACCTCGACCGCCTGCTGCCCGAGCCGCCGGGCGGCGCCGTCGGCTTCGACGAGGCCGTCCGGCTGGCGCTGCGGCGGATCAGGGACGCGGAGGTCGCCACCCGGTGGTCCTCCGCCTCGCTGCCCGGCACCCCCAGCGACCCGCTGCCCACCGACCCGGACTGGGCCGGCGGCAGCCTCTACCAGGACGTCAGGGAGCTCCGGGTGGACGTCGACCCGGCCGCGCTGTGGCGGGTGGTGGAGGCGATCGGCGGCGACAACGGCTGGTACTCCTTCCCGCTCGGCTGGGCGGTGCGCGGGTGGGTGGACCGGCTGCTCGGCGGGGTCGGCCTGCGGCGCGGGCGGCGGGACCCGGCGCGGCTGCGGGTCGGCGACTCGCTCGACTTCTGGCGGGTGGAGGAACTCGTACCCGGTCGGCTGCTGCGGCTGCGCGCCGAGATGCGGTTGCCCGGTCCGGCCTGGCTGGAGCTGACCGTCGCACCGGACGGCGCCGGTGGCGCCCGGTACCGGCAGCGGGCGCTGTTCCACCCGCGCGGGCTGGCCGGGCACGCCTACTGGTGGTCGGTGGCGCCCTTCCACGCCGCGGTGTTCGGCGGGATGGCCCGCCGGATCACCGAGGAGGCCGCGCGCGACGACGGGGCGGGTGCCGGAGCAGGTCCCGGGCGCGGCGCCCCCTGAGCGACCGGCGGCCGACCGTCAGCGGTCCCGGCGCAGATCGGCCAGTTCCCCGGTGATCCGGCCGAGGAAGCGCGCCACCGCGGCGAGTTCCGCCGGGGTGAACTCGGCACGCACCGTCTCGGTCCGCCGGGCCACCGGCGCGAACCACTCCGCCGCCATCCGGCCGGCGCCCGGCAGGTACTGCACCAGGACCAGGCGCCGGTCGGCGGCGTCCCGGCCGCGACGGATGTGCCCGGCCCGCTCCAGCCGGTCCAGCACCGCGGTGACGGCTCCCGAGGAGAGGCCCAGTTCCTCGCCCAGCCGCCCGGGAGTGATCCCGCCGCCGTCGGACCGGCCCGGCTCCGGGCCGGTGCGCATGATCGCGAGCAGCGCCTGGACGTCCGTCGTGTGCAGGCCGCTGGCGCCGGCGAAGCCGTGGCCGAGCAGGTGCATCTCGGAGGCGAGGTCCTGGAGCAGCCGGCCGAGCGCGGGCCCGTCGGGCGGGACCTGCGCCGGGCCGTGCTCCTGCTGCTCCTGCTGCTCCCCCTGCTCGGACAAGGCGTGTTCTCCGGTCGCGTACGGCGTCGATCCAACCCGTTCAGCCTAACGGCGCCACGCCGCCGCGCCGCCGCCCCGCGGATCACCCCCCGGAGCCCGGCCCGGCCTCCGCCGGTGCCGAGGCGGACGCCGGCACCGCCCGCCGGGCACCGCGGCCGGCCCGCGCGGGCCACCAGACCCGGTCACCGAGGTCCCGCACCAGCGCGGGCACCAGCAGCGAACGGACCAGCAGGGTGTCCAGCAGCACCCCGAACGCCACGATGAAGGCGATCTGGGCGAGGAACGCGAGCGGGATCACCCCGAGCGCGGCGAAGGTCGCGGCCAGCACCACACCCGCCGAAGTGATCACCCCGCCGGTGGCGGTGAGCCCGCGCAGCACCCCCTCACGGGTCCCGACGCGCAACGACTCCTCCCGGACCCTGGTCATCAGGAAGATGTTGTAGTCCACCCCGAGCGCCACCAGGAACACGTACCCGTACAGCGGCACCGAGGGGTCCACCGCGGAGAACCCGAACACGTGCGGGAACACCACCGCGCTGACCCCGAGCGTCGCGAGGTAGGAGAGCGCGACGGTGGCGGCCAGCAGTACCGGTGCCACCAGGGAGCGCAGCAGCAGGACGAGCACGGCCAGCACGCAGAGCAGCACCACCGGGGTGATCAGGCGCCGGTCGTGGGCGGCCGTGGTCCGGGTGTCCTCCTGCTGGGCGGTGTAGCCGCCGACCAGTGCCCGCGCGTCGGGCACGGCGTGCACCGCGTCCCGCAGCCGGTGGACGGTGGCGATGGCCGCGTCGCTGTCGGCCGGGTCGGTGAGCGTGGCCTCCAGCCGGACCCGGCCGTCCACGACCAGCGGTGCGGCACCCGGCGCGGCGGCCGACGCGGCACCCGGCGCTCCGGCGGTGGTGGCCCGGACGGCGGCGACCCCCGGCACGGCGGCGGCCGCCTCGGTGACGGGCGCGGCGCGGTCCGCGGCGGCGATGATCACGGCGGGGTTGCCGCTGCCGCCGGGGAAGTGCGCGGAGAGCAGTCGCTGCCCGGCCGCCGACGGCTGGGCCTTCACGAAGAGTTCGCTCTGCGGGACACCGCCGGCGTCCAGGGTCGGGGCGAGGGCGGCGAGCGCCGCCAGGACCACCAGGCTGCCCGCCCACAGGGCACGCGGGCGGCGGGCGACGAGCTCCGCCACCCGGGCCCAGACGGCGTGCACCGGGGCCCGCCCGTCGGCCGGGGGCCGGGCCGGCCAGTAGGCGGCCCGGCCGGCCAGCACCAGTGCGGCGGGCAGGAAGGTGAGCGCGGAGAGCACGGCGCAGCCGATCCCGATCGCGCCGACCGGGCCGAGGGCGCGGTTGTTGGTGAGGTCGGAGAGCAGCAGGACGAGCAGACCGAGGGCGACGGTGGCTCCGGAGGCGGCGATCGGTTCGAGGGACTGCCGCCAGGCGGTGCGCATCGCGGCGAACCGGTCGCCGTGCAGGTGGAGCTCCTCGCGGAAGCGGGCGGAGAGCAGCAGGCCGTAGTCGGTGGCGGCGCCGATGACGAGGATCGACAGCAGTCCCTGGACCTGGCCGTCCACGGTGACCAGGCCGTGGTCGGCGAGCAGGTAGACCAGGGCGCAGGCGACGCCGAGGGCGAAGACCGCGCCGAGGATCACCAGCAGTGGCAGCAGGACGGCGCGGTAGACGGCGAGCAGGATGAGCAGGACGACGCCTAGGGCGACGCCGAGCAGCAGGCCGTCGATGCCGGCGAACGCGCCGCCGAGGTCGGCGGCGATCGCGGCGGGTCCGGCCAGGCCGACGGTGGTGCCGGGGACCCGCTCGGCGAGTTCGCGGACGGCGCGCACGGTGTCGCCGGTCTCCCGGCCGAGGTCGGCGCGCAGCTGGACGACGCCCTGGAGTGCCTGCCCGTCGGCCGCGGGCAGTACGGGCGAGACCCGTCCGGTGGCGCCGGGCAGGGCGGCGGCGGCCCGCAGGGCCTGTTCGGCGGCGGCGCGCCCGGTCCCGTCGACGGGGCCGCCGCGGCTCTCCCAGACGACGATCACGGGCACGGCGTTGTCGGTCCGGAAGTCGGCGCCGAGCCGGGCGGCCTCGGTGGACTCGGCACTGCGGGGCAGGAAGGCGGCCCGGTCGTTGGTCGCGACCTCGCCGAGCCGGCCGGCGTAGGAGCCGAAGGCCCCGCCGAGGCCGAGCCAGACGATCAGCAGGGCCAGCGGGACGAGCAGCCGGGCGCGGCGGCGACGGGCGGACGCGCCGGGCGGGGGTACCGGGACGGGCGGGACCGGGGCGGGCGGTGCGGCGGCGTTCGGACGGTCAGCGGGCATGGCGGGGCGCCCTCCGGGCAGGGGCAGGTGGCGGACAGCCCGGATCCTATCTCTCGATGCTCAAGAGACTTGACGGGTGGAGAGGTTTCGCGGTCGCGCCAGGAGTCGGGCCACCTGGAGGGCGCGCCGGCCGGCCTGGACCAACGGGCCCCGCCTGGACCAACGGGCCCCGCCTGGACGAACGGGCCCGACCTGGACGAACCCGACCGGCAGAACCGGCCCGCCCGGCCCCGGGCGCGCCGACGGCCCACCGGTACACGACCAGTGGGCCGTCGACGGGACGCCCGCAGGGAGCCGGCAGGGGCGGGTCAGGAAACGCGCTTGATCTGCCAGGCGTTGTTGTTGAGGCTCGGCACGGCGGAGTAGCGGCAGTTGCTGTTGTAGAACGCGGAGAGCTGCACCCAGCCGGTCGGCTGGTAGGTGGAGGCGCAGACCGTGAGCGTGGTGCCGATCGGCAGGCCGGTGAGCTGCTTGATCTGCTTCTTGTTGGGGTTGAAGGTCGAGCTGCAGCTCAGGTCGTTCCACCACTGGACGTCGACCCAGCCGGTCGGGGTGAGCTGGCTGCTGCAGACGTTCAGGGTGTCGCCGGGGGCGGCGTGCGCACTGGTGGTGGTCATGGTGAGCGCGGCGGCGGCACAGCCGGCGGCCACGGCGAAGGCGCGAAAACGGGACACGGTGCGGCTCCTCTCCACGGCGCGGGCACTCCGCGCCGAGGAATCATTCCTATCGGTGGGACCATTGGCACGGACAGTGACTTTCCGGTCCGGGAGGCCGGGGCCCACGACGGGTTCGCGACGGTTGACAGTGCGCCGACGCACGTGTTCGCGGCATATGCGCCCGCGCGGGCGTCAGGCGACGCGCTTGATCTGCCAGGAGTTGTTGTTGAAGCTCGGCGAGACCGAGTAGCGGCAACTGCTGTTGTAGAACTCCGAGAGCTGCACCCAGCCGGACGGCGGGAGCGTCGAGGCGCAGACCGTCAGGGTGGTGCCGATCGGAAGGCCGTCCGCCTGCTGGATCTTCTTCGCGTTCGGGTTGAAGCCGGATCCGCAGGCGTACTCGTTCCACCACTGGATGTCGACCCAGCCGCTCGGGGTGAGCTGGCTGCCGCAGACGTTCTGGGTGTCGCCGGGGGCGGCGTGCGCGGTGGTGGCGGTCAGGGTGAGCGCGGCGGCGGCACAGCCGAGACCCAGGGCGGCGGCACGGAAGCGGGACACGGGTGACTCCTCTCCACGGCGCGGGCGTTCCGCGTCGGACACCCATTCGTACCGGCGGAACGACGTTGCGGACAGCGCCTTTCCGGCCGGTCCGGCCGGGCGCGCGGAGCCCACCCGCATCCCGCCGAAGCGGTAGGACGGGTGGGCCGGAGAGGTCTTGACGGTACGTCAGGAGACGCGGGTGATCCGCCAGGAGTTGTGGTTCAGACTCGGCACCGCCGAGTAGCGGCAGCTCTGGCTGTAGAACTCGGAGACCTGCGTCCAACCGGCCGGCGGCCACGCCGAGGCGCAGACGTTGAGGCTGGTGCCGATGGGCAGACCGGCGACCTGCTCCATCGTCTTGCGGTTCGGGGTGAAGGTGCCGCCGCCGCAGCTGTAGTCGTTGGCCCAGGCGATGTCGACCCAGCCGCTGGGGGTGTACTGGTTGGCGCAGATGGACACGATGTCGCCCGGGGCGGCGACGGCGGTGCCGGCGGTGGTCGCGGCCAGGGTCAGGGCGGCGGCGGTACAGCCGACGGCCATGGCGGCGGTGCGGAGACGGGACACGGAGCGGCTCCTCTCACGGCACGGACGTTCCGCGCCGGGCCCCATTCCTACCGGCGCGCCGGGGCGCGCGAACAGGCGCTTTCCGGTCCGGTGCGCCGGGGTGCGCGTCGCGTTCGCGCCTGTTGACAGTCCGTCGGCGCACTTCCCTGCAGCGCGAACGGCCCGTCCCGACCCCGTGGTTCGGGGCCGGGACGGGCTACGACGGGCCAGGTTGCGCCGAGCTGCGACGGGCCGGGCTGCGACGCGCCGGGCGGGCCGCCGGCAAGGCAGCGGCGGGGCCGCGCGGACGTCAGCCGGTGATCGGCTTCACGTCCAGCCGGATGTGGTCGACGGCCCAGAACCAGTTGTTCCCGGCGTCGAACATCCGGAACTTCAGCGTCACGCTCCGCGCACCCGCCGGAACGGCGAACTGCTTGGTGACGAAGGCGTTCTGGACGTCGGCGCCGCGGTTGTCGTTGCCGGTGGCGTCCGAGCTGTAGTACACCAGCCGGGTCTCGGTGCCGTTGTCGAAGACCGCGGTGACCGAGGCCTTCTGCGGGGCCTCCTGGCGGTAGTGCGAGTCGAAGCCGAGGTACAGGGTGGTGGCCCCGGCCGGGACGGGCACGACGGGCGAGACCAGGGTCGAGTCGAACACGCCCTTCTTGGACGGCGCGCCGGTGTCGTCCCAGTCGTCCGGGTCGGCGACCGCCAGGATGCCCAGGCCCCGGGTGAAGTTGCCCCGGTCCTGGCCGGCCGGGCTGGACCACTCGCGCTTGGTGTGGAAGGTCCAGCCCTGGAGCCGGACGGTGCCCTGCGGCATGGCCGGCGCGTTGACCACGGACCAGCCCTGCGGGGCCTGCGGCGTCCAGCCGACCACCCCGGCGACCGGCTGGAGCGCCCCGGCCAGCGACTCGAAGTCCTCGCCGAGCAGGTGGCCGGCCATCACCGGCGCCGTGCGGGCGGCGAGTTCGCCGTCGGCGACGGCGAAGCGGTTGCCGGCCAGCGCGCGGGCGGTGACCAGCAGACGGTGGGTGGCGCCGTCCGGCAGCTGGGCCGGCGGGGTGACGTCCCACTCGGCGACGGCGCTCGCCCCGGCGGCCAACGTGGCGGGCGGCGCGGTCACGGCGGCGACCGTCCAGCCGGCCGGCACGACCGGCTGGGCCTCGATCACGGTCAGCGCGTCGGTGGTGCTGAAGCGGGCGGTGACCCGGGCCGGGCGGCCGGGCAGCAGGATCGCCTCGTCGATGGTGGTGGAGGCCGCCTTGAGCGCGACGTCCACGGTCAGCGGGTCGGCCTGGCCCATCGCCGGGTCGGTGAGCAGGTGCTCGCCGTCCCAGGGGAAGCGGCCGGCGATCCGGCGGCGGAAGCCGAGTTCGCCGCGCACGCCCACCGCGACGTCGTACCAGCCCTCGGGGCCGACATTGAGGTTGACCGTCTTGTCGTCGCCGGCGGCGACCCGGACCTCGCGCAGCCCGTCGCCGTAGGCGAGGTCGCCGACCAGGAAGGTCTGGGCGGTGCGCGAGCGGTTGATCACGTCCACCTCCAGCACCTTGCCGTTGCGCTCCTCGGAGAGCGAGATCTCGTACGCGGCGTCGACGGTGCCGCGCAGGTGCCAGAGCGCGCCGTTGGGGCCGTGCACCCGCAGGTCGTAGCCGTCCTGGCCGACCGTCCAGACGTCGGAGGTCCGGGACTTGGCGCCCACCGTGTAGTGGCGGGGCAGGGCGCCGGGGGCCGGGTAGACCGCGAAGACCGCGCCCTGCTTGCCCTGGTTGATGAAGTCGATCGTCAGCTGGTCGCCCTTGAGGCGCGGCTTGACGGTGAGGTCGTAGGGCGCCGGGCGGGCGGCCCGGGTGCCGCGCTCCTGCCGCGGGAAGGACTGCGGGTTGGGCACGGTGGGCGCGGGCAGCTTGCCGGTGTCGACGACCTTCTGCCGGTTGCCACTGGTGTCGGGCAGCTCGGGCCAGCGCGGGTCGCGGCCGGAGAAGTCGAAGACGTTGGTGAGGTCGCCGCAGACCGCGCGCCGCCAGGGGCTGATGTTGGGTTCCTGGACGCCGAAGCGCTGCTCCAGGAAGCGCAGCACCGAGGTGTGGTCGTAGACGCTGGAGTCGACGACGCCGCCGCGGGTCCAGGGGGAGACGACGATCATCGGCACCCGCACGCCGAGGCCCATCGGGTAGGGGCCGGAGACGACGCTCTCGCCGGCGGGCAGGGTGTCGGACCAGCCGAGGGAACCGTCGGCGGCCCGGACCCGGTACTTGCCGTCCTGGCTCACCACGCGGTGGTAGGTGGAGCCGCCCTTGCTCACCCGGACGACGACCTCGCCGTCCACGGGGACGGTGGACTTGCCGCGTCCGGCGGCCAGCGGCGGGACGGGCGGCAGCTGGTGGTCGAAGAAGCCGCCGTGCTCGTCGTAGTTGAGGATGAAGACGGTCTTCTCCCACACCTCGGGCTTGGCCGCGAGGGCGGCCAGCAGCCGGGCCGTGAGGTGCTCGCCGTTCGGCGGCGCGTAGTTCGCGTGCTCGGAGAGCGCGGCGGGGGCGACGATCCAGGACACCTGCGGGAGGGTGTCGGCCTGGACGTCGGCGGCGAAGGCCTCGACCAGCGCGTCACCCATCGCGAACGGGTCGCCCTTCTTGGCCGGGTCGCCGACCGCGCGCATGCCGCGCTCGTACAGCGGCTCGCCGGGCTTGGCCTTGACGAACGGGGCGAACCAGGCGAGCGCGTTGTCGTCGAAGTTGTCCAGCGCCTGGTAGGTCCGCCAGCTGACGCCCGCCTTCTCCAGGCGCTCGGCGTAGGTGGTCCACTCGTAGCCACCGGGGATCTCGGTGTTGTCGGTGACCGGGGTGTCCCGGACGGTGCCGCCGCTGGTGCCCGTCATCAGGTGCTCGCGGTTGGTGTTGGTGTTGCACTGCACCGACGCGTAGTAGGCGTCGCAGGTGGTGAACACCGAGGCGAGCGCGTGGTAGAACGGCATGTCGGCGCTCTCGTAGTAGCCCTGGCCGAGCCAGCCGCTGGAGCGGCGGGTGACCGAGCCGTCGGCGAGGCCGTCGTTCCAGGCCTTCATAGAGTCGACGAAGCCGAACGCGGGGGCGCCCTGCTGGTACGCGTTGGTGTGCGCCGCGTTCATCGGGAACGGCAGGAGGTGACCCTCCTTGCGGCTCGGGTCGGGCTGGTGGAAGACCGAGCGGCCGTTGACGCCCCGCACCGCCGTCCGGTCGCCGAAGCCGCGGACACCGGCCTGGGTACCGAAGTAGTGGTCGAAGGCGCGATTCTCCTGCATGAACACCACAACGTGCTGGATGTCCGCCAGGCGGCCGGGGCGGGCCGGGGCGGCGAGCGCCTCGCGCACGCTGAGGGGGAGGGCGGACAGCACGGCGGCGGCGGCCGCGCCGCCGAGCAGGGTGCGGCGCGACAGTTCGGGCTGCGGACTCATCGGGGGTGACTCCTTGTACAAAGCGGGGGTGCCTGGCGCTGTGGTCCAGACCCGTTATGTCTACGTGCCCCAGATGGACGGGAACGGGGAGTTCGATGGCGCGTCGATGACGGACAGTGAACCCATAGCTGTACAGACAACTTGCCGCCGATGGCGGTCCGCGGCCGCCCGCCCGCCGCGACCGCCGCCGGCCGCCGTCCCAGCAGTCCCGCCGGTCACGCCAGACGCCCCACGACGGAAGGTGGTTGACGAACCGTCGGCAGCCTCCGGCCAGGTCGTGGACAACCCTTGACGAGGCATGTGGTGTGTGGAAACCTCGCGGCAGGTCCAGGCCAATGATCTTCGTACGGGGGTAGGGGATCGCTTCGCCTGACGCATCAGGGGGGACACCTGGGAGTCGGGTCCGGCCGTGCCTCGGCGCCTGCCGACCGGTCCGCGGGGCGGGCCGGCCACCCTTCGGCAGCCGCGCCGTCCGACCGCGCCGTGCCGCGCCCGCGCGCCGCCACGGCCGCCGCTCGGACGGGTGCCCCGCTGCTCCGTCTCCGACTCCCGAATCGAGCACAGCATGTCCGACTCCCCCAACCGGTCCGGCCTCTCCTCCGCCGCCGGGGACCTCGCGAGAGCGACGGACGCCGCACGGCCCGCCTCCCCCGCCCAGCACGGAATCTGGCTGACCGGAAGGCTCACCCACGTACCCGAGGTGTTCCACCTCGCGCTGCGGATCGGCTTCGACCGGATCGACACCGACGCACTGGCCCGCGCCGTGGACGCGACCGTCGCCCGGCACCCCGCGCTCTCCTCCGCCCTGGTGGAACGGAACGGCGTGCTCCACCCCGTTCCGGCCGGACGGGCGCCCGCGCTCACCGTCCTGGACCCGACCGGCGAGCCGCTCGACGAGTGTGCCGACGCCCGCGCCAAGCGGCTCGCCGAGGAACTCGCCCTGCCGTTCGACCTGGCCCGGGGGCCGCTCGCCCGGTTCACCCTGGACCGGCGGGCGGACGGCGGCGCCGAGCTGCTGGTGGTGGCGCACCACGTGGTGTTCGACGGGAACTCCAAGGACGTCCTGGTCGCGGACCTCGCCGCCGGGTACGCCGCCGCGCTCGCGTCCTCGGCGGCGGACGAGGCACGGTCCGAGGCGGACGGCGCGAACACGAACGGGGACGGAGGCGCGGACACGGACACCGACGGGGGTGCCGTACCGCTGCCGGACGCCGGCCTCCTGGCCCGGGCCGCCGCCTTCCACGGCCCCCGCTGGGCGGCCGCCACCGCCCCGGTGCTCCCGGGCCGCCCCCGCGCCGTCACCGACGCCGGCCCCGGCGAGTCCGTCGCCTGGCGGCTCGACGGCACGGCCTCGGCGGCCCTCGCGGAGGCCGCACGGAGCGCCGGGGTCACCCGCTTCGAGTTCCTGCTCGCCGCCCTGCACGGCCTGCTGCACCGCTACGGCGGCGAGGCCGTCCCGGTCGCCGTCCCCTTCTCCACCCGCGCCCCTCGACAGCGCGGCGCGATCGGCCTGTACGTCAACGAGCTGCCCGTGTACGCCCCGGCCGGCCAGGACGGGGACACGCCGTTCGCGCACTACGCCGCCGCCGTGCGCGCCGAGGCCCGGCTGGTCTCCGCGCACCGCGCCGTCCCGTTCGGCAGCGCCGTCCCCGGCCTCACCCCCCGGGCCGGGCTGGCGCCGGTCTCCTTCGGCTACCGCCGCCGCACCACCGCGGACCCCGTCTTCCCGGGCAGCACCGCGCTGGTCGACTGGACCGTCTTCCCGCACGCGGCCCGCAACACCCTGCACCTCCAGGCCGTCGACGGCGCCGACGGGATCGACCTCTCGCTCCAGTACGACCCGGCCGTGCTCGCCTCCGCCGCCGCGCGGCGGATCGCCGGGCACCTCGCCACCCTGCTCGCCGCCGCCGTGGCCGACCCGACCACCCCGCTCGGCGACCTGCCCCTGCTCGACGGGGCCGAGCGGCACCTCGTCACCACCGCCTGGAACGACACCGCCCACCCCTACCCCGCCGGGCGGACGGTGCTCGACCTGGTCCGGGAGCACGCCTCCGCCACGCCCGACGCGCTCGCCGTGGTGGCCGGGGAGGAACGGCTGACCTACCGGGAGCTGCTGCGCCGCGCCGACCGGCTGGCCGGGGCGCTCACCGCGGCCGGGATCGGCCGGGACGACCTGGTCGGCCTGCACCTCGCCCGCACCGCCGACCTGCCGGCCGCGCTGCTCGCCGTGCACGCGGTCGGCGCCGGCTACCTCCCGCTCGACCCCGGCTACCCGGCCGAGCGGCTCGCCTTCGTGCTCGCCGACTCCGGCGCCGCGCTGCTGCTGGCCGACCGCGAACCGGCACCCGAGGTGGCGGCCGCCGCACCGGCGGTGCTCCGGCCGGGCGCCACCTCGGCCCCGGCGGACACCGACACCGCGTCCCGGACCGGGGCCGACCCCGGCCGGCTGGCGTACGTGCTGTACACCTCCGGCTCCACCGGCCGTCCCAAGGGCGTCGAGATCGGCCACCGGGCGCTGGTCAACCTGCTCACGGCCTTCGCCGCGCAGCTCGGCTCCGGCCCCCGGGACGTCTGGCTCGGCCTCACCTCGCTCTCCTTCGACATCTCCGCCCTGGAACTGCTGCTGCCGCTGACCACCGGCGGCCGGCTGGTGCTCGCCCCGGACGGTCTGGCCGTGGACGGCCCCGGGCTGCGCGCGCTGGTCCGACGCGAGGGTGTCACCCACGTCCAGGCGACCCCCTCGGGCTGGCGGGTCCTGCTCGGCGCCGGGCCGCTGCCCTCCGGTCTGACCGGCCTGGTCGGCGGGGAGGCCCTGCCGCTGCCGCTGGCCCGGCAGCTGCGGGCCGGCACCGACCGTCTGTTCAACGTCTACGGGCCCACCGAGACCACCGTCTGGTCCACCTGCGCCGAGTTGCCGGACGCCCCGGAGGCGGTCCGGATCGGGCGGCCGATCGCCAACACCCGCGCCCTGGTGCTCGACCGGCGCCGCCGGCCGCTGCCGATCGGCGTGCCCGGCGAACTCCACCTGGGCGGCGACGGGCTCGCCGAGGGCTACCTGGACCGGCCGGAGCTCACCGCCGAGCGCTTCGTCGACGACCCCTTCGGCGCCCCCGGCGACCGGCTCTACCGCACCGGCGACCTGGTGGCCTGGAGCCCGGACGGCGAACTGGAGTTCCTCGGCCGGATCGACGACCAGGTCAAGATCCGCGGCCACCGGATCGAGCTGGGCGAGGTCGAGGCGGCACTGCTGACCCATCCGGCGGTCGCGGAGGCCGCCGCCGCCGTGCACCGGGAGGAGGCCGGTGCGCCCGGCACCGAGGACGAGGCGAACGGCGGTGACGACGAGCCGTTCGTCGCGGGCTACCTCGTCCCGGCCGCCGGGCAGACCGCTCCCGAGCAGGCCGAACTCCGGGCCTTCCTGAAGCGGTCGCTGCCCGGCGCGGCCGTCCCGCAGCGCTTCCTGGTGCTCGACCGGCTGCCGCTCACGCCCAACGGCAAGCTGGACCGCCGCGCGCTGCCCGTGCCGCCGGTGCCGGTCGAGGCCCCGGCCGGCCCCGCCGCCGGTCCGGAGGCGGAGGCGGAAGCGCAGGACGAGGTGCTCGCCGCCGTGCTCGGGATCTGGTCCGAGGTGCTGCGACTGCCCGGCCTCGGCCCCGAGGACGACCTCTTCGACCTCGGCGGGCACTCCCTGACGATCATTCAGATCACCGCCAGGATCCGTGACCTGCTGGGGGTCGAACTCGACTTCGACGTGTTCTTCGCCACGCCGACCCCGCTCGGCATCGCCGCCGCCGTCCGCGAACTGCGGTGACCCCCGGGGCGGGGCGGCCCGGTCCGCGCCGCCCCGCATTCCTCCCCGCACCCGCTCCCCGCGCCCTCCCTGCCCCGCGCCCCCTGCCCCGCGCCCCCTCCCCCGCGGCGGCCCGCCCCGTGGCGATCCCGCCCGACGGCACCGCAGCCGCCGCCCGACGTGCGCCGAATGGAACGACCCATGACCGACCTCCAGGACCCCGCGACCGGGCTGTCCGCGACCAAACGCGCCCTGCTCGCCCAGCGCCTGCGTGCGGCCGCCGGCACCACCACGGCGGCGGACACCACCGCGCCCGCCTCCGGCGGCGGCACTCCTCCCGGGGCGGCCCCCGCCACCACCGTCCCCGTCCGGCCCCCGGGCAGCGCGGTCCCGCTCTCCAGCGGGCAGGAACGCCTCTGGTTCATGGACCAGTTCGCGCCCGGCTCCACCGCCTGGACGCTGGCCCCGGCCCGCCGGCTGCGCGGCCCGCTGGACCGCACCGCGCTCGACGCCGCCCTCACCGGGCTGCTCGCCCGGCACGAGGCGCTGCGGATGAGCTTCCCCGCTGCTCTTGAGGGCACCGCCGAGGTCCGGATCGCCGAACCCGCCCCGCTCAGCGCCGAGTTCGTCGACGCGAGCGGCGACCCGGACCCGGCCGGGCGGGCCGCCCGTGAGCTCGGCGAGCGGGTGGCGCGACCGTTCGACCTGGCCGAGGGCCCGCTGCTGCGCGCCCTGCTGGTGCGCACCGCGCCGGACGAGCACGTGCTCGCGCTGGTCATGCACCACATCGTCAGCGACGGCTGGTCGCTCGACATCCTGCACCGCGAACTCGACGCGCTGTACGCCCGCCACGCGCACGGCACCGAGGACCGGCTGCCCGGACTGCCGGTGCAGTTCGGCGACTACGCCGCCTGGCAGCGGGAGCGGCTGGCCGGCGAGGCCCTGGCCGGCTCGCGGGCGTACTGGCGCGAGGAACTGCGCGACGTCCCGGCCCTGGAGCTGCCGACCGACCGGCCCAGGCCGCCGGTACTGACCTTCGAGGGGGCCGCCACCGAGTTCCACTGGAGCAGCGAACTCGGCCGGGGTGTCAGTGACTTGGCCCGCTCCTCGGGCGCCTCCGGGTACATGGTGCTGATGGCGGCGCTGCAGACCCTGCTCGGCCGGCACGCCGGGCGGCGGGACTTCGCGATAGGTTCCGCGGTGGCCGGCCGGCTGCACCGCGAACTCGAGGGCGTGGTCGGCCTGTTCGTCAACATGCTGCCGATCCGGGCCCGACTGGACGGCGATCCGACCTTCGCCGAGCTGCTCGGCCGGGTCCGCGGCACCACCCTCGACGCGTACACCCACCAGGAGGTGCCGTTCGAGCAGATGGTGGCCGATCTGGACATCGAGCGCGATGTCAGCCGGTCCGCCGTGTTCCAGGTCAGCTTCGCCTACCAGAACTACGGCGAGCGCGGCGCCGGAGCGGGCCCGCAGGCGCCCGGCGCGCCCACCGCCGAGGGCTTCGGGCACGAGGCCGCCACCACCCGCACCGACCTGGCGTTCTACCTGCGGGAGAAGTCCGACGGCGGCCTCTACGGGCTGCTCACCTACCGCACCGACCTGTTCGACGCCGGGACCGTCCGCCGGCTGGTCGAGCGCTTCGAACTCCTCCTCACGGCGGCCGTCGCCGACCCGGACCGGCCGATCTCCCGGCTGCCCCTGGCCACCCCCGCCGAACGCCGGGACGTCCTGGAGCGCTGGGCCGCCGGGCCCGCGCTGCCCGACCCGGACGGCGCCCCGGCCACCCTGACCGCCCTGATGGCCGCCACCGCCCGCGCCCACCCCGACCGGCCCGCCCTGGAGTCCGAGGGCCGCACCGTCACCTACCGCGAGCTGGACGAGCGCGCCACCGGCCTCGCCCGCCGGCTGCGCGCGCTCGGCGTCGGCCCGGACGACCGGGTCGCGGTCTGCCTGGAGCAGTCGCCCGAGCTGGCGGTGGCCCTGCTCGGCGTGCTGAAGGCCGGCGGCGCCTATCTGCCGCTGGACCCGGAGCAGCCGCCCGCCCGGCTCGCCCACCTGGTCGCCGACGCCGGGGCCCGGGCGCTGCTCACCGATTCCGCCCTGCGCGAGCTCTTCCCCGGTCACCTCCCCGGCCAGGACACCGCGGTGCTGCTGCTGGACACCGAGCCGCCGGCGCGGGACGCCGAGCCGCTGCCGGAGCTCTCCGGGCCGGACCACCTGGCCTACGTCATCTACACCTCCGGCTCCACCGGCACCCCCAAGGGCGTCGCCGTCCAGCACCGGCAGATCCTCAACTACCTGGCCGGGGTGCGGGAACGGCTGCGGATCGAGCCCGGGGCGAGCTACGGGCTGCTGCAGTCGCTGGCCTTCGACTTCAGCATGACGATGCTCTACCTCGCGCTGAGCACCGGCGGCCGGGTCCACCTGCTGCCGCGCCGGATCGCCGGAGCCGAACTCGCCGAGCGGATCGAGGCGTTGGAGCTCGACCACCTCAAGATGACCCCCTCCCACCTGGCCGCGCTGAGCGCCGACGCCCCGATGGAACGGCTGCTGCCGCGCCGGTCGCTGGTGCTCGGCGGCGAGGCCTCGGCCTGGCCGTGGGCCGCCGGACTGGCCGCCCTCGGCCGGTGCGCGGTGTTCAACCACTACGGCCCCACCGAGGCCACCGTCGGCGTGACCGTGCACGAGGTCACCGCCGACGCCGCCGGACCGGGCAGCACCCCGATCGGCACCCCGCTCGCCGGGGCCCGCTGCCACGTCCTGGACGAGGCCGGGCAGCCGGTGCCGCCGGGCGTCACCGGTGAGCTGTACCTCGGCGGCGACCGGCTCGCCCGCGGCTACCTGGGCCGCCCGGAACTGACCGCCGAACGCTTCGTCGACGACCCCTTCGGCGCCCCCGGCGACCGGCTCTACCGCACCGGCGACCTGGCCCGCTGGCGCACCGACGGCACGCTCGACTACCTCGGCCGGGCCGACGACCAGATCAAGGTGCGCGGCTACCGGGTGGAACCCGGCGAGATCGAGGCGGCCCTCACCGCCCTGCCCGGGATCGGCCAGGCCGTCGTGCTGGCCCGCGGCGAGGGACTGCGGCAGACGCTGGTCGCCTACCTGGAGCACCCCGGCGACGGACCCGTGCCCACCCCGGCCGAACTGCGCGACACCCTGGGCGAGTCGCTGCCCGACTACATGGTCCCGGCCCGGTTCGTGGTGCTGGACCGGCTGCCCCTGCTCGCCCATGGCAAGGTCGACCGGCGCAACCTGCCCGAACCCGAGGAGCCCGCGACGAGCGGCGAGTTCGTCGAACCGGAGGGCGAGGCCGAGGAGTTCCTCGCCGCGCTCTGGGCGGAGCTGCTCGGGGTGCCCCGGGTCGGCGCCCTGGACGACTTCTTCGAGCTCGGCGGGCACTCGCTGCTGGCCACCCAGGTGGTCGCCAAGCTGCGCCGCGCCTTCCCCGAACTCCCCACCCCGGTCGGGGTGATGGACCTCTTCAAGTACCCCACGGTGCGCCGGCTGGCCGCCCTGGTCAGCGACCCGCACGCCGACCGGGGCCCGCGCAGCCTGCTGCACCTGCTCACGCCGGCCGGCCGCCGGACCACCGCCAGCCTGGTCTGCACCCCGTACGGCGGCGGCAGCGCGCTCATCTACAAGCCGCTCGCCGACGCCCTGCCCGCCGACTGGGCCCTGCACTCGCTCGCCGTCCCCGGGCACGAACTGGGCGAGGAGGCCATGGACATCGACGAGGTCGCGGCCGGCTGCGCCCAGGAGATCCTGGACACCGTCGAGGGCCGGATCGTGCTGTACGGCCACTGCGGCGTCGGCGTGCGGCTGGCCGTGGAGATCGCCCGGCGGGTGGAGGCGGCCGGCCGCGAGGTCGAGGCCGTCCACCTCGGCGGGATCTTCCCGTTCGCCCGCCCGCGCGGGCGCGGCGCCGCCGTCGGCGAGTGGTGGTCCCGCACCGCGGACCGGCTGCGCAGCGACCAGGGCATGATCAACGCCCTGGCGGCGGCCGGGCTGGACACCGACGAGGTCGGCGTCGAGCAGCTGCGGCTGATGGTCGCCAACCGGCGGATCGGCACCCGGGAGGCCGAGCAGTACTTCACCCGGCTGTTCGAGAGCGAGGACGGCCGGATCGCCGCCCCGGTGTACGCGGTCTGCGGCGACCGGGACCCGGCCACCGAGTTCTACGAGGAGCGGTACCGGGAGTGGCACCGGCTCAGCGACACGACCGGCGTCGTGGTGCTCGACGAGGCGGGCCACTTCTACCTCAAGTACCGGGCCGCCGAGCTCGCCGAGATCCTCACCACCGTGCACCATTCGGTGGTCGACGGCGAGGAGGAGCGGCACCGGCGCACCGAGGGCGCGACCTGGTGGCTGGCCGGGCTGTCCCGGGACGCCGCCGAGCCCGTGCCGACGGCCGCGACCCCCGCGGTACGGCCCACCATGCGCCGCTTCCTCGGTGTCGCCGCCGGGCAGCAGATCTCGATGATCGGCTCGGCGCTGACCGAGTTCGCCCTGCCGGTCTGGATCTACCTCACCACCGGCTCGCTCGCGCAGTTCGGCCTGCTGGCCGCCTGCGGGCTCGTCCCCGGCATCCTCAGCGCCCCGCTGGCCGGCGCACTGGTGGACCGCGGCGACCGGCGCCGGATCATGCTGTACGGCGATGTCGCGGCGGGCCTCACCCAGGCGGTGATGCTGCTGCTGTACCTGACCGACTCGCTCGCGGTGTGGCACGCCTACGTCCTGATCGCGGTGCTGTCGACGGCGCTGACCTTCCAACGGCTGGCCTGGAACTCGGCCGTGCCGCAGCTCGTGCCCAAGCGCTTCCTCGGCCGCGCCAACGGCGTCGTCCAGATGGCCTTCGGCCTCGCCCAGTTCCTGGTCCCGCTGTTCGCGGTCGGCCTGCTGTCGGCGCTCGGGCTCGGCGGCATCCTCGCGATGGACGTGGCCAGCTACGTCGTCGCCACCGGTGTGACCCTGGCCGTGCGCTTCCCCGACGTGATGGCCGCGCGGCGCCGCGAGAGCGTCGGCGCGGAGATCCGGGCCGGCTTCCGGCGGGCGCTCGGCAGCCGCAACTTCCGGGCGATGCTGCTCTTCTTCGCCGTGCTCAACATCTTCCTGTCGCCGCTGTTCCTGCTCACCACCCCGCTGGTGCTGTCCTTCGCCCCGCTGGCCGCCGCCGGCTGGGTCTCGGTCGCGGCCGGGCTCGGCGCCGTCCTCGGCGGCCTGACCCTGCTGGTGTGGGGCGGGCCGCGCCGGCTGCGGCTGCGCGGGGTCCTGCTCGCCACCCTCGGCCTGGCCGCCGCCTGCCTGGTGACCGGCCTGCGGCCGAGCACCCTGCCGGTCGCGCTCGGCGCCTTCGGCATGGCGTACGGGCTGGCCCTGGTCAACGGCGTCTACGCGACGATCGTGCAGACCAAGGTGCCGCTGCGCTTCCACGGCCGGGTGATCGCCGTCAACACCATGGTCGCCTGGTCCACCCTTCCGGTCGGTTTCGCCCTGGTCGCCCCGCTCGGACCGCGCCTGGTCCAGCCCTGGGTGGACGCGGACGGCCCGCTGGCCGGCAGCGTCGGCCGGCTGATCGGCACCGGCGAGGGCCGCGGCATCGGACTGCTGTACCTGCTGTTCGGGCTCGCCATGGCCCTGCTGGTACTGGTCTGCCTCGCCGTCCCCGCCCTGCGGCACTTCGACCGCGACGTCCCGGACGCCGAGCCCGACGACCTGGTCGGCCTGGCCACCCTCGCGGCCCGCGCCGGGACCGCCACCCCCGTCTCGACCGACCCCCCCTCCGCACCCGCATCCCGTACCGGAACCGAGGCCGCCGCCCGATGACCACCACCGACCGGACCGCCGGCCCCGCCCGGCCCGTCGAGGCCGTCCACCCGCTCACCGAGGAGCAGCGCCGGCTCTGGTTCCTCCAGCAGCTCCACCCCGCCGACGCGGGCTTCAACATGTACCTGTGCCGCCGCTGGAGCGGCCCGCTCGACGTGACCGCGCTGCGCACCGCGCTCGACCGGCTGACCGCCCGGCACGAGCCGCTGCGCACCCGCTTCGCCCTGGACGGCGAGGCGCCCGTGCAACTCGTCGAGCCCGCCGCGCCCGTCCCGCTCGACCTCGTCGCGCTGGCCGCGGGCGCCGGCGAGGCGGACTTCACCGAGGCCTGCCGCCCCACCGTCAACGCGCCGTTCGACCTCGGCGGGCGCCCGCCGCTGCGCGCCGTCCTGGTCTCGGCCGGGCCGCACGAGCACGCGCTCGCGCTGGTCGTCCACCACATCGTCTCGGACGGCTGGTCGTTCCGGATCCTCTGGCGCGAACTGCTCGCGCTCTACCGGGAGGCCCTCGGCGAGGCGCCGGCCGGGCTGGCGCCGCTCGCCCTGCGCTACGGCGACGTCGCCCGCGCCGAGCAGCAGCGCGCGGAGGCGGGCGGCACCGAGGCCGCGTTCCGCTACTGGGCGGAGAAGCTGGCCGGCACCGGCCGACTGCGGCTTCCGCTGGACCGCCCGCGCCCGGCGGACGCCCGGCACCCGGCCGGCTTCGCCACCACCGCCCTCGGCCCGGAACTCACCTCGGCCCTGGACGCCCTGGCCCGCCGGGAGCGCTGCACCCCGTTCATGGTGCTGCTCGCCGCCTACCAGTGCGTGCTGGCCCGCTGGACCGGCAGCACCGACTTCGTGGTCGGCACCCCGCTCGCGGGCCGCACCGAGGCCGCCCAGGAGGAACTGGTCGGCTACTTCGCCCGCACCGGGGTGCTCCGTGCCGACCTCACCGGCGAGCCCGACTTCCGTACCGTCCTGCACCGCGTGCGCACCGCCACCCTGGGCGCGCTGAGCCACCAGGACGTGCCGCTGGAGCGGCTCGCCACCCATCTGGGCCTGCCCGCCGAGGCCGGCGCGGCGCCGCTCTACCAGGCGGTGTTCGTGCACCAGAGCCAGTACGACCTGGCCGGCGAGGACGGCGGCACCCCGCTGCCCGCCGGGGTCCGCACCGCTTCCATGGACTCCGGCTTCGAACGTGCCAAGACCGATCTGCTGCTGGACAGTTGGCGCACACCGGACGGAGGGCTGACGCTCTCCTTCTGCTTCGACCGGGAGGTGCTCCACAGCGAGACGGTGGCCGCGCTCGGCACCCGCTGCCACGCCCTGCTCACGGCCGCCGTGGCCGACGTGACGGTGCCGCTGCACGGGGACTGGCTGATCGGGCCGGACGAGCGGGCCGAACTGCTCGCCCTCGGCACCGGTCCGGATCCGCGCCCCGGCGTCCTCCCGGTCCTCGACCGCTTCGCCGCGCGGGTCGCGGCGGCCCCGGAGGCACCCGCCCTGGAATGCGCGGGTCGCACCCTCTCCTACGCCGAACTCGACCGCCTTTCGGACGAGTTGGCCGGTCGTCTGGGTGCCGTGGCCGGGCGGCCGGTCGCCGTCCGGCTGAGCCCGTCCTTCGAGCTGGTGACGGCGCTGCTGGCGATCTGGAAGGCCGGTGCGGGCTACCTGCCGCTCGACCCGGCCCATCCGGAGGAGCGCCGGCGGCTGATGCTGCGCGAGTCCGGCGCCGTCGCGCTCCTGACGGACGAGGACGGTACCGGGCTGCGCGTGGTGCCCACCCCGGCCGGCCCGGGTACGGCCGAGGACCTCTCCGGCCTCGCCTACGTGCTCTACACCTCCGGCTCCACCGGCACCCCCAAGGCCGTGGCCGTCGACCACGCCGCCCTCGCCGCCCGGGTGGACTGGATGGCCGGGCCCGACGGCTACCGATTGACGCCCGGGGACCGGATCGTCCAGTTCGCCTCGATCGGCTTCGACACCCACGCCGAGGAGCTGTGGCCCGCGCTCGCCTCCGGCGCGTGCGTGGTGCTGCTCCCCGGCGGCGGTCGCACCCTGCCCGAGCTGCTGCGCGGCCCGGACGGCCCGTCCGTCACCGTGCTCGACCTGCCCACCGCCTACTGGGAGGAGCTGGTCTCGCACGACGACCGCACCCCGTGGCCGGCCGCCCTGCGACTGGTGGTGCTCGGCGGCTCCGAGGTCCGCGCCGAGGCCGTCGCCCGCTGGCGGGAGCGGCACGGCGACACCGTCCGGCTGGTCAACACCTACGGCCCGACCGAGGCCACCGTGATCGTCACCGCCACCGACCTCGGTGCCCCGGACGCCGCCCGCCGGCCGTCCCTGGGCCGCCCACTGCCCGGGGTGCGGCTGTACGTGCTGGACGAGCGCGGCGCACTGCTGCCGCGCGGCTCCGAGGGCGAGCTGTACATCGGCGGCACCGGCCTCGCCCGGGGTTACCTGGGGCGCCCCGACCTGACGGCCCCGGCCTTCCCGCAGGATCCGTTCGGCGGCGGGCGGATGTACCGCACCGGCGACCGCGCCCGCTGGCGCAGCGACGGCAGGCTCGACTACCTCGGCCGCGGCGACGAGCAGGTCAAGCTGCGCGGCTACCGGATCGAACCGGCCGAGATCGAGGCCGCCCTGACCGCGCTCCCGGAGGTGGCCCGCGCGGCCGCCGTGGTACGCGGCGGTCGCCGCCTGGTCGCGTACGCCGTCCCGGCCCCGTCTGCGACGCCCGACGCCGCCGCCCTGCGCGAGCACCTGACCGGGCTGCTGCCCGCCTACCTGGTGCCCGACACCGTCGTCCTCCTCGACACCCTGCCGCTGACCCTCAACGGCAAGCTCGACACGGCCGCCCTCCCGGAACCGGCCGCGGCCGCCGGGCGCCCGTACCTGGCGCCCCGGACCGATGCCGAGCAGCTGGTCGCCCAGCTGTGGCAGGAGGTCCTGGGGGTGTCCCGGGTGGGAGCGCTGGACGACTTCTTCGAGCTCGGCGGCGACTCCCTGCTGGTGACCCGGGTCGTCGCCCGGATCCGCGCGGGCGTCGGCCTGGACGTCCCGATCCGCGACGCCTTCGAGCTGTCCACGGCGGCGGCCCTGGCGGCCCGGGTCGAGGAACTGCTGATCGCCGAGATCGAGGCGCTGAGCGAGGACGAGGCGGCCGACCGCCTCGACGGCTGACCGTCGGAGCGGACGACCGGACGGCTGACCACCGCCGGGGTGCGGGTGCCTACCTGGGCGCCCGCGCCTCGGCGGCCGCCTTCAGGTCGGTCAGCCACCCGTCCAGCCCCGCCCGCAGGATCCCGGTCGCCAGCGGCACGTTCGCGTCGACCTGCGGCCCGGTGTGGGTCTCCTCGGTGCTCACCCGCACCCCGCCGCGCACCTTGGTGAAGTTCCAGACGTGCACGCCGTCGATGTGCAGCCCCTCGCCGTCGGCCGGGCCGGTCCAGCGGATGCAGGAGCGGTCCTTGACCTGTCGCACGGTCGAGGTGATGTCCAGCGCGCTGGCCGGGATCCCGACCTCGGGCGGGATCGGCGTCGTCCAGTGGAACGCCGACCCGGCGCGGAAGCGCCCGTGGTCCAGCCGCTCGGCACTGCTGACCGCCCGCTGCCAGGACGGCCAGCGGTCGACGTCCGTCTGCAGCTTCCAGATCACGTCCAGCGGCGCGTCGATCACGGCCTCGGTCCGGTAGCGGACCTGCGCGGCGGGGTCGACCCCGGCGCCCCGGCAGGTGAGGCCCTTGGCGCTGTGCGCGCCGGCGGGCGCCGCGGCACCGCCGAGCAGTGCGGCCACCAGCGGGACCGTGATCGCGGCGGCCCGGATTCCGGCCTTGCGCATACCGAACATGATGTTTCCTTCCCTAGCCCTCGTTCTGCTTGTTAGAAGTTCTAACTCCTCATCGCCTCAAGAGTCAATAGCTTCCGTGATACCCTCTAACCAACACATTCCGAGAGGCGACCCCCACGATGGCGAAGAGCGACCCCACCACCCCCCGCGAGCGCTACCGCACCCAGGTCCGCGCCGAGGTCATGGAACGCGCCTGGGAACAGATCGCCACCGCCGGCGCCTCCGCCCTCTCGCTGAACGCGATCGCCAAGCAGATGGGCATGAGCGGCCCCGCCCTCTACCGCTACTTCGCCAACCGGGACGAGCTGATCACCGAACTCGTCCGCGAGGCGTACCGCAGCCTCGCCGACACCCTCCGCACGGCCGCCGACGACGGCGCCGACCTGGCCGGCCTCGCCCGCACCCTGCGCACCTGGGCCCTCGCCGACCCCCAGCGCTACCTGCTGGTCTACGGCACACCCGTGCCCGGCTACCAGGCCCCCGAGGACACGAGGGCGATCTCCCAGGAGATCGCGGTCACCCTGCTGGACGCCTGCGCCACGACCCTCCCCGGGGACGCCCCGGGGTCACCCCTCGCCACCCACCTCGCCGACCACCGCACCTGGGCCGCCGCCCACCCCGCCCCGCCCGAGGCCCTCGCGCTCTTCCTGAGGTTCTGGACCCGCCTCCACGGCGTACTGTCGCTGGAACTCGCCGGCCACTTCACCGGCATGCAGTTCGACCCCGAGATCCTCTTCGACTCCGAACTCACCACCCTGCTCGGCTGATTCAGCCCACCCGCCCGGCCGCCACGGTCCTGGCCCGTGCCATCGGCTCATGAACACCGCCGTCATCGGCCACGCGGTCCGCCCGCCGGACCGATCGTCGCTCTCACTGATCCGCCCGGTCATGGCGATCACGGACTATGCCTCGCCCGCCCCGATCCCGGCGTGCGGAGCGGACCCGAGCCCACGCCTGGGTGCAAACTGAGGACGGCGCAGTTGTCGGCGAACCCCTCTCGCGATCATCTGGATCCGTGACTCTGTCTGCGGCCTCGGGCCCTACCGCGCCGACCTTGTCGAAACGTACTGGCGCTGGGAGCAGGATCCGGCGCTGCTCGTGGGGTACGGGCGGCAGCAACCCGAGTCACTGGAAGCTCGCGCGGAGGGGATGGCGGCGCAACTTCGGGGGGACAACATCCGGTTCACCATTTACGACCTGGTGGGCGACGCCGCCGTGCCGGTCGGCGTCGCCACGCTGCTACCGGATGCCGCCGTTCGCACGGCCGAGTACGTGGTGATGCTGGCGCCCGAGGCGCGAGGGCGAGGATTGGGGACGGCGGCGACGCGTCTCGCGCTGGACTACGCGTTCCACATCACCAATCTGCGGATGATCTGGCTCAAGGTACTCGCACCCAACCGGCCTGCTGTCCGCGCTTATGAGAAGGCAGGATTCCGGACCGTCGGCGCCTTGCGAGAGGCGGGGTACTGGCTGGGAGAGGTCTGTGACGAGGTGGTCATGGATGCCCTCGCCGCAGAGTTCGCCGGGCCTTCGGCAGTGACTCCCCTGTTTCGGATTTGACCTACCGACACCGATAGTTCGTATCGGTCTTGACGGGATTCGGCCGGGCCCACCAGAGCGTGGCCCACTTCCTCGAACTGGTTGGCCACTTCACCGGCATGCGGTCAGGTGCCGAGATCCTCTTCGACTCCGAACTCGCCACCCTGCTCGGCTGACTCGACCCACTCCTCCGGCGGCGGCCGGCCCGGACCGCTCCTGGCCCGGAAGCCGCTCCACGCCCGCAGTCGGGCATGGAGCGGTGTGGATCGCGGACGGTGCCCCCGGCCGCGCCCGGCCGGGGAACATCCCGGCGGACGGACCGTCAGGTGATCGAGCCCTGTCGGGTGTACATCCCCCAGACGTTGTCGTCGAAGTACGGAGTGTCGATCTCCACCCCGTCGTGCGCCCGGGTGACCCCGTTGACCGCCGTCTGCAGGGTGTTCGGATCCACCCACAGCCACGGCCCGCCGCTGGAACCCTCCCCCAGGGTCCGGCAGGGCAGGTCCAACAGGATGGGGTAGAGGATCAGCCGCTCCAGCGTTCCCGCGCAGCTCACCTGGTGGGCGGCGTCGTCGATGTTCGCCGGGTACCCGACGGCGGTGACGAAGGTCTCCTCACGCCGGTTCACCACCAGGCCGTTCCCGCCGGTGGCCTCGACCACCTTCTGCCCGTTGGCGTTGGGGTTGAGGGTGACCATCGCGACGTCCCACTCGGGCGGGTCCGACTCGTCCAGCCAGTTGTTGAACACCCGGGCCTGCTTCCAGGTGAACATCCCGTACGGGTACGGCGCGGTGCCGTCGTACGCGGGCACGTAGATCCAGTCGACCTTGAACCACTTCGCCTCATTGCCGTTCATCCGGCTGCCCTTGCCCGCGACGCAGTGCGCCGCCGTGATCACCATCATCTTCGAGGGGCTGTTGAGGGCGCTGGCCGTGCAGCTCTTGTTCACCTGCTCGACCGTGTTGAAGTAGAAGACCCGCCCCACCGTCCGGTCCACCGACCGGTTGACCGCGAAACGGGCGGCCGCGGCGTCGACCTCGGCCCGGTCCGCCGCGTCGTCACCGGCGGCCTTCGCCTCCTCGGCGACGGTGGCCGCCATCCGCTCGGGCGTCCAGTACGCGCGGGCCGCCGCGTCGTCCGCCGCGCTCGTCTCCGAGGTCGACGTGCCGGCGGTCCGGTCGGGCCGGGGCGCAGCCGCGTCGGCGGCCCCGACCGTCCCCAGTCCCAGAGCGAGCGCCAGCGCGGCGCCGCCAAGAGTCCTCAGCAACTTCACTTCGTTCCCTCTTCCGTGTCCGTCGGGCGGCCGGGTGACCGCCGTTCTGGCAGCGTGGCACCGGACCCGGGCGCGCCGCCTGAGTACGGATACTCAAAGAAAGCGCACGAACAGGCTTGGCGGGAAGAGGAATTCACATCTCTCAAGCCGACGCCGCGGCAGCTTCCCGCCGCCGGGGCGACCGCTCGGCGGGACGGTCAGCGGGCGGTCAGTGAGTAGGCCGGCAGCGGCGTGTTGCCTTGGTGCTTCGCCAGGGACCGGAGCACGTCCCCCTGGCTCAGCACCAACTCCTGCACGGCACGGGGAAGTCGGTCCAGCCGGTGCGCGTCGTCGAGCAGCGTCGTGCAGGCGTCCACCTCCCAGTCGCCGTCCTGGAGGCCGGCCGTGTCGACGGCCCGCGGCCGGGCGGGGTTCCAGCCTGTCGCCGGGAGGGTCCGCAGCAGGCTCTCGCGCGAGAACGGCGTGCGCACGTTGCCCTCGCCCCGTGAGCCGCCCGCCTCGATCTGTCCCTGAATCAGAACGGCGAGCAGATGCGGCAGTTGTTCGTCGGATCGGGGTTCGAGGTCCCACTCGACGAAGCACAGGTTCCGCGCCCAGCGGCGGACCCGGACGAGGGTGGCCGCGAGCTGGTCCAGCGAGCCGAAGTACCAGGAGCAGTGCGCCAGGACCACGTGGTCGAACCCGTCGTCGGGGAAGGTCACCGCCTCGTCGAGGACATCCAGGCCGAAGCGGAAGTCGATGCGGGAGCCCAGCGGCGTCGCCTTGAGGTGTTCCGCCGACTGTCCCAGGGTGACCGGGGCACCGTACGAGGGATCGGCGATGTCGACGGCGACCACCCGGCCCCGCGGGCCGACGGCCTCGGCGAGGACGGCCGTGGTGTCGCCCTGTCCGCAGCCGACCTCCAGGACCGACGCTCCGGCCGGGATGTCCCAGCCGGAGACCAGTGCGGCCCGGTAGCGGGTCTGGGCCGGCTGGATTCCGGGAGACACGTCGGAGGTGGCCATGGCGGCCGCGATCGAGGGTGCCTTCGCCGTCAGTTCGGTCGCGCTCACGGGATCCTTCCGGTGCCGGGCCGTCCGCGGAGCGGCACCGGCCCGAGGTCTTCGGGTACGGGGAGCGAGGGCCCCGTCCGTGACGACGAGCCCCAGAGCCATCGCGGGCACCCTACGTCGGGATCGACGACTCTCCGGCGGAATTTCGGGGCGGGCCGTCCGCCCGCCGAGGCCCGCCTGCCGTGAACACGGCTCGCGTAAACCTTGACGGGAGTCGGCCGGGTCCAGCAGGGTGTGGCCCACTCCCTCGCACCGCTGCCCCCATCGGCACTCCCCCACCCGGAGACGGCATGCGTGCACTCGTTCAGAACAGACTCCGGCGGCGGGGCGGGCTTTTCGTCGGGCTCGTCGTGGGTGCGCTCACGGCGGCGGCCGCGGCGGTCGGGCTGGCCTCCGGTGCCGGCTTCGCGGCCGGGGCGGCGGATCCGCTGCCCAACGTCGATCTGGTCCTCAACGGGGGTTTCGACTCCTACCCGTGGATCTGGAAGTGCGACGGGGACGTCCGGGGCAGCAGCATCCCGCACGACCACTACGTGACGGGCTACCCGAGCGCCGACAACAACGCACGGTGCTCGCAACGGGTGCGGGTGCTGCCGAACTCCGGCTATCTGCTGAACGCCACGGTGCGCGGGCCGTTCGCCTTCGTCGGCGCCACGGGGGCGGGCGGCGAGAACGCCTCGACCTGGTCGAGCGGGAGCGGCTGGAACAACCTGTCGGTGCAGGTGCGGACCGGGCCGGACACCACCGAGCTGACGGTGTACTTCCACGGCTGGTACGAGCAGGCGGCCTACGACGTGCGACGGGTGTCCTTCTCCGGCCCCGGGTACCCACCGCACCCGTGCGGCGAGCCGGGCGGCCCGTCGCCGACCTGCTGGCGGACGTACATCCCCTGACCGGGTCCGAGGAGGTCACGGAGCGAGGCGGCGACGGCGGGCGCGCTGGCGGCAGGCGGCGCCGCAGTAGCGGGCCGGACGGCCGGTGGGGCGGACGGTGAGGGCGGCTCCGCAGTCCTCGCAGACCGGGAGGACCGCGGCGCGCAGGCCCCGGCTGTCACGGAACGAGCGGCCTTCCGTGACAGCCGTGCCGGACGGGCGGAGGCCGTCCAGGGTCAGCCGGACCAGAGCGAGGCCGGCCGCGCGGTCGTGCCGGGCCGCCAGCATCGCGGCGCACCCGATGGTGATCGCCACCACGTCGTCCGGGTCGAGGTCCGGCCGGACACCACCGGCCCGCTGGGCGGCGCCGAGCAGCGCCGCCAGCAGCTGGTGCAGCCGCGCCACCGTGGCGGTCAGGAGCGGGCGCGGCCAGCTCGCGTCGGCCGACATGACGTCGCAGACGGTCACCCTGCTGTTGGAGGTGCCGATGACGTCCAGCAGGAAGCCGAAGAAGGCTTCGGTGGGAGCGGACCGGGCCGTCCGCCGCTCGCCGGAGGCGACGAGTTCGGCCAGCTGTCGGGTCATCACCGCCTCGACGAGGGCGTTCTTGCTCGGGAAGTGCCGGTACACGGTGCCGGCGCCGACACCCGCCCGGCGGGCGATGTCCCCGAGCGGGACGTCCAGCCCCCGCTCGGCGAACGCCTCGGCCGCCGCCGCCAGCACCCGGGCCCGATTGCGGCGGGCGTCGCTCCGGTCGCCCGCGCCGATCACCGTCGTCATGTCACGAAACCCCTTGTGCCCCCGAAGTCAAACGGGTTGGAGTATCCCAGATCCCCGGGGTGAAGCACAGGCCGGGGCGAGGGAGGACGAGATGACCACCGAACACGCCGAACGCAAGGACACCGCCTGGAGCGTCGTCGCCGTGACCGGCGCGACCGGGAAGCAGGGCGGCGCGACGGCCCGGCGGCTGCTGGCCGCCGGGCGGCCGGTGCGCGCCCTGGTCCGGGACCCGGCCGCGCCCGCCGCCGTGGCGCTCGCGGAGGCCGGGGCCGAGCTGGCCGTCGCGGACATCGACCATCCGGCGAGCCTGGGCCCGGCCCTGGCCGGGGCCGGCGCGCTGTTCGTCGTCCCGCCGGTGGCCTACGGGTCGACCGGCCTCGACGAGGAGCTGGAGTTCGGCCGCGGCCGTTCCCTGGCCGACGCGGCCGCCCACGCCGGGATCCGCCAGGTGGTGTTCACCGGCGTCGCCCCGACCACGGGCACGGCGTTCGCGGCCCCGGGGAAGCGGCGGACCGAGGAGTACCTGCGCGAGCGGATCGAACGGGTCACGGTGCTGAGGCCGGTGCGGTTCATGACCAACTACCTGGGCGTGGCCGGGATCGGCTTCGACGGGTTCACCGACGGCGTCCACCGGCACCTCTTCGCACCGGACCAGCCGCTCCAGATGATCGCCCTGGAGGACATCGCCGAGTTCGCCGCCCTGGCCTTCGAGCGGCCGGAGCGGTTCGCCGGGCTCACTCTGGACCTGGCCGGTGACGCCCCGACACCGGTCGAGGCCGTCGCCGTGATCGGCGCCGCGACCGGGCGGACGCTGCGCTACGAGCGGATCGGCCACGACCAGGCCGCCGCCCTGCACCCCGGGTTCGCCGAGGTCCGCCGGCAGTGGGCCGAGGGCCACCGCTGGCGGGTCGACATCGAGGCACTGCGGGCGCTCCACCCCGGGCTGCGCAGCCTCGGCGACTGGCTCGCCGAGGGCGGCGCCGCCGCGCTGCGGGCCCGGTTCGACGCCGCCGACGCAGCGGCCGCCGCGCGGGCGGCCTGACAGATCGTCAGAACAGCTCGAGCAGCGCCCCGGGCCCCCGGAGCCGGTCAGGACGCCGGTCCTGACGCCGGCGCGAGAACCTCACGAAGCTCCCGCACGGCACGGCGCCAGACGGGTCCGTCCTCGGTCTCGTCCCAGAGCTCGGCGAGTTCGGACTCCTCGGCGAGCACCCGCTCCAGCGCCTGCGCCGCGAGGGGGCGCAGGTCGACCGGGAAGACCGGGAGGGACTCGTCGGGACCGTAGGCGGTGGTGACCGGCTCGCCGCCGGGGCACTGGGCCGCGACGAGGGCCGCGGCGGCCACCGCTTCGGCCGCCTCGTCGAAATCGAGGTACTCCTCGGCCCCCGTCCCGGCGGCCGCCGCCAGCGCACGGCGGACCAGGCCCTCCCGTTCGCCCGCCGCCGCCCCGTCCAGTCCTGCGCAGAAGTCGGCCGCGGTGTCGTTGTCGAAGTGTCCGATGTCCCAGGTGCCCACAGTGTTCTCCTTCTCGGATCGTTCGTGGGGATCATGGCACCGGCCACCGACAATCACGCGGGCTCAGCCCCCGGCGGCCTCCGTGATGCGGGCCGCCAGGGCGGTGCCGAGGGCCTCGACGGCGGCCGGGGTGAAGGCGTGCTCGTTGTAGCGGAGCCAGCAGACCAGCGAGCCGTCGGGCTGTTCGGTGGCCGCGAGTTCGGGGACGTGCCGGTCGCCGCCGGGGAGGGGGTAGGGGACGGTGGCGGCGCGCGGGACCTCCCAGGCGGTGCAGGCGAGGCCGGGGAGTTGGGCGGGGGCGTTCCAGCTCTCGTAGCGGAGCCAGGCGGCGAACGGCGCCAGCGGGCTGAACTCCGCGAAGGGGTAGAGCTGGTGGTCCAGGGCCGCGGTGGCGGTGTCGCGGACCCGGGCGAGGAGTTCGGCGAAGCCGGGTGCCCCGGAGGCGTCGACCCGCAGCAGCAGGGACTGCACGAAACAGCCGACGGCCTGTTCGGCCTCGGGTGTGGTGCGGCCGGGAACGGGGGTCATCAGCACCAGGTCGTCCTGGCCGCTGCGCTCCGCGAGCAGGCCGAGCCAGACGGTGGCGAGCGCCTGGAAGGGGGTCGCCCCGGCCTCGGCTGCCCGGTCGCGGAGTGCGGCGGCCCGGTCGGCGGGGACGGTGAGCCGGTGCGCGGCGCTGAGCACCGTCTCGGTGTCGGCACGGCCCGGGAAGGGGTGCACCGCCTCCGGCGCTCCGGCCAGGGTGCGGGCGAAGTGGGCCCGGGAGACGGGCCAGTTGGCGTTGGCGCGGGCGACCAGCTCGCCGAGCGTCGGCATCGGCCGGGGCGGGGGCGCCGGGCGGCCGCGGCGCAGCGCGGAGTAGACGACGCCGAGGTCGCGCAGCAGCACGCCGACCGACCAGCCGTCGCCGACGATGTGGTGGACGGCGAGCAGCACCGCGTGGTCGTCGGCACCCCGGCTGACCACGGCGAGGCCGGTCATCGGGCCTTCGCCGACGTCGGTGAGCCGGTCCCGGACGGCGATCAGCCGGGCGGACACCTCGTCGTCGCTCTCGCCCGGGGCGTCGACCAGGATGGCCTCCACCTCGGGGTCGGGATCGACGACCGCGCGCCGGACGCCGGGCAGGGCGCCGGGCACGGGCACGAACCGGGTGCGCAGCGCGGGGTGGCGGCGCACCGCCTCGTACAGGGCCTCGGTCAGCAGACCGGGGTCCAGTGCCTCGGTGACGCGGAACATCACGGCGACCGAGCCGACGTTGCGACCCTCGGCCTCGGCCATCCAGCGCAGGAAGTTCTCCTGCTGGGAGGTGAGCGGGATGTCGTGGGGCTGGGCGCGCAGTTCGCGCAGGAACGGGGAGAGCTCCGCGTCGTCCGCCGGGGGCGGGGCCTCGGCGGTCCTGGGCGCGGTGGCGATCCAGGCGGCCTGGGCCCGCAGCGAGGGGCGTTCGAAGACCAGGGCGGTGCTCGCGGTGACGCCGAACTCGGCGGAGACGGCGGCGGCGAGCTGGACGGCGCGGAAGGAGTCGCCGCCGAGCGCGAAGAACTCGTCCTCGACGGCCGCGACCGGTCGGCCGAGCACCTTGCGCCAGACGGCGGCGAGGGCGAGTTCGGTGTCACCGGTGGGCGGGGTGCCGGCGGGCGCCTCGGCGGGGGTGTCGAAGCGGGCCCGCAGTTCGTGCTTGACGACCTTGCCGCTGGGGTTGCGGGGCAGCCGGTCGGTGAGCAGGATCCGGACCGGCAGTTCGGCCCGGCCGAGCCGGGCGGCGAGGAACAGCCGCAGTTCGTCGAGGTCCAGACCGTCGGCGGCGGGCACGACGACGGCCACCGGCACGGCGCCCATGACGGGGTGCGGGAGGCCGAGCGCGGCCGCGTCGGCGACCCGCGGGTGGCCGTGCAGGACGTCCTCGATGCGCAGGGTGGAGACCTTGAGGGCGCCGGACTTGATGATGTCGCTCTCGCGGTCGACCAGGTGGAGGTAGCCCTCGGCGTCGAGCCGGCCGAGGTCCCCCATCCGCACCCAGCCGTCGCGGAAGACGGCGGCCGTGGCCTGCGCGCCGGCCGTGTAGCCGCGCGGGGGTCCCGGCTGGCGCAGCCACACCTCGCCGACGGCGCCCGTCGCGACCGGCTGCCCGTCCTCGTCGAGCAGTCGCAGGTCGGCCGGGTTGGCGGGGCGGCCGACCGAGCCGGGCCGGCGGGCGTCGACGACGGCGGATATCTGGGCGGGGGACGCCTCGGCGGAGGTGTAGGTGTTGACCAGGGTCGCGGTCGGCAGGGCGGCGCGCAGCGCGGTGGCAACGGGGGCGGGCAGGGCGGCGGCAGAGCAGCTGATCAGCAGGACGCTGCTCAGGTCGTGCCGTCCGACCGCACCGGAGTTGAGCAGTTCGACGGCCATCGAGGGCACCAGGAAGACGGTGCCGGCGCGGTGTTCGGCGACGGTCCGCCCGAACTCCTCGGCGTCGAACCGCGGCAGGCAGATCGTGGCGGGCGCGGCGACCAGCGCGTTGACCAGGACCACCTGGGCCGCGTTGGTGCCGATCGGGAAGGCGTGCACGGCGTGCGCGGAGTGGGCGTACGGGCGCGGGCGCGGGTCGAGCCGCTGGCCGGCGGTCAGGCTGGCGTGCGCGGCGTGCACGCCCTTGGGGGCGCCGGTGGTGCCGGAGGTGCCGATGACCTGGGCGAGGTCGCCGGGGGCGGGGCGGTGCGGCGGTTCCTCCGTGACGGCACCGGTGCTGTCACCGGCGCCGTCGGCCTCCAGTCCGGCCAGCGGCAGGCAGCGGACGGCGGCCGCGGCGGCCCGCCCGTCCTCGGCGGAGTCCGCGACCGCGAGGACCGCCCCGCTGTCGCCCGCCAGCCGCGCGGTGTCCTCGGCGCTCAGATCCTCGCGGACGACGACGGCCGCCGCACCCGCGTAGTGCGCGGCCAGGAAGGCCACCGCGTAGGCGTCCCAGGAGCGGTTGGGGAAGAGCAGTAGCACCCGCTCTCCCGGCCGCACACCTGCCCGGGCGAGCCCGTGGGCGGCTCGCACCGCCCGCTCCCGCCACGTCCGGTAGTCGAGCACCGGGCGGCCGGGGACGATCAGCGCGGGCCGGTCGGGGTGCCGGGCGGCCCGGTCGTCGAGCAGGTCGGTCAGGGTGAGCGCGTCGGGCGCCGTCGGTGCCGAAGCGGCGGTGGCGGGAACGGCGCTGACGGTGGATCGGGTGCTGATGACGACTCCCGGAAGTGGCCAGGACGGGGCGCGGCCGATCGGCCGGACGGGTGGCTGGTCCAGACCGTAGCGGCTGGGTACCGTCCCCCGCCAGAGTCGTCCGCCCGCGGACCTCGGGGTCCGGCCGGCGCCCCGTCCGGGGCCACCTCCGCCCGGCGACCGCATCGCCCGGCCAGGCGCCGGCCGCACCCTCCGGCCGCACCCTCCGGTCGCGGTCGCGGAGCGTAACCGCCGGGCGGACCCCCGGGGAGCGACCCGGGGAACGGCCCGCGAAACGGCCCGGGGAATGCCACGGCCCGGACGGGGCAGGCGGGGGCGCACGGCCCGCACCTCGGCGGCCGGCTCCGGACGTGCCGTGACGCGCGGTTCGGGCGATCATGAGGGAACGTGCCTCGAAAGGTGGAATGCGATGTTCCAGCTCCTGTGGATTCTGCTCATCGGCTTCGTGCTCGGTGTGATCGCCAAGCTGATCCTGCGCGGCCCGCAGGCCATCCCGTGGTGGCTGACCATGCTGCTCGGCGCGGCCGGGGCCTGGCTGGGCAATGCGGTCGCCGGGTGGATCGGCGTGCGGCACACGTCCGGCATCGACTGGATCCGCCATCTGCTCCAGCTCGCCTTCGCGGTCGGCCTGATCGGCATCGTCGCTCCCGCCTGGAGTTCGCGCCGGTCCAGGTGACCGGCCGCGACCGTGCCCGGCCCCGGACCCAACCCCCGGCCCCGGCCCCGGCCCGGGCGGGCGAAGGGTCCTCCGGGTCCGGAGGGTGGTCCGGCGCGACCCTGTTCGAAGCGGCGCGGCTAGACTCGCACGGCCGTCGCAGCCCGACGGCCGTGCCGCCGAACTCGCGAGGGAACACAACATGGTCGAGGCCGCCCCGAAGGTCGTTGTGGTCGTGCCCACCTACAACGAGCGGGAGAACCTTCCGGTCCTCGCCGGCCTGTTGGCCGGGCTCGACCTGCCGAACCTGCACCTGCTGGTCGTCGACGACAACTCCCCCGACGGGACCGGCGAGGTCGCCGACAAGCTGGCCGCCGAGTCCGGGGGCCGGGTCTCGGTGCTGCACCGCACCGAGAAGGACGGCCTCGGCCGCGCCTACGTCGCCGGCATGGCCAAGGCCCTGGAGAACGACGCGGACGTGGTCGTCCAGATGGACGCCGACCTGTCCCACCCGGCCGCCGTCCTGCCGCTCATGGTGAAGACCCTGCTGGCCGACGACACGGCCGTGGTGCTCGGCTCCCGGTACGTGCCCGGCGGATCGACCGCCGAGGAGTGGCCGTGGCACCGCAAGGCGCTCTCGGCCTGGGCCAACCTCTACGTGAACACCATCCTCGGCCTGGGCGTGCGCGACGCCACCGCCGGCTTCAAGGCCTGGAAGGCGCAGACCCTGCGGGCCATCGACCTGCCGTCGGTGCACAGCAACGGGTACTCGTTCCAGGTCGAGCTGAACCACCGGGTGGTGCGCCGGGGGCTCACCATCAAGGAGGTGCCGATCCGCTTCGAGGAGCGGGTCGAGGGCGCGTCCAAGATGAGCCTCGGGGTGCAGGTGGAGTCGGCGCTCGCGCCGTGGAAGCTGCTGCGCGAGGGGCGCGGCAGGCAGTAGCCCCCGCGCCGGACCGGACGGAAGTGGACCGGTGGGAAGCGGGGGACGGGGAAGGAGGCGCGCATGGCCCTGCTACCGGAACCCGTGGTCGGCCTGCTGCGCCGCGCCGCCCGTGAACCCTTCGCCGTCCAGACCGCGCGGGCGACCGTCGCCGCCACCCTCTCCTACGTGGTGGCGACCTGGCTCAGCAGCGAACCGGCCCCCCTGACGGCCCCGCTCACCGCGCTGCTGGTGGTCCAGGTCACCGTCTACTCGACCCTCACCACCAGCATCCGCCGGGTGAACTCGGTGGTCGTCGGCGTACTGATCGCGATCGGCTTCAGCGCGGTGGTCGGCCTCTCCTGGTGGAGCCTCGGGCTGATCATCCTGGCCTCGCTGGTGATCGGCCGGTTCGTCCGGGTGGACGAGTTCGTCCAGGAGGTCGCGATCAGCGCGATGCTGATCCTGGGGGTCACCAAACTCGCCTCCCAGGCCTGGGACCGGGTGCTGGAGACCCTGATCGGCGCGAGTGTCGGCCTGCTCTTCAACCTGGTGTTCGCCCCACCGGTCTGGGTGGACACCGCCGGTGAGTCGATCGAGGACCTGGCCCGCCGGGCCCGGCACCTGCTGCTCGACCTCGCCGAGCAGCTGGGCCGGCCCACCGCCGTCGCGGACGCCGCCGAACGGCTGCACGAGGCCCGCCGGCTCGACCAGGCGATCGCCGACGTCGACGCCGCGCTGCGCCAGGCCGAGGACAGCCTCCGGTTCAACCCCCGGATCAGTGAGGGGCTGCTGTCCCGGCTGGTGCTGCGCACCGGTCTGGACACCCTGGAGATCTGCGTGGTGGTGATCCGTGTCATCTCGCGCTCGCTCACCGACCTCGCCAAACGGCGCGGGCCCGGCGAGCCACTGGTGGCGCCGGGCCTCGCGGTGGCGATGGAGGAACTGCTCGCCCATGTCGGCGGCGCGCTGGTGAGCTTCGCCGTGCTGGTCACCACCCAGGTCAGCCGGAACGCCGAGGAGGCCGAGGAACGGCTCACCGCCGAGCTGACCGCCGCCTGGGCGAGCCGGGAGAACGTGGCCCGACTGCTGCTGGAGCAGGTCCGCGCGGACCCGGAGTCCTGGCACCTGCTCGGATCGCTGCTGACCGAGGTCGACCGGATCCTCGACGAACTGGACCTGGAGCACCGCTCGCGGCGGCTGATGGAGGAGCTGGACCGGGCTTCGGTGGCGGGCCGGGAGCGGTTCTCCCGGCTGGGCCGGCTGCGCCGCTGGCTCCGCGGCGAGCGCCCCGTCCTCGCCCGGGTCCGCCGACGGCGCGCGAAGCCCCCGGCGGGTGCCCGGGGCTGAGCCCGCAGGCTGCCCGGACCTGCGCCTCACCCCTCGGCGGCGTCCAGCAGCTGCTGGATGTCGATCCGGCGCATCTGCAGCATCGCCGTGGTGACCCGGGCGGCCTTGGCCCGGTCCGGGTCGGAGACCAGGTCGATCAGCACCTGCGGGGTGATCTGCCAGGACAGGCCCCAGCGGTCCTTGAGCCAGCCGCAGGGCCCCTCCTGGCCGCCGCCCTCCAGCAGGGCCGCCCAGAGCCGGTCCACCTCCGCCTGGTCGTCGCAGTGCACCTGGAGCGAGACCGCCTCGGTGAACGGGAAGAGCGGCCCGCCGTTGAGGGCCACGTACGGGCGGCCGCCGAGTTCGAAGGCGACCGTCAGCACGGTGCCGGGGGTGCCCGGACCGGCCTCGGTGTAGTGGGTGACGGCGGTGATCCGGGAGTCGGGGACGACCGAGGTGTAGTACCGGACGGCTTCCTCGGCCTGGTCGTCGAACCAGAGACAGGGTGTGATCTGCTGCATGGGCCGACGGTAGCCGCGGGCCCGGCCGTCCCCGGGCGCGCCACGCCACGGCCGGGGGGACCGGCCGCGGCGTGGCGCGCGAGGATCCGGACTCAGTGCACCCAGCCCGCGTACCGCCGGGTGAAGCGCTGGCCGGTGGCGGCGGTGACCACCACGTCGTAGCGGCCCTGCTTGTCCAGCGGCCAGACCAGGTTGCTCTGCTTGCCCGGCCGGACCCAGACGGTCTGCGCGGTGCCGGCGAAGTCGTTCGGCACGGCGGTGAAGCAGACGTCGGTCATGCCGTCGTTGACGAGCTGGAGCGTCAGCCGCTTGGAGCCGGACAGGTCGGCGGTGACGATCGGCACCGCGATGTCGTTCTGGCCGGACGGCTGCTCGGCGGTGCCCTGGCCGTCGCGGACCACGGTGCCGGCGAAGCGGCGGACGAAGCCGTCCGGGCCGTGCACGGTGAAGTCGTAGCGGCCGTTGGTCTTCGCGGCCTCCCAGACGTAGGTGGCCGAGGCGCCCGGGGCCACGGTGAACGGCGTCCCGGCGAAGGGCTGCACGATGTTCGGGTAGACCGTGTACGGGAAGGCCACCGAGCCGTCGTTGCTCATCGTGCAGGTGACCCGGCCGGTGAGTCGGTCCACCTCCGCCTCGGCCCAGGGCTGGTAGGGCAGGTGGCGGTGCGGGCGGTCGCCCCGCTCGGGCACCGGCATGGACTGGGCGCCGACGGCGGGCAGCTGCACGCCGGGGAGCTTGGTGCCCGCGTCGGCCTTCGCCATCAGGGCGTTGGTGTCCGGCAGTTGCGGGATCGACTGGTCCGGGGCGGCGAAGTCGAAGCAGCTGGTGAGGTCGCCGCAGACGGCGCGGCGCCAGGCCGAGATGTTGGGCTCGGCCACACCGGTGACCTGCTCCATGAAGCGCAGCACGGAGGTGTGGTCGAAGACCTGGGAGTTGACCCAGCCGCCGCGCGACCAGGGCGAGGCGACCCAGAGCGGGACGCGGTTGCCGAGACCGATGGCGCGGCCCTGGGTGAACTCCTCCGGGGTGCCCGGCTCGGGGGTGGGCGGCACCATGTGGTCGAAGTAGCCGTCGTTCTCGTCGTACATGACCAGGAAGACGGTGTGCCGCCACACGTCCGGGTTGGACATCAGCGACTGCAGGGCCTGGTTCACCCAGTGCGCGCCGTACGCCGGTCCGGCCTCCGGGTGCTCGGAGAAGAGGTACGGCGCGACCAGCCAGGAGATGGTCGGCAGGGTGCCGTCCTTGCAGTGCGCGTCGAAGGCCGCCGGGTCGAACTTGGTCATCGCGTTGATGTAACGCGGGTCGTCCTTCGGGAAGTTGTGGAACTGCTTGAAGTACGAGAGCGCGTTGTCGTCGTAGTCGCCGGTGCGGTCGTCCTTGCTGGGGTTGTGGTAGACCCGCCAGGTGACGCCCGCCGACTGGAGGCGCTCGGCGTAGGTGGTCCAGTCGGCGACCGGGTTGTCGGTGACCGGGGTGTTGTCGATCCACGGGCCGGTGGTGCCGTCCCGGCCGGGGCCGGAGGTGCCGGTCCACAGGTAGAGCCGGTTGGGATCGGTCGGCCCGGCCAGCGAGGTGAAGTAGGCGTCGCACAGGGTGAAGGCGTCGGCCAGCGCGTACTGGTAGGGGATGTCCTCACGGGTGAAGTACCCCATGGTGCGCTCGCCCTTGGCGGCGATCCACTTGTTCATCGCGCCGTTGTTGATGGCCTGGTGACCGGTGGCCCAGTCGTGCGGCAGGCCGCCGGCGTTCTGCGCGTTGTACTTCGAGGTGTCCATCCGGTACGGCAGCATCACATTGCCGTCGCTGCGGCGCGGGTCCGGCTGGCGGAACACGTCGGTGCCGTCGGGGAACTGCAGCCCCTGCTTGTCACCGAAGCCGCGCACGCCGTTGAGAGCGCCGAAGTAGTGGTCGAAGCTGCGGTTCTCCTGCATCAGCACCACGACGTGCTTGACGTCCTTGATGGTGCCGGTGAGGCGGGCCGGCGCGGCGGCGGGCTGGGTGGGCGCGGCCTGGGCCGGGGTGCCCTGGAGGCCGGTCAGGGCGGCGGCGCCGGCGGCCGCGGTGGCGCCGACGAAGGTGCGGCGGGAGAGCTCGGACATCGCGAACTGGCCTTTCAGAGCTGGAAGGTGGCGACCGCGGCGGCGGTGTCGGACGGCCACTGGTTGGCGGCGAGGGCGGCCGGGTCGGCGGCGGTGGCCGGCCAGTCGGCGACCAGCGTGTGCGCCTCGACGAGCCGCAGCCTGCCCCGGTACAGCACGTAGTCGATCCGGTCCTGCGGCTCGGCCTTGCCGGCGGCGCGCTGCTTGCGGACCGGCGACCAGGTGGTGCCGGGGGCCTTCACCGGGTCCCGGTTCTCCTCACGGAAGGTGTCGGTGAGTCCGGCCGCCTGGAGCGCGGTGGTGACCGGCCAGGCGAGCGCCCCGGCTCCGCCGTGCGCGGCGGCGGTGGCGGCCGTCCAGTCGAGGTGCGAGGGCGAGGACAGCGCGCCGGCGAGCACCACCGGGGCGCCCGCGGCGGCGTCGGCGGTGACGGCGGCGGCCAGCGCCCGCGCCTGCCGGAGCCGGGCCGAGGCGTTCTCGGTGTCGAGGACCTGCGCGCCGGTGCGGCCGTCCTGGACGGCGTACGGGCCGTAGTCGGACTCATCGAGGTGCGCGGTCCAGACCCGGACGGCGCGGCCGCCGGGCAGCTGCACGGTCGCCCCGGCGGCGGGCAGTTCGGCGGTGGCCGGGGTGACGGCGGTCAGCGGGTAGCGGCTGAGCAGGCCGACGCTGCCGGCGCTCTGGTGGGCGTACCAGCCGAGGGCGTCGGCCAGCGCCTGGGCGGCCTTGCCGGCCGTCTCCTGGAGCGCGAGCACGTCCAGGCCCTGGGCCAGCACGACCCGCAGCTGCTTCTCGAGGGCGTCGGTGAAGGCGGCACCGGCGTTGGCGAGGTTCCAGCTCGCGACCTTGAGCCGGGGCGCGGTGGCCGGGTCCACGACCGGGAGCAGCACGGTGACGGTGTCGGTGGCTCCGGCGCTGTCCTTGACGCCGACGACCAGGACCTCGGGGGTGCGCGGCGCGGCGCCGCCCGGCGCGGTGCCGGTGACGGTGCCGTCGGCGGCGACCGCGAGCCAGGCCGGTCCGGAGACCTTGCGGAAGGCCGCGCTGCCGGCCGGGTTGCCGGCGGGGCGGGCCCAGAGGCCGCCGAGCTTGACGGTGACGGCGGCGCCGGGGGCGACGGGGGTGGCGGTGAGGGAGTCCACCACGGCGTGCGGGCGGACCACGGCCGGCTTGGGCCGGAAGGTGAACGGCTGGGTCTTGGCGAGGACGCCGTAGCCGTCCTTGGCGAGCAGGTAGGCCGTGTACGGGCCGCCGGTGAGGGCGGAGGTGTCGAGCTGGACGTCGCCCTCGCCGGCCGGGGTGTACTTCCAGAGCAGGGAGCTGCCCGTGCCGGGCTGACGGTCCCCGTCGTAGATGCCGACCCAGTTCTTGGGGTCGGGGGCGTCGGTGGTCCAGTGGAAGGTGAGGCGGTCGCCCTCGACGGGGCTGCTCGACGACGTGCTGGTCAGGGTGCTGCCGGTGGCCACGGATGTCCTGTCCGCCGCTCGGGCACCGGGCCGTCGGGGGGTGCCGGGCCGGGGCCGTCCGCGGCTGGTGACGGAGGCTTGGGAGGGTCGGCCCGTCAACAGTTGGCTGTACAACTGCGGGGCCGCGCCCATTCATCCGAAGACCGGCGACCAGGACATGAACGAGACGTGACGGATTGTCGGGCGGAACGGGAACTGTGGGGCCGTCCGGCGGACGGGGTGCCGGAACGCGGGTGTCCGGAAGGGCGGAACGCGGGTGTCCGGAACGGCGGAACGCGGGTGTCCGGAACGGCGGAACGGCGGAGGACCCGGCCCTGGGGCCGGGTCCTCGGAACGGCGGACCGCCGGAACGGCGGGCACGGGCAACAGCGGACGTTCGGCACACGAACCGCCGGACGTGCGGGCCGTCAGGCGAGGGTGAGGAAGAGCTTCTCCAACTCGGCCTCCGTCATCGGCGCCGCGCCCTCCTCGGCACCCGCCATGCACTGCCGCATACCGCTCGCCACGATCTTGAACCCGGCCCGGTCGAGCGCCCGCGACACGGCGGCCAGCTGGGTCACCACGTCCTTGCAGTCCCGGCCGGCCTCGATCATCGCGATCACGCCCGCCAGCTGCCCCTGGGCGCGCCGCAGCCGGTTCAGGACCGCTCCGACGGCCTCCTCGTCCACCTGCATGTCCGGACCGCCCTCCACTGTCGACCACCGGCCCTCCAGTGTACCCCGTGGGGTATACGGACCCGGGTGGCCGACCTTCGGCCCGTGCCGTCGGCCAACGGCTCCGGCCGTTGCGGGACCGCCGTCGCGACGGCCGCCGTCAGCGCCGCGCCAGCCGCCGTTCCCCGCCCGCCCCGGTGACGTACTCCAGCTTGTAGTGCGCGAACACCTCGGGCTCGTCCTCGGCCGGCAGCACGTCGTCCACCCCGATCGAGGGCGCCTGCTTCACCAGCGCCTTCGGGAACGCCACCCGCAGGTACCCCGGCCCCAGCACCGCGCCGTCGAGCGGTACGAACACCAGCCGCCGCTTCATCGCCAGTCCGATCGTGACCGTCACGAAGTACGGCTGGTCGCTGGCGGTCTCGACGTAGACGGACTCCAGGGTGCCGATCCGGTGGTCCTTCTCGTCCACGACGGACTGCCCCCGCCACTCCCTGATGTCGGCCGGAACGATCTCGGCGACGGCCATGGTTGCCTCCCACTCCCGCTCCACGGCGGCACGCCGCGCTTGCGGGCGGCGCCCCGGACCCTCCCATCCTGCGCCTGTCCGCCCCGTCCCGCCCGCCGGGACGGGGCCGTTCCGGCCCATCCCGCCGCAACGCGGCCATTGCGCACAAGCGGGTGTGAACCGACCTCGCCGCACCACGGGTGTACTCGAACACCTACGCTGTCCGCCGACGGATCATCAGTTCGGCCAGGTGCGGAGGCGTGCAGACAGTGGTGGGTTACAACGAGATGTGGGAGCCGGGCGAGCCCGGTGTCCCCGCCGACCTCCGGCCGGAGATCCCGCACCCCGCGCGGATGTACGACTACTACCTGGGCGGCAAGGACAACTTCCCGTCCGACCGCGAGGCGGCCGAGCGGGCGCTGGCGGCCAACCCGGAGTTCAGATCCACCGCGCGCGCCAACCGGGGCTTCCTGACCCGGGCGGTGCGCCATGTGGCCGGGCTCGGCATCGGCCAGTTCCTCGACATCGGCACCGGCATCCCGACCGCGGGCAACACCCACGAGATCGCCCAGGCCGTCGATCCGGGCGCCCGGATCGTCTACGTCGACAACGACCCGATCGTGCTCGCCCACGCCCGCGCCCTGATGGGCGGCACCGCCGTCGGCCGGACCACCGTCATCCAGGCCGACCTGCGCGAGCCGCTCGACCTGCTCGCCGCCGCCGAGGCCGAGAAGCTGCTCGACTTCGAGAAGCCGATGGCCCTCGTGCTGGCCGCCGTGCTGCACTTCGTGCCGGACGAGAACGGACCGTACGAGATCGTCCGCACACTGCTGGACACCCTCGCGCCCGGCAGCCACCTGATCCTGTCCCACGGCACCGCCGACTTCATCCCCGCCGAGGTCCGCGACCGGGTCACCGGCGTCTACAGCAAGGCCACGGCACCGCTGGTCGGCCGCAGCCGGGAGCAGGTGGGCGCCTTCCTGGACGGCCTGGACGTGCTCGAGCCCGGGGTGGTCACCGTCCCGCTGTGGCGTCCGGAGGGCGACCCCGTCCCCGGCGCGGACCGGGTCAGCATGTACGGCGCGGTCGCCCGCAAGTCCTGACGGCGCGGCGTCGGTGGCGGCCCGGATCCGTCCGGCCGCCGCCGCGGGCCTCATCCGGTGGCCTCATCCGGTGGCCGCGCCGGTCAGCGGCCGGGACGCGGGTTCCGCCGGGGCGCAGGGCAGTTCGCGCATCCGGCGCAGCGGTGAGCAGAGCACCGGCAGGACGGCGAGCAGCTCGCCCAGGGCGCCCGCCCAGAGCGCCTGCCGGACGCCGAGGCCCTGCCCCAGCACACCGCCGGCCAGCGCTCCGATCGGCATCACGCCCCAGACCAGGAAACGGACCGTTGCCGTCGTCCGGCCCAGCAGCGGCTTCGGGCAGAGCCGCTGGCGGAAGGCGACCGAGGTGATCCTGAAGGTCATGAAGAGGACCCAGCCCGCGGCCTGCAGCAGGACGGCCAGGACGAAGCGGCCGTCGGCCCGGAAGAACGGCACCGCCAGCAGCCAGAGCACGGCGCTGCCCGCCACCGCTGCGCACATCGCCGGTCCCTGACCGAGCCGGGCGGTGAACCGCGCCGTGAGCAGGCTGCCGATCAGGCCGCCGACCGCCTCCGCGGTGAACACGAGTCCGCACAGGAACGGCGACAGACGCAGCTCGCCGACCAGCAGCACCATCAGCATCGAGGCGCCGATCGTGCCGCACAGGTTGGAGGCGGCGGCGGTGAGGGTGACCGCCCGCAGCAGCCGGTCGCCGAGGACGAAGCGCAGCCCCTCGGCGATCTCCGTCCGCAGCGCTCCCCCCGACCGGGTGCCCGAGGAACCCTCCGGCCGGGCCTCGGGCCGCCGGATCCGGCCCAGCAGCAGCGCGGAGAGGCCGAAGCTCAGTACGTCCACCACCAACGCGACCGGCGCGGTCAGCGCACCCACCAGCGCCCCGCCCACGCCCGGGCCGCCGACCTGGACGGTGCTCCGGCCCGCCTCGATCCGGATGTTCGCCGCCACCAGCTGCTCGTCCGGCACCAGGTGCGGCAGGTAGCTGCCGTACGCCACGTCGAAGAACGCGGTGCAGACGGACATCCCGAACGCCACCGCGTACAGCTGGGGCAGGGTCAGCGCGCCCAGCCAGGAGGCGGCCGGGACGGAGAACAGCAGCACGGCCCGGACGACGTCCGCGGCGACCATCACCGGCCGCCGCCGCACCTGGTCCACCCAGGCGCCCGCGGGCAGTCCGATCAGCAGGAAGGCCGCGTACTCGAAGGCGACCAGCAGGCCCGCCTCGAACGGTGTGGCGCCCAGCGTGCCGACGGCCACCAGCGGAAGCGCGACCAGGGTGACGGCCGCACCCGCCTGACTGACGGTGTCGGCGGCCCAGAACCGTCGGAAGTCGGCATGCCGGAGCAGGCCCGGAAGTGGAGGAGTCATGCCGGCCAGCATCCTGAGCGTGATCACCGCGCGGCCAGTGTTTTAGTCTGGGCGAAAACGTCGACCGGGGGTGGGGATGGGCGAGCTGCGGTTCGGGGCGCGCGACCTGGGCAATCTCAGGTTCGCGATCTCCCCGCTCTGGGAGACCGCGGCGGCCGCACGCGCCGTCACCGATCCCGGTCGGCACGTGGTGCACCTGCCCTGGATCCGCCGGGCCGCGTCCCTGGGCCGGGGCGGCGGCCTCGGTGGGCGGACCTCGCCGCCCGCGGCGCTCACCGCCCGGTCCGGCCTGCTGGCGGGGCGACTGCTGCCGGCTCCGCGCTGCCCGCTGGCCGAGATCGAGGAGGAGTTGTCCGCCCTGCTGGCCACCCCGCCCGAACAGGTCCGGGACGCTCTCGCCGCTGTGCCGCGTCCGGCGCCGACCGGCGCCGGACGGCAGCCTGCCGAGGACCCGGAACGCGTCCTGCCCGAGCTCGCCGAGGCCCTGCACTCCTGGTGGGAGGCGGCGGTCCGGCCGTACTGGCCGCGGATCCGCGCCGCCCTGGAGGCGGACATCGCCCACCGGACGCGCCTGCTCGCCGAGGACGGCATCCACGAGGTGCTGTCCTCGCTCCACCCCACCCTGCGCCGGGACGGGGACCGGCTGCGCTCACCCGACCTGCCGGCGGACGGCGACGGCCTCGGCGGCACCGGACTCACCCTCACCCCGAGCGCGTTCGCCGACCGCTGCCGGGTGCTGGGCGGCCGCCGGGGAACACCGCCCGCCCTGGTCTACCCGGCCCGCGCCCTCGGCCTGCTCTGGGAGCGCCGGGAGAACACCGACGACGCGCTCGCCCGGCTGCTCGGGCGCAGCCGCGCCCGCCTGCTCGCCTGCACCGGATCCCCGTCCACCACCACCCAGCTCGCCGCCCGGACCGGCCTCAGCCTGGGCGCGGTCTCCCAGCACCTCGCCGTCCTGCGCGACGCCGGGCTGGTCACCGGCCACCGCTACCGCCGCGAGGTCCACTACACCGCCACCGACCTGGGCACGGCCCTGCTCACCCGGGCGTAGGCCGCGGCGGGGCGGAGGGCCGCACCGGACGGCCGGCGCCTCGGAGCGGGCGTCAGGCGGGCTTGCTCGCGCGGAGCGAGTACATCAGCGGGACGCGGGGCTGCCCGGCCGGGAAACGGAAGCCCCGGTCGCGCTCCAGCACCGGGAAGCGCGGGAACAGCGTGAAGTCGTGCTCGTGCAGGAACTCCACCCGCAGGCCCTCAGTCACCAGGGCGCTGAGGACGTCGCCGATCCCGTGCTGCCACTCGACCGTCTTGGAGGCCAGGGACGTCACCTCGCCGTCGGTGTAGGTGCTGGGGTCGTCCCAGACCGTGGCGTCGCGGTCGAAGTAGTCGTACTCCACCGTCCGGCCGTCGTCGCCCAGGGTGTCGCCGAAGGGGTGGAACTCCGCCAGGTAGAGGAAGCCGCCCGGGGCGACCAGGGAGGCCGCGGTGCGGGCCCAGCGCGCGATGTCCGGGAGCCAGCACAGGGCGCCGAGGCCGGTGTAGACGATGTCGAAGGTCTGCCCGTCGAGCGCCGCCACCGCCTCGTACACGTCGGAGACGACGAATCGGGCCGTGTCCGCGCCGATCTTCCCGGCCAGTTCGGTGGCGGTCTCCACCGCCGGCGCGGAGAAGTCCAGGCCGGTCACGGTGGCGCCGTGGCGGGCCCAGGACAGGGTGTCCAGGCCGATGTGGCACTGGAGGTGGAGCAGGGACTTGCCGCTGACGTCACCGACCTCGGCCAGCTCGAAACCGCGCAGTGCCTCGTCGCCGGACACGAAGCCGGGGAGGTCGTAGAAATCGCTGGCCTTGTGCACCGGGACACGGCCGTCCCAGTTGGCGCGGTTGGTCGCCAGCCAGTCGTCGGGGGCAGGGGTCTTCTCCATACCGACCACGCTGCCAGAGCCGGGAGCACCGCTCAAACGCTTTTCACGGCCGCCGCGGGCCGTCGGCGGCGGGGAGGTCGAGGACGGCGAGCAGGGGCGGGTCCAGCGGCCAGGGGAAGTCCGGTGCGGCGGTGCCGACGGTGGCGCTGCTGATGGTGGCGGTGCTGACAGTGGCGCTGCCGAGCGCGGATGCCGGGGCAGCGGGGGTGGTGGTGGCGGTCGCGGCGGCCCGGGCCAGCCGGAGGGCTCCGAGCAGCGGCGGGCCGTCCGGAGGGCGGGGGCGGGCGGCGGGGAGGCGGACCGCGAGCGCGTCCAGGGTCGCCCGGCGCAGTGGGTCGAAGCGGAACAGACCCCCGGTCAGGGCGAGCCGGGGCTCGGTCCGACCGGCGGCCGCGGCGGCGGCGCTCGCGCTGTCGGCGATCTCCTCGCCCGCACGGCGGAGCAGGTCCGCGGCGACCGGACAGCCGCCCCCGGCGGCCGCGACCACCGCCGGGGCGAACTCCGCGAGCAGCGCCGCCCGGTCCGGACGCGGCTGGAGCGCGGCCGGGAGGCCGGCCACCGGGCCGTAGTGCCGCTCGGCCGCCGCCAGCAGCGCGGGCGAACCCCCGTTGCGGCCGTCCTGCGCCCGCAGCGCCGCTTCCAGCCCGGCCCGGCCGAGCCAGGCGCCGCCGCCGCAGTCCCCGAGCAACTGGCCCCAGCCGTCGGCACGGCACCAGTTCCCGCCCGGGCGGAGGCCGATCGCGACCAGCCCCGTCCCGCCGGCCACCACCACCCCGGCGGCGGTGCCCAGCGCGCCCACGTAGGCCGTGACCGCGTCCCCCGCGAGCACCAGCCGCCGGGCGCCGGTGGCTCGGGCGAGCGGGCCGGGCAGCCGGGCCGCCAGGTCGCGGCCGAGCAGGGCCATCCCGGTGGCGCCCACGGCGACCGCGCCGATCCCGGCCCCGTCGGGCAGGCCGGCGACCAGGGCGCCGAGTGCGGGCAGCAGCCGGTCGAGCAGCGCCCGCCCGTCCTGTCCTCCGGCCGAGGCGGACACCCGCGCGGCGGCGGCCGACCCGACCGTCCGCACCCCCGCCGGATCCACCGGCCGGCCCGCGGGCGCCGCCCCGACCCGGATGCCGGAGCCGCCGACGTCCACCCCGACCACCCAGGACTCCCCCGCCGCCCGCTCCATGCCGCCTCCGCCCGCCTCGTCCGCACCCCGTCCTGCCCATCGTGCCCATCGTGCCCGGCGGACGGCGGGGCGGCGCCGTGGCACGGCGGACGCAGGGCCTCCAGAACGTTCTGCGCCGCCTCTGACCGGGTGCCTCCACGGCATCGGCCGGAGCGTCAACGGCGGCGAATCCGGCACATCGCGTTCACCCGCGAGCGACGGCGGAGGGGGGGGGGGGGGGGGGCCCCCCCCGGGGGGGGGCGGCCCCCCCCCCCCCCCCCCCCCCCCCCCCCCCCCCCCCCCCCCGGGGGGGGGGGGCGCCCCCCCCCCCCCCGCGGGGGGGGGGCGGGGGCGCCCCCCCCCCCGCGGGGGGGGGCCGCCCCCCCCCCCCCCCCCACGCCCGCTCCCGGACCGGCGGGCCGGCAGGTCGGAACAGCACCCCGACCCGCCCGCCCCCGGAGCACGGCAACAGGTTTCAGGCGGGCAGCCCCACGAGTTCGGCGGACCCACTGCGGTTGTGGCGCTCCTGCCACTGGTCCAGGGCGCTGCGGCAGGCGTGGTCGAGGTGACGCACGCCGGCGAGGTCGAGGCGGACCGGGCGGTCCGCCGGCAGGCCCTCCAGGGATTCGAGGGTCTCCAGGAGGCGGGGCAGCCGGAGGAAGGTGGCGCTGCCGTGGAGGGTCACCCGGACCGCGCCGTCGGGCAGTTCGGTGACGGCGACCTGGAGGTGGGAGGTGTCCCAGGCGCTCTTGAGCACGGCGAGCAGGAGGCCGAGCAGGACGCCTTCGAGCAGGTTGGTCAGCACGATGGCGATCGCGGTGACGGCGAGGATCGCGGCCTCGCCCCGGTCGGCCCGCCAGAGCGGCCGCAGGGCGCGCAGCGGAACGAGCTTGGCCCCGGCGTGGACCAGGACGCCGGCCAGGGCGGCGAGCGGGATGACACCGAGGGCGGCGGGGAGCAGCGCGGCGAAGAGCAGCAGCCACACCCCGTGGAGCACCCGGGACGCCTTGGTCCTGGCGCCGGCCTGGACGTTGGCCGCGCTGCGGACGATCACGGCGGTCATGGGCAGGGCGCCCAGCAGGCCGCAGACGGTGTTGCCGACGCCCTGGGCGAGCAGTTCGCGGTCGTAGTCGGTGCGCGGGCCGTGGTGCAGGCGGTCGACGGCGGCGGCGCTGAACAGGCTCTCGGCGGAGGCGATCAGCGCGAAGGCGAAGGCCGTGCCGAGCACGCCGAGGCTGCCGAGCGCCGCGAAGTCGGACAGGCCGGGCACATCGACGACGCCCGCGAGCCCGGCCACGTCGACCCGGGCGACGGGCAGGTCGAACAGGGCGGTGACGGCCGTCGCACCGGCCACGGCGGCCAGCGGCGCGGGCACGATCCGGACCTTGGCGGGCAGGCGCGGCCAGAGCAGCAGGACCGCGATCGTCCCTGCGCCGATCGCGACGGCGGCGAGCGCGCGCCCGTCCCCGGCGATGTCGGCGGCGAGGCCGGGGAGTCCGGCGAGCTTGGCGGGGCCGCCGGTGGGGCCCTTGATGTCGGCCAGCGCGTAGAGCTGACCGGCGATCAGGATCAGGCCGATGCCCGCCAGCATGCCCTGGACGACCGAGACGGAGATCGCCCGGAAGAGCCGGCCGAGGCGGGCGGCGCCCATGGCGAGCTGGAGCAGGCCGGCCGCGGCGGTGATCACGCCGAGGGTGGCGAGGCCGTGCTCCTGGACGGCGGCGAGGACGAGGACGGTCAGCCCGGCGGCGGGGCCGGACACCTGGAGGCTGCTGCCGGGCATCAGGCCGGTCACCAGGCCACCGACGATGCCGGTGACCAGGCCGAGTTCGGCCGGTACGCCGGAGGCGACGGCGACGCCCACGCAGAGCGGCAGCGCCACCAGGAAGACGACGAGGGAGGCGGGGAGGTCGGAGCGCAGAGTGCTCAGCCGAAGGGCGGGACGACGAGTCATCGGGTCCTCGGGAGAGTGGCGGTTCGGACGGTGGTCGGGGGATATCGGGCCGGAGGGCGGCGGGGCGTGCGGCCGCTGGTCGTGCGGCGGCCCGTGCGGCGCGGGGCTCACAGCGGCAGGAACAGACCGCTGTCGGCCCGGTGTTCGAGCACCAGGCCGGTGTGGATCTCGTAGAACCAGCCGCGCAGCCGGACCCGCCCGTCGGCCAGCCGCCGGGCGACGGCCGGGTAGCCGCGCAGCCGGTCGAGCTGGGCCAGGACGTGCCGCTGCACGGGGCCGGCGACCGTCGGGTCGAAGACCTCGGCCTCGTCCGCGCGGAGCACTGCCCGGTCCGCGTGGCGAAGCCAGGAGCGGACGGCGGGCACCACGCTGAGGTCCTCGCCGCGGACCACGGCGCCGACGGCGCCGCAGTGCGAGTGGCCGCAGACCACGATGTCGCGCACGCCCAGCACCTCGACGGCGTACTCGACGGTGGCGGTCTCGCCGGAGGCGTCGTCGGCCCGGTAGACGGGGACGATGTTGCCCGCGGTGCGGAGCTCGAAGAGGTCGCCGGGGTCGGCGTTGGTGATCAGGGCCGGGACCACGCGGGAGTCGGAACAGGTGATGAACAGCGCCTGCGGGCTCTGGCCGGCGGCGAGGCCGGTGAGTTCGCGGCCGGTGTCCCCGGCCCGCTGCGGGAAGGCCCGGGCCCGGTCGATGAGCGGTTCCATGAGGGTGACTGCCTCCTTCGGTGACGTCAGGTGCGCCTCTGGTCACCTGACGTTGCGTCAAGAAGGAGTAAAACATGGGTATGGGGCAAGCAAAAGCGAGTTCTGGGCGCAGAGTGTGCCGATCCGGTTAACATCCTGTTGCCTCGAACGAAATGACGCCTTCCACTACGGAAAGCGCAGGTCAAGCGGTACGGCCCGGACCGGCCGGCGATGGGCGCACAAAATTTTCCGCGCGCCCCTCCTGCTTCTCTGCGCCGTCTTCACACCTCGCGCACCCCGTCTTCCGCACCCCGTCTTCCGCACCCCGCCTTCCGCGCACCGCAGCCCGTGGTCCCGCCGCCCCGGCCGCGGGTCCGGACGGCCCCCGCGGAACATTCCGGCCGTTCGGCGAATCAGAGTCCGGGAGGCCGACGCGCGGGCGCCGGCGCCGGGGCGAGGGGAGCCGGGCGGGCATGACGGGGATCGACACGGGCGCGGTCGCGGCCGACACCACGGCCGCCCTGGAACGGCTCGGTGCGGCGGCGCGGGCGCGCGGGCTGGCCGGGACCGCCGAACGGCTGGACGAGGCGGTGCGGCGGCTCGCGGACGGACGGATCGTGGTCGTGGTCTGCGGCGAGTTCAACCGGGGCAAGTCCAGCCTGGTCAACGCGCTGGTGCGGCGACCGGGGCTGCTGCCGGTGGACGTGCTCCAGACCACCAGCGTGGTCACCACGCTGGCCTGGGGCCCCCGGGACACGGCGACCGTGCACCTTCGCGAGCAGAACGGCGGCACGCGGCAGCGGGAGGTCCCGCTCACCGAACTGGCCGACTACGTGGCGGAGAGCGCCAACCCCGGCAACCGGCTGCGGGCCGAACTGCTCGACCTGCGACTGCCGTCCGAGGCGCTGACGGGGGGCACCGTCCTGGTCGACACCCCGGGCATCGGCGGGGTGTTCCCCGAGCACACGGCGGTGACCGCCGGCTTCCTCGCCTCCGCCGACGCGGTGGTCTTCGTCGCCGACACGACCTCGCCGCTCTCCGCCGCCGAACTGCGCTTCCTCCGCCACGCCCTGACCGCCGCGGCCGCCGGCAGCACGGGACCGGACGCACCGGACGCCGACAGCGCGGGGCCGGACCGGCCGGCCGCCGGCAGCACCGGTCCGGACAAGACGGCCGCCGATCCGGGCGGCCTGCTGGTCGTCCTCACCCGCGCCGACCAGGCGGACGCCGAGGACCGGCGGGCCATGCTCGACAACACCCGCGCCAAGCTCGCCGCACTGACCGGCGACAGGGACGGCGGCCCCGCCGTGCTGGCGGTGTCGACCCGCGCCCGGCTGCGCCACCTGGCCGCCGCCGGGGCCCGGCCGGACGCGCCCGCCTCCGCGGACGGGGCCGCCGACCCCGACAGCGGCTACCCCGAATTCGAGTCCGCACTCCGGGGCCTGCTGCGCCGCCGCCGGGCGAGCCTGCTGCTGGCCCGGCCGCTGGCCGAGGCGGACGCCGCCGTCACGGCCCTGCTGCGGCCGCTGGAGGCGGAACGGGAGGCACTCGCCCGGGAGACCGACGAGACGCTGGCCCGGCTGCGGGCCTCGGCCGAGGCCGGGCAGCGCGAGGCCGCCGGAGCCCGCCGGTCCGGCGCCGAGTGGCGCACCGAACTCCGCGCCGAGCTGCGGAAGCTGCGCAACGCGCTGACCGGCTCCCTGCACGACGACCTGGACGCGGTGTGGGAGCGGATCTGCAACGACCTGCTGCACGACGAGTCCCTCCAGGACGACGCGGACCGGCTGGCCGCCGAGGTGGCCTCCGCCTACGCGGCGGTGGCGGGCGCGACCGCGCACCGGGCCGAGACCGAACTCCGCGCCGTGGTGGCCGCCTTCGCCCGGCAGCACCGGCTCGGGATCGGGCCGGTCGGGGCGGGACGGATCGCCGCGCCCGGAGCGGTGCGGCTGGACCCGGACCTGGGCTCCGGCCGAGCGCCCGGGCCGATGATGCCGGTGAGCCGGGACGGCTCGTTCGGGGCCTCGATGGGCGCCGCCGTCGGCGGGATGCTGTTCGGACCGGCGGGCGCTGCCGTCGGCGGCGCGATCGGCCTGGTCGCGGGCCTGCTGCGCGGGCTCGGAGCCGTCCGCGACCAGGAGGTCCAGGCCCGCCGGCGCAATCTGCGCGACCAGCTCGCCCTGGTGCGCTCGCGCCAGCAGCGGGTGATCACCGAGGGCCTGCGGAGCCTGCTCGACACCGCGGCGGAGCAGGCCGAGCGGGAGCTGGACAGTCTGCTGCGCCAGCAGGACGAGAGCGCGCAGGAGACCGTGTCGCGGCTCCGGGCGGCGGCGGAGACCACCCGCGCCGAGGCCGGGGCCCGGCACAAGGTGCTGACCGAGGAGCACGGCGCACTGATCGCGGCCGGACGCGAGGTGGCTCGGCTGGCGGCCCTGGTCGCGGCGGTCGTCGACGAGCCCCCGGCCGGGACGGGCCCCGCGGGCGCGCCCCGGTCCGGCCCCGCGGGCGCGCCCGACGAAGGTCCCGGGGCCGCGCCCCGCCCCGCGCCCGAGGACGGTCCCGGGGCCGCACCCGGCCCCGGGGCGGTGGGGCGGTGACCGCCGCCGACCTCCGGCGGGCCGCGCTGGCCGTCCTCACCGACGCGGCCGGGGCCGAGCACCTGCCCGGGGAGTTCCGGCGGACGCTGGCCGAGCAGGCCGGACGGCTCGCCGCGCCGTTCGCCGTCGCCCTGGTCGGCCGGGTCAGCAGCGGCAAGTCCACCCTTGTCAACGCCCTGCTCGGGACCAGGCTCGCCCCGACGGGGGTGACCGAGCTGACCATGACGGTCAACCGGTTCCGCCACGGCGACCCGGCCGCGCTGACGGTGCACTTCGAGGACGGCACCGTGGTCCACCACCCGGACCTGTCCGCCCTGGAGGCGCTCACCGTCCGCACCGCCGACGCCCCCCGGCGGCACGGACCGCCGCACCGGATCGACCACCTGGAGACCGCCTTCCCGCACCCCGCGCTGGCCGGCACGGAGATCGTCGACACCCCGGGGCTGGACTCCGCCACCGGCCCCGAGTCGGCCGCCACCCTGCGACTGCTGGGCCGCACCGCGAGCGGCGTCACCGGATCGACGGTGACCGAGGGCGCTAGGGCCGACGCGCTGGTGCTGACCTTCACCGCCCGAGGGGTCCACCGGGAGGAACTGCGCCTCACCGCCGACTTCCTGGCCCATGTGCCCGGGCTCGGTCCGCTCAACACCGTCGGCGCGCTGACCAAGACCGAACTGTTCTGGGACCCGGTCGACACCCCGGACCCGTTCCTGCCCGCCCGGCGGGTCGCGGACCAACTGCTGCGCGCCGCCGGGGCATCCCGGCTGCTGTACACGGCGGTGCCGGTGGCGGGCCTGCTCGCCTCGGGCGCAGCCGACCTGGACGCCGCCGACCTCGCCGACCTGACCGCGCTCGCCACCGGTTGCGAGCCGCACCGGCTGGCCGAACTCGCCGCGGAGGCCGACCGGTTCACCGCGGCGGACGGCGTACTGCCGCTGCCGGCCGCCGCCCGGTCCCGCCTCTACCGGCGCTTCGGCGGCTGGGGCGTGGCGACCGCGCAGCGGCTGGTCCGCGACGGCGCCACCGAGGCCGGGCCGCTGCGCGCCGAACTGCTCCGGATCTCCGGCATCGACACGCTGCGCGCCCTGCTCCGCGACCATTTCGGCGGACGCGCCGACCTCATCAAGGCCGCCCGGGCGTTCCGCACCGTGCCCCGGCTCGCCGGGCTGACGGCGGCCGGGCTGACCGGCGAGCCGGCCCGCGCCGTGGCCGCCGTGGCCGGCGCGTTCACCGCCGTCGAACTCCGGCACGCCCAGGCGTACGCCGAACTGCGCTCGCTGCGCGACCACTTCGAGGGCCGGCTCGACCTGCCCGCCGACCAGGTGGCCGAGTTGCTGCGGGTCACCGGTGAGCACGGCAGCACCGCGGCGGACCGGCTGGGCCTGCCGCCGGGCACGGACCGCGCGGTGCTGCTGGCCGCCGCCCGCGCCCGGCTCGACCACTGGCACCGGCTGCTCGCCGCTCCCACCGTCGGCGGTCCGGCCCGGCAGGCCCAACTGACCGTCCGGGACGCCTACGAGGCGATCCACCACGACCTCTCGCGATCGGAGCCGTCCAGGTGAGCAAGAAGTCCAAGCGGACCGCGGCGGTGGAACCGGCAGCACCCGCAGAACCGGCGGCAACGGCGGCAACGGCGGAACCGGCGGAGGAGCCCGCACCGGTCGGGCCGGTACTGGTCGTCGACTTCGGCACGAGCACCACCCAGGCCGCCGTCGTCGAGGGCGGCACCGTCCGGATGCTGCACGAGCCGGCCACCGGCGCCGCGTCCTGGCCCTCGGCCGTGCTCGCCGACGGCTCCGGCGGCGTCCTCGTCGGCGCCCCGGCCGAGCGCGGCAAGCGGCTCCACCCGCTGCGCTACCGGGCGGAGATCAAGCGCGATCTGGGCAGCCGGGTGCCGCTGCTGCTCGACGGCGCCAGCCACTCCGCCACCGAGCTGGTGGCGGCCGTGCTGCGCGCCGTCGCCGCCGAGGCGCACCGGGTGCTGGGCCGCGCACCGGAGCGGACCGTGCTCACCGTCCCGGCCGGGGGCGGGCCGGACGACGCCCGACGGCAGGCGATGCTGGCGGCCGCCGAGGCGGCCGGGCTGAGCCGGGTCGGCCTGCTCGCCGAACCACTGGCGGCGGCCTGGGCGCCACCGGTCGGCGCGCCCTTCCCCGTGGGCTCGACCGTGCTGGTGCACGACCTGGGCGGCGGCACCTTCGACGCGGCCCTGGTCCGGATCGGCGACGCCGGACCGGAGTTGCTCGGGCACGGCTCCCTCGACGACTGCGGCGGGCGGGATCTCGACGTCGCGCTGCTGGCCCACCTGGGAGGGAGCGGCCCCGAGCGGCGTGCGGCTCCGCCGGACACCGACGAGGCCGCCGCCCGGCGGGCGGCGCTCGACCTGGACACCTTCGTGCGCGAGCTGAAGCACGGGCTGGCGATGGCCGAGCGGGTCGAGGACCTCGCTCCCGACGGCACCGTCGTCGCCCTCGACCGGGACACCCTGCGCGCCGTGGCGGCGGAGCTACTGGAACCCACTGTCGAGAGCTGCCGCGCCCTGCTGCGCGTCGCGGCCGCCTCCGAGAACACCGACCCGGGTGGGGGTACCGCACGGGTGGACGCCGTCCTGGTGACCGGCGGGACCAGTCGCAGCCCCGTGGTCCGCGAGCTGATCGGGGAGGCGTTCGGAGCCCCGGTCCGCCAGCCCGAGGACCCGCAACTGGCCGTGGTGCGCGGCGCCGCCGCCTGGGCCGCGCTCACCGCCGCCCGCGACCTGCGCCCGGTGGTCCGCGAGCCGGGCACCGAACCGCTGGCCTGGGACGTGCCGGGCGGCTCGGCCGTCTTCCTCGGACCGCTCGTCGCCGAGGGCACCCGGTACGCGGCGGGCGCGGTGCTGGCCGACGTGCGGTCGTCGACGGGCACCGTGCACCGGCTGCGGGCCCGGTACCCCGGCGAACTGGTGCGCTGGCACACCGATCCGGGCGGACGGTTCCGCTCGGGCGACTGGCTGGCCACGACGGTCGAGACCCTCCCGAATGCCTTCCTGCCCGTGTGGCGGCACACAGTGGGCACAGTGCACACCCTCGGGTGGACACCTGGCGGAGCGCTGAGGATCGTCACCACGCACCACGTCCACGAGTGGACCGGCGGGACCGACGTTCGCCGACTCGCGACGGTCAAGCCGGCCATCGAGGGCCGGTGGCTCTCCCCCGATGCCGACACTCTGACCACGACGGTCGGCAACCGGCGGACGGCCGAGGTCCATCGGCTGGACCGCGAGGAGCCCGCCGCGACCACGCCCGCGTTCGGACTGCTACCGGGGAACACCACGTCGCACGACCGGCTCTGGCGATCCCTCCCGGTCGGACCGGACCGCCTGTTGGTGGTGGTGGTACGCGACCCCTCCGGCTATCCGCAGTACGAGCTCTGGACGGTCGGCGACGGCCACACTCCGAACCTGCTGGTCGACCTCGGCTACCAGAAGTTCGGGCCCGACCTCGGCCGCTGCGCCGGCTCCGACGAGCTGGTGTGGGTCGTCACTCAGTCGAACACCCGGATCCTGTCCTGGCGTCCGGGCGGTACCACCGACCGGACGGTCGCCTGGGCCGCGTCCCGTCGGCCGCAGCGCAGTGCGGTCCACCCCGACCGTCCCCCGGTGGAGCTGTCCGCCGACCTCTGCACGGTACTGGTCGGCGAGAAGGTCCTCACGACACCTCCCGTTCGCGTCCTCGATCTCGCCCCCGACGGCCGCCACGTGGCACTCGGTCTCGACGCCGGCTGGGCGCTCGTGGTCGACTGCGACGCCCTCACCCCGATCGCCGAACTCCCCCACTCCAGCGGCGGCGTGAGCACCCTGGCCTGGTCCCACGACGGCTCCGCACTGGCACTCGCGGGTGACGGAAAAGTCACGGTGTGGCGGCGGGAACTTTCCGCTCCGCACCGGGGTCTATGAACCGTCAGGCGCCCGCCACCCGTCGCACCCGGCCGTCGGGGGCGCGCCTGTGGGGGGTCGGTGTTGCGGTACACGAGGTCGCCGGACCTGACGGGTCTGGGCGACGAGGAACTCGTCCCGCGCGCGGTCGCCGGCGACCGGTGCGCACTCGAAGAACTCCTGCGCCGGCACCGGACCACGGTGCTGACCGTCTGCGCGGGCATCACCGGCAACCGCGAGGACGCGCTGGACGCCTGCCAGAACGCGCTGATCCGGGTGGCCGGCGCGATCGGCTCGTTCCGGGCCGAGGCCCGGTTCACCACCTGGCTGCGGACGATCGCGGTCAACGCCGCCAGGGCCGAACTGGCCCAGCGCAAGCGACGGCCGTACCCGGTGCTGGACGAGGCGCTGCCGGTCGAGGCGGTGCGGCCGGTGGACGGCAGTGTCACCGACGTGGTGCGGGTCCAACAGGCCCTGGCCGCACTGGAGGTGGACTTCCGGGCGGTGGTGGTGCTGCGGCACCTGTGCGGGTGCAGCTACGAGGAGATGGCGGAGGTGCTGGCGATCCCCGTCGGCACCGTCAAGAGCCGTCTGGCGCGGGCCCGTCAGGAGCTGGTGCGCGTACTCGGACCGGACTGAGGGGGACCCGGACAACAGGCCCCAGTGGGAGGAGTCCCCGGTGGAGGCGTCCCCGTTCAGCCAGGAGGGCCCGTTGAACCACGAGCACCCCCGCCACGAGCACCCGCGCCGGGAGCACCCTCACCGGGAGCTCCCCGGCAGGGAGCGGTCGGCACCGGACCCGGTGCTCGCGCCCGGCACGGTGGCCCGACTGCACGCCCTGCTCACCGCCGTACCGCTGCCGGAGGTCGACGACGGGACGTGGCGACGGCTGGTCGCCACCGCCCTCGGCCGGCTCGGCTCCGACAACCGGACCGAGCCGCCCGACCGGACCGGCCCGCCCGACCCGCGTGACCCGCGCGACCCGCCCCGCCGTCCCGAACCGAAGGACCCCCGGTGACCCGTGAACCCGTCCTCGCCGTCGACTTCGGCACCTCCACCTCCGCCGCCGCACTGGTCGCCGACGGCCGGGTGCGCCTGATCAAGGAACCGTCCGGCGACTCCTGGGCCTGGCCCTCCACCGTCTCCTGGGACGGCGCCCGGCTGCTCGTCGGCACCCCCGCCGAGCACCGGCGGGCCGTCCACCCCGCCTCCTTCCGCAGCGAGTTCAAACGCGACCTCGGCGAGCGCGCCCCGCTGCTGCTCGGCGACGCCTCCTACCGGGCCGAGGAGCTGGTGGCCGCGCTGCTGGCGGCCGTGCGCGGCGAGGCCGAACGGCTGCACGGCCAGGCCGTCACCCGGGCCGTGCTGACCTACCCCGCCTCCTACGGGCCCGGCGACCCGCGCCGACGGCTGCTGGTCGGGGCGGGCGAGGCGGCCGGTCTCACCGTCGTCGACCTGCTCGCCGAACCGGTGGCCGCCGCGCTCGCCCCGATCGCCGGGCCCGCCCTGCAACCCGGCGACCTGGTCCTGGTCCACGACTTCGGCGGCGGCACCTTCGACGCCGCACTGGTCCGGATGCCGCCGCCGGACGCCTCGGCGGAGGCGGTGGAGGTCCTGGGACACACGGCGCTGGACGACTGCGGCGGCCACGACATCGACGTGCTGGTCGCCGAGGAACTGGTCCGGCTCGGCGGCGACCGGCTGACGGCGTGGCTGCGCCCGGGCGGCGCGCCGAAGGAGTCCGACGGCGCCACCGACCGGCTCCGCCGCGAGGTCGAACTCGCCGACCTCGCCCACCGGTTCAAGCACCGGCTGAGCGTCGAGGCCGAGGTCGACGACTACCTGCGCTCCGCCGGGCTGCCCACCGCCCTCGGCCGGGACCGGCTGGCCGAACTCGCCGCGCCGCTGGTCGCCCGGACCGTCACCCGCTGCCGGGAACTGCTCGAACGCTGCGGCCAGGCCCCGGACCGGCTCGCGGCCGTGCTGCTGGTCGGCGGCAGCACCCGGATGCCCGCCGTCCGCGACGCGCTGGCCGAGGCCTTCCCCGGACTGCTGCGCCACGTCGAGGACCCGGAACTGGCCGTCGCCCAGGGCGCGGCCGCCTGGGCCGGGCTCGCCACCCGGCGCTACTCGGCCGCCGAGCGGCCCACCTCCTCCGGCGTCCCGTTCGGCTGGCAGCTGCCCGGCGACTCCGGGCGACTGCTGCGCTGGTACGTCGCGCCGGGAGAGGAGTTCGCCGCGGACGCCGTGCTCGCGCTGGTCCGGCTGGCCGACGGCGGCCTGTGGGAGCTGCGCGCCGACGGGCGCCCCGGGACCGTTGCCCGGCTGCACGTCGCCGAGGGCGCACCGGTGTCGTCCGGGGACTGGCTGCTGACCACCGGGCGGGCGGGCGGGCGCCGGACCGCCCGCTCGGGGAAGTACGGCGGCGCGAACGTCCGGCCGCGGTGGGCGGAGGCCGCACCGCTCCGGGCCCGGGTACGGGCGCTGCCCGAGCCGCGGCCGGTCGGCCCGGTACTGCCGGTCCCAGGCGACGTGCCACGGCTGCTCACCGTGCACGGCGAGCAACTGGTCTGTTCCGAACTGCTGCCGGCCGAGACGGTCCGGCAGTGGGAACGTCCGGGGATCGGCTGGGCGACGGCGACCGCGCCCGGTGCCGGGGCGCCGCTGGCGGCCGCCATCCACAAGTCCGGCCGCCAGGTCGACGTCCTCGACCTGACCACCGGAGCGCTCGAGTGCTCCGTCCCGCTCCCCACCAACGCTGCCGCGGTGGCCTTCTCCGCCGACGGGGCCCTGCTCGCGGTCACGGACATCCAGCGCCGCTTGCGCCTGGTCCGGACCGTCGACGGTGAGGTGACCGCCGAGATCGACCTGTCACGCTTCAGCCCGACCGGCGGGCAGGCGTTCTCCCCCGATCTGGAGTTCACCGCGGTCCCGGTCGGCCAGACCGTGGTCCTCTGCCACACCTCGGGACGCCGCGCCGAGAGCGTGCCCCAGCTCACCCTGTCCGATCTCCGTCTGGTGCGCCCGCTGCCGGTGTCGGCCGGGTTCGCCAGTGGTGCCTCCGACCTGACCGCGGTGGACGTCTGGAGCCTCGGCGGCTACACCGCCCGGCTGCGGGACCCGGCGCTGGCCAAGGCCTTCGTGCTGGCGGTCGGCCCCGACGAACGGCTGCTCGCCGCCGCCGACCAGGCCGGCTGCGTCTCGGTCTGGGAACTGCCGCAGCCCGACCCGGAGCAGCCGCACCGGCTGCTGGAGGTGTCCGGCCCGCTGCACCGGATGACGCTGCCCACCCCGCCACGGAACCTGGTGTTCGGCACCGACTCCAGCACCCTGTTCGCCGCCACCGACCGTGAACTCCACAGCTGGGACCTGGAGAAGGAGTGAGACCCGTGCCCGACTACGCGTCCCTGCGCGACGAGATCCTCGACCTGCTGGAGCCGCTCACCGCGACCGCCCGCACCCGCCGGGCCGAGCAGACCGCCGACCGGCTCTGCGGCGCCCACGAACGGCTGCTGTCAGGCGAGTTGACGGTGGTGGTGTGCGGGGAGTTCAACCGGGGCAAGTCCAGCCTGCTGAACGCGCTGCTGGAGCGCCCGAACATCCTCCCCGTGGACCCGTACTTCGCCACCAGCGTCGCCGCCGTGATCCGCCACGGAGCCCCGGAACGCGCCGAGGTCACCCTCCGCCTCCCGGACGGCAGGCTGGAAGCGCGGCGGATCCCGCTCGACCGGATCGGCGACTACGCCGCCGAGGGCGGCGAGCACAGCGGCGAGGCCGTGCTGCTCGACCTGCGGCTCGACGTGCCGCGCCTCGAATCGGGGCTGGTCCTCGTGGACACACCGGGCGTGGGCGGCGTCTACCACCAGCACACGGCCGTGACCATGGGCCAGCTCCCCAGCGCCGACGCGGTCGTGTTCGTGCTCTCCGCCGAGGAGCCGCTGACCGACAGCGAGACGGCCTTCCTCCGCGAGGCCGCGCACGCCGTCAGGGCCGCCGACCACCCGGACGCCCTGTTCTACGTGCTCACCAAGGCGGACCTGCCCGAGGACATCGGGGCCGACCTCGCCGCCGGGCGGCGCAAGATCGCCGCCGTGACCGGGCGCGAGCCGGAGGACGTGCTGATCGTCCCGGTGTCGAGCCGGCTCAAGCAGCGCCACCTGGCCGGGGCCGCCGACGACGACCCCGAGCGGCGGGCCAGGCTGCTGGCCGCCTCGGGCTTCCCCCGGCTGGAGGAGGCCCTCTGGTCCCGGCTCGCCGCCCACCGCGCGCGGCTGCTGCTCGGCGGCGCCCTGGTCGAGGCGCAGGCCGCCGTGCGCACCCTGCTGGAGCCGCTGCTGACCGAGGAGAGCGCGCTCCGCGACGGCAGCCGGACCCGGCTGGCGGAACTACGCGCCGAGACCGAGCGGGAGTCGGAGCGGCTGGCCGAGCTGTCCTCGGGCGCGGCGCCGTGGCGGGCCCGGCTGGAGCGCGAACTCGACAGCCTGCGGGCCGGGACGGCCGAACGCACCCGGGAGGAGTTCGAACGGGTGTGGCGGCGCGCGGAGACCGAGCACCTGGAGGTGCGGGCGCACCTCACCAAGCCCGACCGGCTGGCCGACCGGATCAACGCGGACCTGACGCTGGCCCGGTCGACGGTCGGCGAGTGGGCCGCCCGGCGCGCCGCCGCGCTGCAGAGCGGGCTGGCCCGGGAGCTCGGCGTCGAGCTGGCGGGCGGCACGCTCGGGGAGCTGCCGCCCGCACCGGTGCTGGACCTCGGCGGTTTCGGCCGGCTGCACCGGCCGACCAAGGAGGTGCCGGTGGTCGAGCCGGCCACCTACCGCACCGTGACCAAGCAGCGGCAGGCGAGGCGGGCCTCCGGCCCGGCGCCGTCGGGGTTCGGCGACCGGGTCAGGCATCTGTACCGGCAGGCCCAGGACTTCTTCGCCCCCCGCTACGAGTCCTACCAGGAGCGGGTGCTCGACCGGCCGGAGCGGGTCCGCTACCGGACCGTGGAGCAGGAGATCCCCGAGCGCGTCCTCAAGGAGCGCCGCCGGGAGCTCGCCGAGGCCGTCGGCCGGGCCCGGCGGGACCAGGAGCCGATGGTGGCACGGGCCGTGGAGGACGCGGTCGCCGCCTTCGCCCGGGACATCGCGGCCGAGCTGGACAGCCGGATCGAGCGGGAGAAGGAGCGGACCGCGGACACCCTGGAGCGGCTGCGGCGCAGCGCCGAGCGCACGGCGGCGGAGGCGGCCCGGCGGCTCGGCGAACTGGCCCGGGAACAGGGGCCGTTGCGGGAACTCGGGGAGCGGGTCGAGGTGCTGGCCGGCGCCGTGCAGGGGCTCGCCGGTCCCGAGGCCCCCGCTCCCGCCCCGCCCGACGCGGCCGGCGGTCGGGCATGACGAGCGCCCCCGGGGATCTCGGCGACCTCGGCGACCTCGGGGCCCGGGCCGACGCCGCCCTCGCCGGGGCGCAGCGGCTGCTGTCCCGCGGCGGCGGCTCGGCCGAGGTCCTGCGCGCCGCCTTCGAGGCCGAACAGCATCGGCTGCGGCGGCAGATGAGCGTGGTCGTGGTGGGCCGGATCTCGGCCGGCAAGTCCACCCTGGTCAATGCGCTGATCGGCGAGGAGCGGGTGGCCACCGGCTCGCAGGAACTGACCTTCAACGTCAACCGGTTGCGGTACGCCGACACCCCGCGGCTGCTGGTCCGCTACCGGGAGGAGGGCCGTCCGTCCGTGGAGTACTCCCCGGACCGGCTGGCCGAGCTGACCGCGCGCCGCGAGGACCACCTGGAGCAACTGCGCGGCATCCGGGAGGTGCTGGTCGAGTTCCCCGCCCCCTATCTGCGGCTGTTCGAGCTGATCGACACCCCCGGGCTGGACTCGGTGTACGGCGAGGACTCGCTCAACACCCTGGCCTTCCTGCGGCTGCGGCCGGAGGAGGTGGCGAGCACCAGCCGCCGGCACGCCACCGCCGCCGACGCCCTGCTGCTGGTCCTGCCGGTCCGCGGGCCGTCGACCACGGACGCCGAGGTGGTGGCCCACTTCCTCGGCCGGGACTTCGAGAACTCCACCCCGCTCACCACCCTGGGTGCCCTCACCAAGTGCGAGGAGCTGTGGGAACCGGACGGACCGCACCCGCTGGTGCTCGGCCGCCGGCTCGCCGACCGGATCCTCCAGGACGCCCCCGGCATGCGCCGACGCCTGTTCGACCTCACTCCGGTGTGCGGGCTGCTCGGCCAGGCCGCCGCCACCCTGGACGAGTCCGATGTCGCCGCCCTGGAGGAACTCGCCTCCCTCCGGCCGGACTTCCTCTCCTACCTGCTGGGAGCGGCCGCCTTCTTCCTCGGCGAGGACGAGGGCGCACCGCTGGACGGTGCCCGCCGCCGCGCCCTGTGGCGCCGCTTCGGGCCGTACGGCCTGCACACCCTCTGCGGGCTGGTCCGCGACGGCGAGCGGCGGGTCCCCGAACTGCGCGCCTTCCTGGCGGCGGACAGCGGGCTGGACGGGCTGCGCACCCAACTCGCCGACCACTTCGGCCACCGGTCCGCGCTGCTGAAGCTGCACACGGCGCTGGAGCGGATCCGGCGGATGCCCCTGGACCTCGCGGCCGGGGTCGGCCCGCGCGAACGGGCCCTGCTGGAGGAGGCGATCGGCCTGGTCGAGGCGCTGGTCCTGGACGAACCCGGCTTCGCCGAACTGCGCACGCTGCGCGAGCTGTACGGCGGGCGGCTCCGGCTGGACGCCGGGGCCACCGAGGAACTGCGGCGACTGCTGGGCGAGTTCGGGCGCGGCCCGGCCGACCGGCTGGGGCTGCCCGCGGACAGCGGCGCGGACGAGCTGCGGGCGGAGGCCCGGCGACGGCACGGGGTGTGGCTGAACCGCTGGCAGTCCGGCGGCCTGTCCGGCCCGACCCGGGCGGCGGCCCGCGCCGCCGTCCGCGCATACGAGCACCTGCTGTACGGGCTCGACGGCGGCTGAGAACGCGACCCGGTCAGTCCTCGTGATGCTGTTCGACCGTCATCAGCCAGTCGCCGTCCCGCACCTGCTCCCCCGGGCGGGCGTGCTGGGCCCGTACCCGGCCCGGCGCGGGCGCCGAGAGGTGCAGCAGCGAGCCGTCGGCGGCCCGGGCCCGGCCCAGCACCGCCCCGGCCGGGTAGCGGCGACCGGGGCCGACCGACCACTCGAGCAGGACCGCGCCGCCGGGCGGCAGCGGCCAGCGCAGCGGCGTCCGCTCAGGGACCGGGCCGGACGCCTCGACGGTGCGCACGACCCGGGCGGCGGCCCAGGCGGCCGCGCCCTCGGCGACGGCGGTGCGCGGGTCCTCGGCCAGGACCACCGGCAGCCCCAGCGTCTGCGCGACGTGCTCCACCAGGCCCGGCAGCCGGCTGGAGCCGCCGATCACCACCACCGCGTCGGGCCTCGGCGGGCGGCCGGTGGTGTCGAGCAGCGCGGTCTCGGCAAGCAGCCGTGCGCAGCAGGCGGTGGTGCGCGCGTACAGCGGCTCGGCCTGCCGCAGGAACCGGTCCCGGTGCAGACCCAGCACCCGCCCGGCCGGGGCGAACACCTCGGCGGGGGCGCTCTCGTAGGCGAGCCGGTGCTTCAGCCGCCGGGCGAGGTCGAGCAGCTGGATCCGGTGACGCAGCGCGGTGTCGTCCTGCGCCGCGTCCCTGTTCTCCTCCCCGTGCTCCGGTGGGAGCAGGGCCGCCAGCTCCGGGCCGCCCCGGGCGAGGAGTTCGGCGTACACCAGGGCGTCGAAGTCCCGGCCGCCGTACTCCTCGCCGTCGTGGGCGAGCACGGCGGGGCCGGGGCGGCCGTCCTCTCCGGGCAGCCGCACCAGGGCGGTGTCGAAGGTGCCGCCGCCGAGGTCGTGCACCAGGACGGTGCTGCCCGGCGGCAGCGGTCCGCCGGCGAGCGGGGCGAGCGCCCCGGCGACGGGTTCCGGGCAGAGCTCGGGCCCGGGCAGCCCGGCGCGCCGGGCCGCATCCAGCAGTTCCTCCCCGCGCGGGTCGGCCGGCCCGTAGGCGGCGGGGACGGTGAGCACGCTCCGGTCGACCGGTCCGCCGTTGGCCCGCTCGGCCTCCGCCCGCACGGCCTGGAGCAGCAGCGACACCAGCAGCCCGGCCGGATGCCCGCGCCCGCCGAGGTCGACCGGCACACCCCGGCCGAGGGTCCGCTTGAGTTCGTCCCGGTAAGCGGCGGGGTCGAGCAGCCGCCGCTGCTCGGCCGCCGACCCGACGTGCGGCCGGTTCCCGGCCAGCAGCACCGCCGACGGCCAGGCCCACCCGTCCCCGATCGGCTCCCGCAGCCGCCGCACCGACCCGCCCCGCGCCAGCGCGGCACAGGTGGTGGTGGTCCCGAAGTCGACGGCCAGCACGGACTCGACGGCACTCGCACCCACGGGGGTCCCTCCTCGCTCCGGGTCTCCCTCTCGGATCCGCCCGACGGCGGTTTTGTTCCGCCCGGACCGCCGCCGGTGGCGTCATTCGCCCCGGCTCGGCTCCGCCCGGAGCGCGCCGACGAACCCAGCAGGGGTTTCACCGGCCCCTGAACCCGCTGGGGCGCCGGGCGGAGCGGCCTCCCGGGGAAGGCCGCTCCGGCTGTGGTCAGCCGGTGGTGGGGGCCGGGTCCGGGGCGCAGGTGAGGTCGCGGGGCGGCAGGGTGCCGGTGGTCAGGAAGCGGTCGGCGGCGGTGACCGCGCAGGACGGGACGGAGCGGTCGTAGGCGCCGTGGTTGCCGCCGTCGACGGTGACCATGCGGGCGCGCCCGCCCAGGGTCGCCCGCATGCCGAGGGCGCCGACCAGCGGGGTGGCCGGATCGCGCTCGGTCTGGAGGAGCAGGATGTTGGCGGGGCCCCGGCCGGTGATCCGGACGGCGGGCTCGACCGGGGCCGGCCAGAACGCGCAGGGCCAGATGTTGGCGCCCATGCCGGCCACGATCGGGTTGCGCTGCCGGCTCTCCGCGACCGCCCGCCGGTAGTGGCCGAGGTCGCGCGGCGCCGGGGTGTCGCCGCAGAGCACGGCGGTCAGCGCGGCCACGTCGTTGTCCTCCGGGATGCCCGGGGTGCCCTTCGCCAGCCACCAGTACGGGACCGGGCCGGCGCCGTCGTCGGCGAGGAAGCGCCACCAGTCGGCGATCTCCTGGAACAGCGCGGTGTGGTACGAGTCCAGCCGGTAGAGCGTGCGCCAGAGGTTGCCGTTGACCGGTCCGGCCACCGGGTGGGTCACCGGTGTCCGGTCCAGTTCCGCCGCCAGGGCGAGGTAGTTGGCGCGGACGGCCGCCGGGGTGGCGCCGAAGCGCAGGGTGGTGTCGCGCTCGGCCGCCCAGCGGGCGAAGTCCTCGAAGCGCAGCTCGCTCGCGCGGTCCCAGGTGGCGAGCCGGTCCTGCCAGGTGACGTTGGGGCTGACGTTGCCGTCCAGCACGAAGCGGTCGGTCCGCCCCGGGAACAGCTCGGCGTAGACGACGCCCAGGTAGGTGCCGTACGAGGCGGCGCGGTAGGAGATCCTCGGTTCGCCGAGCGCGGCCCGGATCCGGTCCAGGTCGCGGGCCGTGTTGGCGGTCGTGAGGTGGCGGATCGAGTCGCCGTTGCGGGCCAGGCAGTCGCGGGCCAGGTCGCGGGCGAAGCGCACGTTGGGGGCGATCGAGCCGTCCGGCGCGGGGAAGGGGAACACCAGCTCGTACGGCACCTCGGCGGCCGTCCGCCCGCAGCTGACCGGGGTGCTGCGGCCGACCCCGCGCGGGTCGAAGCCCACCAGGTCGTAGCGGTCCAGCACCTCCTGCGGGTAGCCGGACTCCTGGGCGCTCGGCAGGTGCAGGCTCGCCACGCCCGGGCCGCCGCCGTTGTGGACCAGGATCCCCCGGCGCAGCCCCGGCTTGGCGGTGGGGAGCCTGGAGACCGCGATCCCGATGGTCCGCCCGCGCGGCTCGCGGTAGTCCAGCGGCACGTTCAGGGTGGTGCAGCGCAGCCGGGGGTCCACCGGGGCCCCGGACGGGTCGGCGGGGCAGTCGGTCCAGACCAGGGGCACGGTCGGCCGCTCCGGTGCCGCTTCGGCGGCGCCGACGCCGGCGGTGGCCCCGGCGAGGGCCAGGGCGAGCGCGGCGCCGACGGTTCTCAAGGGGCCGGTGGGCCGTAATCTCCTCAACATAGGTCTGGACCATAGGGTCGATGCCCCCGGGTGTCATCCCCCCGGGGTGGTACTGATCGGCGCCCGGGGCCCAGCGCCTCGGGACCTGCGCCTCGGGACCGGCCGACGGGGATCAGTCGTTCGGGCCCGGGCCCGGGGCCGGGCGGGGCGTCCGGACCAGGCCGGTCTGGTAGGCGAGGGCGACGAGCTGGGCGCGGTCGCGGGCGTCGAGCTTGGCCATCGCCCGGTGGACGTGGGTGCGCACCGTGAACGGGCTGACGTACATCCGGGCGGCGATCTCCTCGTTGCTGAGGCCGGTGGCGGCCATCGCCATCACCTCGCGCTCCCGGGCGGTCAGCGCGGCCAGGCGCTCGGGGGCGGCGGCCGGAGCCCCGTCCGGGTCGGGCTGGGCGAGCAGCCGGTCGATGACGGCGCGGGTGGCGGCGGCCGACAGCAGCGGTTCGCCGGCGGCGACCCGGCGCAGGGCGGCGAGCAGTTCGGTGGGTTCGGCGTCCTTGCCGAGGAAGCCGCCGGCGCCGGCGCGCAGGGCCTGGGCCACGTACTCGTCGATCTCGAAGGTGGTGAGGATGAGCACCCGGGTGCCGGCGAGGTCGGGGTCGCCGCAGATGGCGGCGGTGGCGGAGAGGCCGTCGACGCCGGGCATCCGAATGTCCATCAGGACCACGTCGGGGCGGGTGGCCCGGGCCAGTTCGACCGCCTCCCGGCCGTCGGCGGCCTCGCCGACCACCTCCATGTCGTCCTCGGCGTCGATGAGCACGCGGAAGGCGCCGCGCAGCAGGGCCTGGTCGTCGGCGAGCAGTACTCGGATGGTCACGCGGGTTCCTCTCGGGCTGCTGTGCGCAGGGGCAGTTCGGCGGAGACCAGGAAGCCGCCGCCGGGCCGGCGGTCGGCGCTGAGGCGGCCGCCCACGGCGGCGGCCCGCTCGCGCATGCCGATCAGGCCGAAGCCGCCGCCGGCCGGGGCGGACGCGGGCGGGACCGGGCGCGGCGGGCGGTCGTTGGCGACGGTCAGCAGGAACCTGCCGCCGGAGTAGGTGAGGGTGACGTCGGCGGCACTGCCGGCGGCGTGCTTGGACACGTTGGTCAGGGATTCCTGGAGGATCCGGTAGGCGGTGAGGTCGACGCCCGGGGACAGTCGCTGCCGCTCCCCCTCGACGGTGAGCCGCACCGGCAGCCCGGCGCGTTCGAAGGCGTCGACGAGGTCGGGCAGCCGGTCCAGGCCGGGCGCCGGTTCGAGCGGCGCCTCCGGGTCGTCGGCGCGGCGCAGCAGGCCGACGGTGGCCTTGAGCTCGCGCAGCGCGGAGCCGGTGGCGTCGGTGAGGTGGCTGAGCATCTCGCGGGCCTGGGCCGGGTTGCGGTCGAGCAGGTGGACGGCGATCCCGGCCTGGGCGTTGGCGAGCGCGATGTGGTGCGCGACGACGTCGTGCAGGTCGCGGGCGATCCGGATGCGTTCGTCGGCGACCCGGCGACGGGCCTCTTCCTCCCGGGTTCGCTCGGCCCGTTCGGCGCGTTCCTCGATGGCGGCCAGGTGTGCGCGGCGGGTGCGGACGGAGTCGCCGATGGCTCCGGGCAGCAGGATCCAGGCGACGAAGCCGATCCGGGCGCCGATCGGGGCGCCGGGCTCGGCGACGAACGTGGCGCCGGTGACCAGGGCGGCCGAGACGGCGGTGGCGATCCGCGCGGTGGTGCGGTCGGTGTGGACCGCGAGGAAGTAGAGCGCGACGATCAGCGGGGTGACCAGCCCGACGTTGAGCTGGGTCGCGACGAGGCAGATGGCCAGGGCGCCGGCGAAGGCGATCCCGAACAGCGCGCGGGGGTGGCGCCGGTGGAGGAAGACGGCGGCACTGGTGACGACGGCCAGGACCAGTGCCCGCGGATTGGGCGCCAGGTGGTTGCCGAGGCGGTCGACGGTGGTGGTGCCCGCGGTGGCGGTGAACACGCCGAGCACGAGCAGCGTGTCGAGCAGGCGGGGGTGGCGGCGGCGGAAGCGGCGCGGCCAGGTGTCGGTCATGCTCGGCTCTCCACGGGCCCGGACCGGTCGGCAAGGGGTTCGGGCGGTTGGGCGTGTACTGCGGACGCAGTACACGGTCGTTCGGTCCGACTGCGGTCCGCCGGCGGCGTTCGTCTGCGGTTCGTACCATTTTGACCGGTCCGGCGGGGTGGCCGGAACACCGGCCGACGGGGTGGCCGGTACACGGGCCGGCGGGGTGGCCGGAACACCGGCCGACGGGGTGGCCGGTACACGGGCCGGCGGGGTGGCCGGAACACGGGCCGCCCCGCCGCGGTCCCGGGGAGAGGGATCGCGGCGGGGCGGGGTACTCAGACGCCGACCGAGTGGCGGGCCGGTTCGCTGCCGGTCCCGTCGGCGGGGGTGCCGGGGAGCGGCGGCTCGGTCCGGAGGTTGGCGCCCTCGACGTCGACGTCGGGGACGATCCGCTCCAGCGGGCGCGGCAGCCACCAGGCGCGGCGGCCGAGCAGGGCCAGGGCGGCCGGGACGATCGCCATCCGGACCACGAACGCGTCGAAGGCGACGGCCGCGGCCAGGCCGAAGCCCATCATCTTGATCATCGGCTCGTTCATGCCGATGAAGCCGGCGAACACGCTGATCATGATGAGCGCGGCGGCCGTGACCACCCGGGCGTTGTACCGGAAGCCGGTGACCACGGCCTCGCCGGGTTCCTCGCCGTGCACGTAGGCCTCGCGGATCCGGGTGACCAGGAACACCTCGTAGTCCATGGCCAGGCCGAACACCACGCCGATCATGAAGATCGGCATCATGCTCATCACCGGGCCGGTCTGCTCGATCCCGATCAGCTCGGCCAGCCAGCCCCACTGGAAGACCGCCACGACGGCGCCGAGCGCGGCGGCCACCGAGAGCAGGAATCCGGCGGCGGCCTTGATCGGGACGAGCACCGAGCGGAAGACCACCAGCAGCAGCACCACGGCGAGGCCGACCACCACCGCCAGGTAGGGCAGCAGCGCGTCGTTGAGCTTCTGCGAGACGTCGATGTTCATCGCCGTCGGACCGCTGACCAGCACGGTCGCGCCGGTGGCGGACTTGAGACCCGGCGCCTTGTCACGGATGGCGTGGACCAGGTCGGTGGTCGCGGCCTCGCTCGGCCCGGTGGCCGGCATGGCGGTGACGATGGCGGTGTCCCCGGCCTGGTTGAAGGCCGCCGGGGTGACCGCGACCACGCCGGGCAGGCCCTTCACGGCGTCGCCGACCTGCTGGGCGGCGGCCTTGGGGTCGGGCACGCCCTTGACGTCGACCAGCACGGTCAGCGGACCGTTGAAACCGGGGCCGAAGCCCTCGGAGAGGTGGTCGTAGGCGCGGCGCTGGGTGGTGGAGGTCGGCTTGGCCTCGTCGCCCGGCAGGCCGAGCCTCAGGTCGAGCGCGGGCAGCGCGAGCACGCCGAGCCCGATCACACCGCCGACCAGCACGGCGACCGGACGGCGCAGCACGAACCGGGCCCAGCGGGTACCGCCGTTGGGGCGACCGGTGTCGCCCGCCGCGGCCCGGCCCCGCTTGCGGAGCTTGCGCGGCAGCACCCGCTGACCGATGAAGCCGAGCAGCGCGGGGACGAGGGTGAGCGCGACCAGGACGGCGATCACCACGGTGCCGGCCGCCGCCAGGCCCATCTTGGCCAGCAGCGGGATGCCCACCACGGAGAGCCCGGCCAGCGCGATGATCACGGTGAGCCCCGCGAACACCACGGCCGATCCGGCCGTGCCGACGGCCCGCCCGGCGGCCTCCTTGGGGGCGTACCCGTCGAGCAGCTCGGCCCGGTAGCGGGACACGATGAAGACCGCGTAGTCGATGCCGACGGCGAGGCCGAGCATCATCGCCAGGGTGCTGGTGGTGCTGGACAGGCCGAGCACGCTGCCGAGACCGGTGATCAGCGCGATACCGAGCCCGACGCCGATCACCGCGGTGAGCAGCGGGAGTCCGGCGGCCAGCAGCGAGCCGAAGGTGATCACCAGGACGACGGCCGAGATCGCCATGCCGATCGCCTCGGCGGACCCGCCCGCCTCGGCGCCGGCCATCAGGGCCGTGCCGCCGATGTCCACGGTGAGGCCGGCGTCCCGGGCGTGCTGGGCGGCCTGCTCCAGGGCCTCGGTGGCCCCGGTGGAGACCTTGCCGGGCTTGGCGTCGTAGCTGACCGTCGCGTACGCGGTGGTGCCGTCCTGGGAGACGGCGCCGGCCTTGAACGGTCCGGTGGCCGAGAGGACCTGCTCGCCGTGGGCGAGCTCGGCGACCGCCTTGTCGACCGTCTGCTGGTTCTGGGCCGCGGTGATCTTCTGGCCGGACGGCGCGACGAAGACGATCCGGGCCGAGGCACCGTCGGACATGGCGCCGGGGAAGCGCTCGTCCATGAGGTCGAAGGCCTTCTGCGCCTCGGTGCCGGGCATGGCGAAGCCGTCGTCGGGGGCGGCGGGCGCCTTGGCGGCCAGCACCCCCACGGCGGCCAGCAGGGCGACCCAGAGCAGGGTCACCAGCCGGCGCCTGAGGAAGGACCATCGGCCCAGGCGGTACAGGAAAGTGGCCACGGGAGAGCGGACTCCTTCGGATGTCGGACGTCAGGCGTCGGATTTCGGACAGCGGGCCCGTCGGACGGCGGCCGTCCAGCGGGATCGGTGGCCGGGAGCGCTGCCCGGCCGTCGCGGCCAGGGGCTTCCGGAGCATGGCCATCCTGCTCGGGCGGGCGTCTCGTCGGCGTCGGCCCAGCGCAGGCATTCCGGACTACTGCGGACGCAGCAGGACGACCCGGGCGGCGTAGTGCCCGGAGCGCGGCCGCCGCGTTCCGGCTCCGACCTGCGGCCGAGGGCGGCGGGAGCCCGGGTCGGGGTTCCGGGGGCACGGGGGGGCACCGGGCCCGAGGTCGGCCGGGTCACCCGGGCGGGGGTACGGACGGGCCGCGTCCCGACCGGCGAAGTAGCGTGATGTGCCTGGACCGGACGTTTCGCACCGGTTCGTTCGCTTCTGTCCGTCCCCGGTGACCGGGAAGCCCGCAGGCCCCCGGAACACCGCCCGTCCGCAGCTCGACCCGCTGCCGGAGGTGGCCCATGGGCGTTCCCGCCGCCCGCATCGTGTTCGACGAGAACGACCGCGCGGCCGTCGCGGAGGCGGTGAGCGAGATGCTCGCCACCGGCGCACTCACCCTCGGCCCCTGGACCGAACGGTTCGAGCAGTCGTTCGCCTCCGAGCACGGCGCCACGCACGCGGTCGCCGTCGCCAGCGGCACCGCCGCACTGGAGATCGTCCTGCGCGGCCTCGACGTCCGCGGCCGCGACGTGGTCGTCCCCGCCGTCACCTTCTACGCGACCGCCGGTGCGGTCCTGCACGCAGGCGGCCGGCCGGTCCTCGCCGACGTCGACCCGGCCACCCTCGCGCTCGGCCCGGACACCCTGGAGGCCGCCCTCACCCCGGACACCGCCGCCGTGGTGCTGGTCCACATCGGCGGACTGATCACCCCCGAGGTCGACGCGCTGCGCGCGATCTGCGACGCCCGGGGCATCCCGCTGGTCGAGGACGCCGCGCACGCGCACGGCAGCAGCTACCTCGGGCGGGCCGCCGGCACCTTCGGCACGGCCGGAGCCTTCTCCTTCTACCCGACCAAGGTCACCACCAGCGGCGAGGGCGGCATGATCCTCACCGAGTCCGCCGAACTGCGCGACGAGGCCCGGATCCACCGCGACCAGGGCAAGGGCTCCTTCACCACCAACCACCACGTGCGGCTCGGCGCGTCGTGGCGGATGAGCGAGCCCAACGCCGCCATCGGCACCGTCCACCTGCGCCGGCTCAAGGAGTTCGTGGAGACCAGGCGCCGGGTCGCCCAGCGCTACGACGCCGCGCTCGGCGCGCTGGACGGCCTGACCCCCGTCCTCGAACCGGCCGGCTCCCGCGGCAACTACTACAAGTACGTCGCCCTGCTGCCGCCCGGCACCGACCGCGCGGCGTTCAAGCGGGCCGTCGCCGAGGAGTACGACGTCCGGCTGTCCGGCGAGGTCTACGACCTGCCGCTGCACCTGCAGCCGGTGCTCGCCCCTTACCGGCGGGCGGCGCTGCCGGTCGCCGAGGACGTCTGCGCCCGGCAGATCTGCCTGCCGGTGCACTCCGACATGACCGAGGACGAGACCGAGCTGGTGATCGAGGCGGTGTCCGCCGTCCATCGCCGCTTCACGGGCTGACGGACCTCACGGGCCGACGGACCGCGCCGGTCGCGGGAACCGTCGGGCGCAGTCGGCCGGGAGCACCCGGCCGGGAGCAGTCAGTCGGGAGCAGTCAGTCGACAGAGAGACAGGAGAGAACCGTGCGGATAGCGGTCACCGGAGGATGCGGCTTCATCGGCTCACACGTCGTCGACCGGCTGCTCGCCGCCGGGCACGAGGTGCTCGCGGTGGACTCCACCGACAAGTACCTCAACCCCGACGCCGACCACGCGCGGATCGACATCCTCGACCTGCCCGCCCTCACCGCCGCCCTGGACGGCTGCGAGGTGGTCTTCCACCTGGCCGCGCAGGCCGACGTCGAGCGGGTCGCCGCCGACCCGGTCGGCGCCGTGCGGGCCAACATCGACGGGACCGAGGCGGTGCTCGAGGCCGCCCGTCGCAACGACCTCAGCCGGACCGTCCTGGCCAGCACCGTCTGGGTGTACGGGGCCGCCCTCGGCGAGGCCGGCATGGAGGACGAGGAGCAGGAGCTCGACGAGCACGTGCCGATCGAGCTCGAGCACAGCGGGCACCTCTACGTCGCCACCAAACTGGCCGCCGAGATGCTCGTGCACAGCTACCGCGAGCTGTACGGGCGGCACTTCACCATCCTGCGGTACGGCATCCCGTACGGGCCGCGGATGCGCGACGAGCTGGTCGTCGCCCGGTTCGTGCAGGCCGCGCTCGACGGGCGGCCGATCACCATCGCCGGCGACGGGCGGCAGAGCCGCAACTTCGTCTACGTCGAGGACCTCGCCGACGCGCACGTCCGCGCCCTCTCCCCCGCCGCCGAGGACCAGACCTTCGCGCTGGAGGGCTCCACCGCCGTCTCGGTCCGCGACATCGCCGACACCGTGGACCGGCTGCTCGGACCGGTCAGCATCGAACACATCGAGGCCCGCACCGCCGACTACGCCGGGCGCCGGATCTCCGCCGCGCAGGCCAAGCGGCTGCTCGGCTGGTCCCCGCACACCAACTTCACCGACGGCGTGCGGCGATACGCCGACTGGTACCGCTCCGAGGCCGCGCCCGCGGCCGGCCCCCGCCAGGGCGCCTGAACCGGGGCCGGGCGGTGCCGCACGCGCTGCTGGTCTCCGGATCGCTCGGCCAGGGCCACGACGTGATGGCCCGGGCCTGCGCCGACTCCCTGGAGGCACGCGGCTGGACCACCGCCACGGTCGACGCGATGGCCCTGCTCGGGCAGCACGCGGGCAACGCCGGGGAGGCCGTTTTCCGGCGGCTGCTCGACCTGCCCGGCGTCTACGACGCGTTCCACTTCTCCGCCCTGCGCCCCGGCGCCCGGATCGCCCTGCTCGCCGACGCGGCGGCCCGGCGGCGGCTGGTACCCGCCGTCCGGGCGCTGCTCGCCGAGCAGCGCCCGGAACTGGTGGTCTCGGTCTTCGCGACCGCCACCTCCGCCGTCAACCGGCTGCGCGGCGACCCGCCGGCCTTCCGGCACCTGGTGCTCTGCACCGACGTCACCCCGCACCGGCTCTGGGTGCAGGACGGCACCGACCTGTTCCTGGTCACCTCCGAGGTCGCCGCCTGCGGCGTCCGCCGCTACCGCCCGGACGCGCCGGTGGCCGTCCTGCCCGCACCGCTGCGCGCGCCGTTCTACCGGCCGCCCTCCCGCGCCGAGGCGCGGGCGGAGCTGGGCGTGCCGCCGGACGCGCGCTGCGTGCTGCTGATGTCCGGCGCCTGGGGCCTCGGCCCGCTCGCCCGTACCGCTGCCGAACTCGCCGACGCCGGACCGCACGTGCTCGCGGTGGCGGGGAGCAACGCCGAACTCGAACGCCGCCTGCGCCACGCCGCCACCCACCGGCCCCGGCTGCACCCCTACGGCTGGACCGACCGGGTACCCGCCCTGATGTCCGCCGCCGACCTCGTCGTCACCAGCTCCGGCGACACCTGCAGCGAGGCCCGCGCCCTCGGCCGGCGCCTCCTGCTCCTGGACGTCGTCCAGGGCCACGGCCGGGACAACCTCCAGCACGAACTGGAGCTGGGCCACGCCGATGTCGTCTCCGCCCGCCCCGCCGAGGTCGTCCGCTCCGCCCTCGCCGCCCTCACCCGCCCCGAACCACCCCCCTCCCCCGGCGCCACCCCGGAGGGCTGGCGCACCGGCTTCGCGGCGGCCCTGGAACAAGTCGGCCTGGCCTGACAAGCCACCTGACAGGGCCCGGTTACAGCGGTTCCTGGTTGACCTCACCCAGAGGATCCCGATGGCGCACCGCGGGCCGTGTCATGTCTGGCGCTGTTGGAACTCCTCCCCCCAGGCGCCCGCATGACAGGTCGTCATCACTGAACGGGAGGCCCGGCTATGGCATTTCCTGCCCGAGAGACGCGGCCCCCGGACCCGCTTCGGGGAATTCCGTGGTCACGCAGCGGCCCGAGGGTGATCCCCCGGGCGCGGCAGTGGGCGGCGAGGAGGGGGAGGGCGGCGAGGGCGGCGCGCCAGGAGTCGGGGGCGGAGGTGCAGTCGGAGTCGTGCAGGAGGAGGGTGGCGCCGCCGGTGAGGTGGGGGCGGGCGGTGGCGAGTACGGAGGGGCCGGTGGCGCCCGGCTCCCAGTCCCGGCCCCAGGCCGTCCACAGCACCGTGCGCAGGCCGAGGCGGCGGGCGGCCAGCGCCTGGCCGGCGGTCAGGACGCCGTAGGGCGGGCGGTACCAGAGCGGGGGCGTGCCGGTGAGGGCGGTCACGGCCTCGGTGGCGCGGCGCAGTTCGCGCAGGTCGCGGGCGGGGGCGGGGTAGTACTGGCGGCCGTGGTGCCAGCCGTGCACGGCGACCTCGTGGCCCCGGGCGACGAGCTCGCGGCCGAGGTCCGGGGAGCGTTCGAGCATCGCGCCGAGGAGGAAGAAGGTGGCGCGGAGGCCGAGGGCGTCGAGGGCGTCCAGGATCGGCGGGGTGCCGCGCGGGTCGGGGCCGTCGTCGAAGGTGAGGGCGAGGTGCCCCGGGACGGTGCCCCAGCCGGCGGTGCGGCGGGCCAGCAGGCGCTTGACGGGCGGCAGTCGGACGGCGGCCGGGGCGAGGTGGAGCAGTTCGACGCCGGCGGCGGCGCCGAGCAGGAGGCCGGTGCCCATCCGGACCCTCACCCGAACCGGGCCGCCATCCGCCGGAAGAAGCCCGGGGCGGCGCCGTGGATCCGGGCCGGGAGGTCCAGCCAGTGCGGCAGGAAGGCGCGGTCGCGGTCGGTGGTGATCGCCGCGTGGACGAGGTCGGCGACCGCCTCGGCGGAGACGGGGCGGGGGCGTTCGCGCTGGTAGTCGGTGCCGCGGGTGGCGAAGAAGGGGGTCGCCACCGCTCCCGGGAGGATCAGCCGGACGCCGACGCCGGTGCCGCGCAGCTCGTACCAGAGGCTCTCGGCGAACATGGTCAGCCCGGCCTTGGTGGCGGCGTAGGCGGCCTCCTCGCGGACGCCGACCTGGCCGGCCATCGAGCCGAGCAGCACGATCCGGCCCCGGTCGCGTTCCAGCATGGCGGGCAGGAGGAGCCGGGCCAGCCGGAGCGGGGCGGCGAGGTTGACCTCCAGCATCCGGTCCAGGGTGTCGGTGGGGGTCTGCGCGAAGGGGCCGCGCCAGCCGAGACCGGCGCTGGCGATCAGGGCGTCCACCCGGCCGGCGGCGGCGAGGGCGGCTTCGGCCAGGCGCTGGGCGCCGTCGGGTTTGGCGAGGTCCGCGGGGAGCGGGCGGCCTCCGGTGCGCGCGGCGACGGCGTCGAGGCGGGCCTGGTCGGTACCGGAGAGCAGCAGCCGCCAGCCGGCGGCGGCGAGCCGTTCGGCGGTGGCGGCGCCGATGCCGGAGGAGGCTCCGGTGACGAGGGCGATCGGCGGGTTGTCGGCGGGGCACCGCCGGGCCCCCCGGGAGCGTGGACGGGCGTCTTCGGTGCCGTCCGTGCTGTCCGTGGCGTCCGTGGTCATGGCACCTGCCGCTCTGTGCGCGTCTCGCCGTCCGATTTGTCCGGCAAATCACCTTTGCATGGCGGAGCCGTTCGGGCGACCGGGGTGACGTCCGGGCCGGTCACGTCCGGACCGGACGGCGGGGACGGCGGGGACGGCGCGGACGGCGCGGACGGCGCGGACGGGACCAGCTCGGACTCCACCTCGCCGAACCGGGACAGTACGAAGGTGCCGCCGACCGCCACCACGAACCCGGTCAGCGCGCACCAGGCGTAACCGGACCTGGCGGTGTCACCGAGCGCCACCACCCCGACCAGCGCCGGGCCGAAGGTCTCCGAGACGGTCCCGGCGGCGGTCACCGCCGTCACCGTGCCGCGCTGGAGCGCCAGCGCGTAGGCGAGGTACCCGCCGAGGCCGCCCAGGGCCAGCCCGTAGGCGGCCGGGTCGGTGAACACGTCCAGCGGCCCGGAGACGTCGAGGACCCGGACCGCGAGGCTGGTGACCCCGAAGCCGACCCCCGCCAGCAGGCCGAGGCCGACCGCCGCCGCGTTCCCGCTGCGGCGGGCGAGGACGAACGTGAGCAGCAGCATCAGCACGGTGGCGGCGAGCAGCGCCCAGTGGAACGCGGCCGAGGCGTGGTCCCGGCCCGCGTGCCCGGAGCCGAGGGCCAGCAGGGTCAGGCCGGCCACCACGGCGGCGATGCCCAGCAGGTCGGCGCGGTGCAGCCGGGCCCCGAGCAGCCGGGCGGCGGCGAGCGCGGTGACGGCCAGGCTGGCGTTGGTGACGGCCTGGACCAGGAACAGCGGCAGGGTGCGCAGGGCGACGACGCTCAGCGCGAAGCCCGCGATGTCGAGGCCGGTGCCGAGCAGGAACCGCCAGGACCGGAGCAGGGCGGCCAGCAGGCCGACGCGTACCCGGTCCGCGTGCGGCGCCTCCCGCGCGCCGCCCGCCTGGAACACCGAGCCGAAGCCGAAGCAGACGGTGGCGACCAGGGCGGTGGTGAGTCCGAGCAGCATGGCCCTCCCGGCGTCCGGGGCACCCCGGGGGCCGGGGTCCGTCCCCAGTCTCCGCCGGGCCCGGCCGAGCCGCAGCGGGGAGGCCCGGGGCCGGGCGGGGTCAGCCCTCGGCCGGGCGGCCCGCGGCGGCGAGCGCGCCGTGGGCCGGACGGCCCGCGGCGAGGGCGAGCACGCCGTTGGCCAGCGGCAGCGCGACGAACAGGGCGATCGCGCCGACCGGCCCGGTCCCGGCGGCGTCCGGCAGCACGCGGTCCGCCACCGTCGCGACCCCGACGGCCACCACACCGAGGACGGCCAGGCCGGACAGCAGCCCGCGCAGCCGACGCGGCGGACGTTCACGGTCGTACTCGACCGCGACCCCCACGGCGCCGAGGGCACCGAGGGCCCAGGGCAGGTCGCGCAGCCACTGCTCACCCAGCAGCAGCCACACCGCCAGGGCCAGCAGGCAGGCGAACAGCAGCCCCACCACCTCGGCCACCACCGTCGCCGCCACCATGTCCCGGACGTGCATCCGCCTCCCCCTCCGCTCGCCCCACCGGGAGGCTACCCGGGAAGGAGCGCGTACGGTACAGGGCCGAACGCGGCGCGTGAGCGGGTGCAGGCGTTCCCCGGGAGGACCGGGGCGGGCCCCGGCGGGCCGCTACCCGGCCGGCGCCGCCTCCGCGCGGCCCGAACCCTCCACGTGGGCGGGGAGGGTCGGCCAGGTGAGCGGCGGCAGCGGGCCGGGGTGGCGGTGGACGGCGTAGCGGTGCGGGGCCATCGCGGTCTCGTGGCCGGGGAGGGTGGCGACGACCGCGCGGTGCACCTCGGCCGGAATGAGGTCCTGCTCGGTGGTGGCGACCCGGGCGGTGAGCCGGCCGTCCTCGCACCCGAGGTCTACCGCCGTCGCCCGCGTGCCGAGGGCGTCGGCGACCAGGGCGCGGACGGCCTCGAGGTCGATCCAGTCGGCGCCGATCCGCCGCCAGTCGCCGGTGCGGGTGGCGGGGCTCAGGCCACTGAGGGCGGCCAGCCCGGAGAGCGGCAGCGGTCCCGCCGCCGCGGCCGCGAGTACGGCGGGGACGGCGCGGGCGAAGCGCTCGGTGTCGGCACGCTCGAACACCTGGGGGCAGGCCAGCAGGGCGAACTCCAGACTGCCGGCGGTCCGCAGGATGTTGAGCATCAGGCGCACCGGCAGCGGCTGGTCCGGCAGCCACAGCACCTCGGGGTCGGCGGTCGCGGCGGGGCGGGCCTCGGAGAGGGTCTCGGGGATGGCGAGGCTGAGGTCGTTGACGACGATCTGCCGGGCGAAGCGGGCGCCGCGCCGCTCCGCGACGTCCTCCACCAGTTGCCAGACCTTGTCCGCGTTGAGCGTGCTGTGCCAGTAGCCGGTGAAGGAGGCGACCTTGGTACGGCCGATCAGGGCGTCCAGGTCGTCGTCCTCGGCGAGGGGACCGACCTCGAGGGCGATCAGGGCGTCCTGGGCCAGGGTGCCGATGTGGTCGGCGAGGGCGGAGCGCTGGCGGTTCGCCGACAGGGCCGAGATCACCAGGTCGGTGCGGGCCGCGCGGTGTGCGGCGAGGGCGGCGAAGACGGCCAGCAGCACGGCCGACGGGCCGGCGGCGGTGCGGCGGCAGACCGCTTCGAGGTCGGCGGCGGCATTCCGGGAGCGCAGCAGCAGGGCGGCCGTGCCCTCGGACGGGCCGGGGGTCATGCCGTCGACGGAGAAGGAGCTCGACGGCCCGGTGGTGAGGACGCTCTCCCAGTGCTTGAGCGCGGCCGCGGTCTTGCGGCGCCCCTGGGGGCTCTGCTCCAGGGCGGCCAGTTCCAGCGGGGTGCGGGAGGCGGCGGGCGGCAGCCGCACCCCGGTGGCGAGGGCGAGCCAGTCCCGGATGAGCAGGGTGACGGCGACGCCGTCGACCCCGGCGTGGCAGCCCACCACGACCAGCCGGCGCACGAGTTGTCCGTCGGTGAGCAGCGTGAAGCGCAGCCGCGGGGCAGCGGTGAGGTCGAAGGGCAGGGCGACGTCGGTCCGGCCCGTCTCGTCGGCGAGGGCGTCGATCCCGGCACCCTCGCGGTCGCCGACGGGGACCAGGGCGACGGTGAACTCGCCCTCGGTGCGCACCTCCTGGCGTTCGGGGAAGCCGTCCGGGCCGGGGCCGGGCGGGAAGGCGGTGCGCAGCGACTCGTGCCGTTCCAGCAGTGCGCGCAGGGCGTCGACGGCGGTGGCGACGGTGGTGCCCTCGGGGACGGGCCAGACCGACTCTCGGTTGATCTGTTCGGGCCGGTCGCGCCCGATGCAGCGGAGCATGTTGTCCTGGCCGAGGGTGAGCGGGCCGGAGCCGCCGCCCACGCCGTGGAAGCGGGCCGTGATCAGGCCCTCGGTCTCGGTCACGTCGTGCGTCATCACGTCGATCGCGCCCTTCGGTTCGCAGGTCTGGGCGAGGTGCGGTCGGGACGCTACCAGCGGGCCGATCATGTGGTCCAGACCAGAAACCTGGGATACCGGCGGGGCACGCAAATTTCTGATGTTTCGTCAAGTACCTGTCAGACCAGGGGAGTTGGTCGGAGCCCAGATCCTGGCGCGGACGCTGCACGGGTCGGCGCCGACGGCGGCCACCGCGGCCCGGAACCGGCCGGGCGCGGGTACGTCCTCGATCCGGCAGGGGCCGGCGCCGAGCGTTCCGGGATCGGCGAGCAGCAGCGGCGACGGCCCGTCCAGCGGCAGCCCGAAGCCCTGGACCAGCCGCCCGCCGTAAGCCTTGACGCACGCCTCGCGGCGGCACCAGAGCACGGTGAAGCGCCCGGCCGGGTCCGGGTCGGCGGCGACCGACTCGGCCTCGGCGGGCGGGAACCAGCGCCGGGTCATCCGCAGCGCGACCCGCACGTCCCGGACCTCCTCGACGTCCACCCCGACGGCGCGCCCCTCGGTGAGGGCGACGGCCGCCAGCGCGCCGGAGGCGGAGTGGTTGACGGCGAGCCCGTCGATCCCGGGCTTGCCGTGCGGGCCGTAGTGCCAGGCCAGCCGCGCGGGGTCGCGGCCGAGCCGGGCACCGGCGAGCAGGCGCACCGCGCCGTGGGCGACGGTGAAGCGCCGCCCGAAGCGCCGGTCCGGACCGTCCGCGCGGGCGCGTTCGGCCGGGTCGAGCAGACCGTACAGGGCGCGGACCACCGGCTCGGGCTGGTCGGTGGGGATCAGCCACACGTCGACCAGGTCGGCGCGGAGCACCGGGACGACCGGAGCACCGGCAGTACCGGAAGCACCGCAAGCACTGGAAGCACCGGGAACGACCGGAGCACCGGGAACGACGAAGTGCGCAGGAGCAGTGGGACCGGTACCGGCCGGGGCCGCACCGGAACCGGTCACGACGGCGGACCCGCGCGCAGGGTCAGGGTGGAGAGCACGCCGAGCCTCGGGTCGAGGTCGGCCAGCAGCACGGGTCGCCGCTCGGACCGCCAGCCGGGCAACCGGTCGGCGAGCACCGACCAGAGTCCGGTGAACGGCTGGCCGGCGGGGGTGCGGACGACGTCCGGACCGGGCACCTCCAGCCCGGCGGCGAGCAGCACGACGGCCTCCTCCCCCAGCTCCTTCGCCTGCCGGCGGACCTCCTCGGCGGCCGACTCGGCCGTCGCACCACTGTCCTGACGGACCGTCAGCTCCTCGCCGGGCAAGGTCTCGCAGACCAGGACGACGGCGCAGTGGCGGTCCGGCAGCGTGACCGGTTCGGGCGGCAGATGGTGCAGGGTGGTCTGCTCGGCGAGGACGACCACCGCACGCCGGGCGACGCCGGTCCGCTGGTACGCGAGCGCGGCGCGCAGCGCGGCGAACGCCCCGGCGGTGCCCTGGTCGCAGAGCGCGAGCGCGGTGGGCGTTCCCGCGCAGGAGCGGCTGAGCGCGAGCGAGGTGGGTGCGCCGGGCCGGACGTCCGGCGAGTCGAAGGCCTGGATCAGCACGTCCGCCGGTTCGTCCGGCCCGAGAGCCTCGGCGAGCAGGCCGGCGGCCAGTTCCTCGTACGCGTGTCCGGCCCCTTCGGCCAGCAGGTCCTCGCGCAGCGGCAGGCCGTAGGGGCGGACCAGGTCGGTGACGAAGACCCGGAGGTCGGGGTCGAGGGAGAGTTCGGAGCGGCCGTCGGCGTACCGCGTCAGCACCCGGGTGAGACCCGGGGCGGCGGACATCGGTCAGTCCTCGGCGATGATGTGCGCGGCGACGTAGTCGGCCAGGTTGGTGACCGAGCGCAGGTCGTCCTCGGTGATCTGCTCGACGTCGACCTGGATGTCGAGCGCCTCCTCGACCTCGAGGATCAGCTCGATGGTGCCGGCCGAGGTGAGGCCGAGGTCGTCGAAGAGGCAGGCGTTCTCGGGGATCTCGAACGGGTCCCGCTTCAGGACGCGCGGGATCAGCTCGCCGAGGCTGTGCAGGATCCGGACGCGCAGCTCGGCGTCGGTGGTCTGGACCACTTGGTCGGACATGGATGGGACCGTCCCGTCGTGCGTGGTGGAGTGGGGCGGAGCGGCCGGAGGGCCGGCGCCCGGGGGAAGAGGACAAGGACCGGGGGAGGACGGACCGACGGCGGGTCGGTCGTCCGGCCTCAGTGCTCGACGACCATGGCGGAGAAGGTCGCTCCGATACCGGCGGCCGCGACGAGGTAGCGGTCGCCCCGCTCGAGCAGCCCCCGCGTGGTGGCGGTGTGCAGGTTGATGAGGCCGTCCGCAGCGAAACTGTGCCCCACCGACGTCACGTTGTCCAGCACCACCTTCCCGATCGGGAAGCCGATCCGGCGCGCGATCGTGCGCCAGGACGCCTGGTTGACGTTGTGCGGGAGCACCAGCGCCAGCTCGGAGAGGTCCAGACCTGCCTGGTCGAGGGCGGCCTCGATCGCCTCGACCATCACGTCCGGGTACTCCCGCTGGTAGCGGGCGAGCAGATCCGGGTCCTCGGCCAGCCGGCCGTCGAACTCGGGCCGCTGGCGCACCGCGTAGGACAGCACCCGGTCGTGCTCGCCGTCGGCGCTGACCAGACAGGCGGCCGCGCCCTCGGCGAAGATCCCGGTCTCGGGCACCACCTGGGCGTCCTTGGTGAAGGTCTTCTCCCCCGTGAGCACCAGGGCCAGCGCCCGCGGATCGCCCTCACCGGCGAGCAGGCGCCCGGCCAGGTCGACGGCCAGCAGGCCGACGGCGCAGGCATGGTGGGTCACGGTGAAGGCCTGGGCGTGGCCCAGGCCGTAGCGCGGGAGCAGGTCGTGCAGGGGGTTGAGCGGGTACGGCACGGCCACCGGCATGCTGCGCGCGTGGATCACGAAACGGACGTCCCGTTCGCGTCCGCGCAGCTCCGGAAGGGCGTCGACGGCGGCGCCGAGCAGGTCGGACAGCCTCCCGTCCGGGTCCAGCCGCAGCTGGTCCAGGCCGTGGAAGCGGCGGAAGAGTCGAAGTTGACGTGGGGTCAGGCCCAGACGCTCGCCCACTGCCTCGATGGGCACGATGTGGTGGGGGAGGTGGACGGCCACTGCCTCCAGTGCGGTCACGCGGGCTAGTATTCCCACGCCCGACGGGTCCGCACAAGTGATCTCGGGCGGTTGCGGCACACAGTCCGCACAGCTCACCCCACGGAACGCGCAGGCCGAGCGCCGCCGTCCCCCGCCCCCGCGTCGTCGAGCCGGTGGAGTCCCAGATGAACGATCGTGAACGTCCCGTCCCCGTACCGCCGGTCCGTCCGGCCCTGGTCGCACTGCTGGTGGAGGCCGCACAGGCGCCGCCGGGCTGGGCCGCCGGTGTGACCGGGCAGTCCCGGCTGGACGGGGACCTGCTGCTCGACGAGACCGAGCTCGCCGCACTGCACGAGGGTCTGCGCCGGAGCTTCGGCCCCTCGGTGGACCTCGCCGCGCTGCGGGCCGGACTGGACCTGGCGGCGCTGGAGGCCCTCACCGTCGCCGACGTCGAGCGGCTGCTGCCCGCGGAGGACGCCCGATGAGCCGCTTCCTGCTGGTGGTCCCGCCGTTGACCGGACACGTCAATCCGACCGTGGGCCTGGCCCGGGAACTGGTGGCGCGCGGCCACGAGGTGGCCTGGACCGGCACCGAGTCGGCGCTGCGGCCGCTGCTCGGGCCGGACGCGACCGTGTTCGGCACCGGCACCCGGGCGTTCCGGGCCCAGGGCGGGCACGGGCTGGCCGCCGTCCGCTCGCTGTGGGAGGGCTTCATCGTCCCGTACGCGCGGTTCACCACCAAGGCGCTGGACGCGGCGGTGCGGGAGTACCGGCCGGACGCGCTGCTGGTGGACCAGCACACCCCGGCCGGGGCGCTGGTGGCGCACCGGCACCGGCTGCCCTGGGGCACGCTGGCGCCGGGGGCGATGGAGCTGGGGCGGCCGTTCCGGGGGCTGCCGCTGCTGGAGGAGTGGATGACCGGCCTGCTCCAGGGCCTGTGGCGGCGGGCCGGACTGCCCGAGGAGGAGTACGTCGACCCGCGCTTCTCCCCCGCGCTGGTGCTCGCCTTCACCGGTCCGGCGCTGACCGGCCCCGAGCCCGTTGCCCCGCACTGTGCGGCCGTCGGACCGGTGCTGACGGACCGGCCGGCCGATCCGGCCTTCCCCTGGGAGCGGCTGCTGCCCGAACGGCGCCGCGTCCTGGTCACCATGGGCACCCTGTCCGGCGAGCTCGGCGCGGACTTCCTGGCCCGGGCGGTGCGGGCACTCGAGCTGTGCGGGCCGGACGTGCAGCCGGTGTTCGCGGCGCCCGACGGGCTGCTGCCGGAACTGCCCGGCCACGCGGTGGCGGTGGACCGGGCACCGGTGCTGGAACTGATGCGGCGCGGGGCGCTGGACGCCGTGCTGTGCCACGGCGGGATGAACACCGTCGGCGAGGCCCTGGTGCACGGACTTCCGCTGGTCACGGCACCGATCCGGCACGACCAGCCGTTCGTCGCGGCGCAGGTGGCGGCCGCCGGGGCGGGTCTGCGGGTACCGTTCGCCCGGGTGACGCCGGATCACCTGGCAGCAGCGCTGCGGAGCGTGCTGGAGGAGCCCGGGTACCGGTCGGCGGCCGCCCGGGTCGGGGCGGGACTGCTCGCCGGCGGCGGGGCCGCGGCGGCCGCCGACCGGGTGGAGGCACTGGTCACACCGGGTGCCCCTCGGGCCAATCCATTGGTCTAGGCCATTGTTTCCGGGGTGCCGGAACCCCTAGGGTGGCCCGCAGCACCACTTCCCAGGTGTCCCGCGCGCCGCCTTCCGGCGCCCCGGCAACCCCACCCCGCACGGGAGTTCTGGTTGATCGAGACCAAGGGGCTCAGCAAGTCCTACCCCTCCAAGAAACGCGGCCAGCCCCCCGTGGACGCCGTCCGAGGCATCGACCTGGACGTCGCTCCGGGTGAGATCTTCGGCTTCCTCGGCCCCAACGGCGCCGGGAAGACCACCACCCTGCGGATGCTCGCCACCCTGATCCGCCCCGACGGCGGCGAGGCCCGGATCGCCGGGGCCGACCTGTTCGCCGATCCCGCCGAGGTCCGCCGCCGGATCGGATACGTCGCCCAGGGCGGCGGCACCACCGACGCCGTCACCGCGCGCGAGGAACTCGTGATGCAGGCGCGGATGCACGGCACCGGCAAGGCCCAGGCGGTCCGCCGCGCCGGCGAGGCACTCGAGGCCTTCGAACTCACCGAGTTCGCCGACCGGCCGTGCCGCACCTACTCCGGCGGCCAGCGCCGCCGGGTGGACATCGCGCTCGGTGTCATCCACTCGCCCAAGGTGCTGTTCCTGGACGAGCCCACGGTGGGCCTCGACCCGGCCAGCCGGGGCCACGTCTGGACCGAGATCCGGCGGCTGCGCGACGAGGGCATGACCGTCGTCGTCACCACGCACTACCTCGACGAGGCCGACGCGCTCTGCGACCGGGTCTCCATCGTCGACCACGGCGGCATCGTCGCCGAGGGCACACCGGAGACGCTCAAGCGCGAGATATCCGGTGACGTCGTCCTCGTCGGCCTCGACACCGGTGAGGCCGAGCGCGCCGCCAAGGCCCTGCGCGAGCAGCCCGGCCTGCCGGAACTGCACCGGCTGGAACTGCGCGGCGAGGACGGTCTGCGGCTCTACCTGGACGACGGCGCGGCCGCCGTCCCGCACCTGCTGCGCGCCCTCGACGGGGCGGGTGTCACCACCGGCACGGTCCAGCTGCAGCGCCCGAGCCTGGACGACGTGTTCCTGGCCCGCACGGGCCGCTCCATCGACCAGTCCTGACCCTCACCTCCGAACCCCGAGGAGGGGCTCCGATGAAGCTCGCCCGCGACACCTGGCTGGTCTTCCAGCGCCAGCTGCTGCTGATGTGGCGAACCCCGGTCTGGATCGCCGTCGGCGTGATCCAGCCGATCTTCTACCTGCTGCTGTTCGCACCACTGCTCAAGCAGGTGCTGGCGCCGATGGGCGCGACCACCTATGCCGAGGCCTACCAGATCTACGTGCCGGGCCTGTTGGCGGTGCTGTGCATCTTCGGCGGTCTGTACACCGGCTTCAGCCTGCTCGGCGAACTCAAGGCCGGCATCATCGAACGGGCCCGGGTGACCCCGGTCAGCCGGCTCGCGCTGCTGCTCGGCCGGGCACTGCGGGAGACCGTGGCGCTGCTCGTCCAGGCGGTGATCATCACGCTCATCGCACTGCCGTTCGGCCTGCGGGTCGGCCCGCTGAACCTGGTGCTGGCCTTCCTGCTGATGGGCCTGCTCGCGCTGATGACCTCGGCGATCTCGTACGGGATCGCGCTGGTGCTGCCGGCCGACGAGGCGATGGCGCCGGTGGTGAACACCCTCGCCCAGCCGATCGCGCTGCTCTCGGGGGTGCTGCTGCCGCTGGCGCTGGCGCCGATGTGGCTGCAGACCATGGCCAAGTGGAACCCCTTCTACTGGGCCGTGGAGGGCATGCGCGCGCTGTTCTCGGGCCATGTCGGGGACAACGTGGTCTGGCAGGGGCTGCTGGTGGTCGCCGTGATGACGGTGGCGGCCGTGTACTGGTCGGCCCGGCTGTTCTCGACCCGGGTGCGCTGAGGGGGACGGCCCCCGGACGGGCGGTCGGACGGGAGGCGGGCGGGCCGGGCCGGAGGGGATCCGGTCGGCCCGCCTTCCGGCCTCCGCGTTCCCGCCGCCGTGTTCCGGCCTCCGCATTCCGCCCGGGTTCTGCTCCGCGTTCCGCCCCGTCAACACGGTTCGGGCGACGAGCGGTTGTGGGGTCGGAGGCCACGGCCCTATCGTCGGGACCGGTCGATCGTCCGTTCGTCAGGAGGAATCCGAATGAGCCCCCGGTCCGAGAACACCCCGGCCTCCGCCCGGCGCCGCGGCACCCGCCTGGCCATCGCGGGCGGGGCCATCGCCGCGCTGCCGGTGGTCGGCCTGCTCACCGCGGGCCCGGCCGCCGCGAAGCCGCCGATCAAGGCCGCCGAGGCCCGGCCGGCGGCGGTGGCCGAGGTCGCTCCCGACGCCGTGGCCGCTAAGCCGCCGATGAAGATCGCCGCCAAGCCGCCCGTCAAGGCCGTCGCCGCGAAGCCGCCGGTCAAGGCCACGGCCGCCAAGCCGCCCGTCAAGGCGATCGCCGCCAAGCCCCCGACGAAGGCCGTCCCCGCGAAGCCCCCCGTCAAGGCGATCGCCGCCAAGCCCCCGACGAAGGCCGTCGCCGCGAAGCCGCCCGCCAAGGCTGCGGCGAGCGACCCCCGGGCCGTCCAGGGCCACTGAGGCCCGACGCTCCGCCGGACCCCGCCCGCGCGCACGACGGAACGGCGGTGCCCCTTGCACGAAGGGGCACCGCCGTTCCGTCGTGCGCCGGTCGCGGGCTACCCCGCCGTCCCGGCTCCGGCCCGCAGGAAGCCCGCCAGCCGGGCCACGCCCTCCGCGATCCGCTCGGGCGTCAACGAGCTGATGGAGAGCCGCAACCGCCGCTCCCCGCCCCCGGCGGGGTAGAACGGCGCCATCGGCGTCCACAGCACGCCGTAGTCCCGCGCACAGCGCTCCATCGCCGCTTCGTCGGCCGCGAATCCCACCGTGAGCACGGCGAAGAACCCACCCTCCGGCACGTTCCACGACACGCCCAGGCGGTCCCGCTCGGCGGCCGGGAGCTGCCGCTCCAGCTCGGTCAGCAACGCCCCCATGGCGGCCGCGTAGTGGGCCGTCGCCGGGGCGTTGGCGGCCCGCAGCCGGCAGTCGTGGGTCAGCAGCATCCCCCCGATCACCGCCTGGCTGAGGGCCGGGGTGTTGACCGTCGTCATGCTCTTCAGCTTGGCGATCTCGTCGGCCAGCAGGGTGCGGCGGCCGCCCGGACCGGTCACCTTCTGGTCGGCGACCAGATAGCCGAGCCGCGCGCCGGGGAAGCAGGTCTTGGCGAAGGAGCCCAGGTAGACCACCCGGCGGTCGCGGTCGAGCGCCTTCAGGGTGGGCCTGGCGCCGATGTCCCGGGCGAAGAACCCGTACGGATTGTCCTCGACGACCAGCAGGCCCTCCTCGGCGGCCGTCTCCAGCAGCCGGGCCCTGGCGGCCACCGGCATCGAGGTGCCGGAGGGGTTGGCGAAGTCCGGCACCACGTACAGCGCGCGCGGACGCCGGCCGGTGGCGCGGACCTCCCGGGCGGCGGCGCGGACGGCCGCCGGGTCCGGCCCGCCCTCCGGGCCCTCGGGGACCGGCACCGTGGTCAGGTCGAGCAGCCGGGCCGCCCCGGTGACCCCGACGTAGCAGGGCGAACTGACCAGCAGGACGTCGTCGGGGCCCGCGCAGAGCGCCCGCAGCGTCAGCAGCATGCCCTCCTGGGCGCCGACGGTCAGCACCAGCGCCTCGGGCGCCACGGTGAGGCCCTCGTCGTGGGCCAGGGTGCGGGCGACGAGGTCGTTGATGATGCCCTTGGTCGGGCCGTACTGGAACAGCGTGGTGCGGATCACGTCGCGGTCCAGGCCGGTGGCCGCCAGGTGGTCGAGGTAGGCGTCCAGGTAGGCGGGGACGTCCTCGGGCTCGAAGAAGCCCTCGTAGGGGCGGCCCGGGGCGAAGGAGATCGCCTGCGGGTAGCGGGTGGTGACCTCGTTCAGGAAGGTCATCGCGTCCAGCAGCGGGTCCGCGAGCGAGCCGTGCAGTTCCGCGAGCGGAAGCGTGACGGGACCGGTGGCGGCCGCACCGGACGGAGCGGCGGGAGCGGCCGGGACGGCCGGGGCGCTCACGCGAGGGCCTCGCGCAACCGCGCGGCCGCGTACGCCTGGGCCTCGGCGGCGCCGTCCAGGGTGCCGGTCATGGCGAAGAAGCCGTGCGGCATGCCCTCCCAGCGGCGGAGCTCCACCGGGACCCCGGCCGCGCGCAGCGCCTCGGCGTACTGCTCGCCCTCGTCGCGCAGCGGGTCGTACTCGGCGGTGACGACGGTGGCGGGCGGCAGTCCGGTCAGGTCCGGGGCCCGCAGCGGGGAGGCGTGCGGGTGGTCGCCGTCGGCCGGGTCGGCCAGGTAGTTGCCCCAGTACCAGGCGACCGAGCGGCGGTTGAACAGCGCCGGGTCGTCGTGCTCGCGCAGCGACGGGGTGTCGGCGCGGGCGTCGGTGTTGGGGTAGACGAGCAACTGGTGGCGCAGCGCGGGGCCGCCCCGGTCGCGGGCGAGCAGGGCGAGGACGGCGGCCAGGTTGCCGCCCGCGCTGTCACCGGCGACGGCGAGGCGCCCGGTATCGAGGCCCAGTTCCTCCCCGTGGGCGGCGAGCCAGTCCGCCGCGGCGGCGCAGTCCTGGACGGCGGCGGGGAAGGGGTGTTCGGGGGCCAGCCGGTAGCCGACGGAGGCGGTGGCGCAGCCGACGGCGTTGGTCAGCGCGCGGCAGATCGCGTCGCTGGTGTCGGGCGAGCCGAGGGTCCAGCCGCCGCCGAACAGGTAGAGCAGGACGGGCGGGCGGCCGCCGTCGGCGGGCGGTGCGGGCCGGTAGAGCCGGAGCGTGAGCTCGCCGCCGGGGCCGGCGAGGAGGTGCTCCTCGACGGCCTCGACCGGCTCGGGCGTGCCCGCGGCGGCACGGATGTCGGCGAGGTCGGCGGCGCGGGCCTCGGCCACGGTGAGCCGGTAGAGCGGGGGTGTTCCGGCGCTCGCGCGGCGGTCGCGCAGGGCCTGGGCCTGGGGGTGCAGGGGCATCGGGGTTCCTCGGGACGGCGGTCCGGCCGTGGCGGCGGCCGGCGGTCGGGTGGGCGGCCGGCGGTCGGGTCGGCAGCCGTCGGTCGGGTCGGCAGCCGGGACGGCCTCGGTTCGGCGGCCGTGGCGGCCGTCGGGTCAGCGGTCGGCCTCGACGTAGATGGTCTCGTCGGTGCGGAAGGCGGTGTCCAGGTCGGCGACGTCGGCGCGGACGCCCTCGCGGTAGGCGCAGTGGCGGATCCGCGCCTCCTCGAAGCCGGCCTCGGTGAGGACGTACCGCAGTTCGTCCAGATCGTAGATCCACTGGTGGCCGTAGTAGCGGAAGATCTGGTTGACCAGGAACGCCGGGCGCTTCGGCATCGGCGGGCCGAAGCCCATGGTGCTGAGCCGGCGGTGGTGCTTGGCGAGGAAGCCGTCGCCCGTCGCGTAGCCGTTCAGGTAGCGGGCCAGGTCAGGAGTGGTGACGCGCAGGACGCCGCCGGGGCGCAGGACCCGCCGGGCCTCGCGCAGCCAGCCGATCGCCACCGGCATGGTGACGTGCTCGATCAGGTGCTCCCCGTACACCCAGTCGACGCTGGCGTCGGCGAAGGGCAGCGGGCGGGAGATGTCGAGCTGGGTGAACCAGCGGTCACCGTCGACCCGGTAGAGCGTGCCCGGCTCGGTGACGGTGCCGGGACCGCGGAGCGCGGTGAGGTCGCTGCCGAGGCCGCCCGGGTGGGCGGTCCTGAAGGCGGCGAACTCGATGCCGGTGAGGCCGAGGGCGGTGAAGTCCTGGTGGTCGAACGGGAGCCCGCCGTCGGCCGGTTCGAGGCTGCGGCAGGTGGCGACGTCGGCGCTGAAGCGGTCGAGCTGCTCGGCCAGGCCGTCGGGGTCCTCCCAGTCCCAGCCGGGGAAGGCGTCCTGTCTGTTCATGGTCTCGCTCTTTCGGTCGCGGCGGTGGGGACGGAAGTCGGGGTGGCGGTCGGGGCGGTGGCCAGCGGGTCGGGGGCGATCGATGCACGCACCGTCAGAGCGGCCAGGGGGCGAGGGCGGTGCGGTCCAGGTCCGCGACCGAGGGGCGGCCCAACAGGGCCATGGTGTGGTCCAGTTCGTCGCGCAGCAGGTCGAGGACCTGTCCTACGCCGGCCTCGCCGCCGGTGGCCAGGCCCCAGAACACCGGTCGGCCGACCAGGACGGCGCGGGCGCCCAGGGCGAGCGCGACGGCGATGTCGGCGCCGCTCCGGACCCCGCCGTCGAGCAGTGCCGGGATGTGCGGCGGCAGGGCGTCGACGACCTCGGGCAGTGCGGCGAGGGCGGGCAGCACGCCGTCGAGCTGGCGGCCGCCGTGGTTGGAGACCACGACCGCGTCCACCCCGTGGTCGGCGGCGCGGCGGGCGTCCTCGGCGGTCAGCACGCCCTTGAGGACCAGCGGCAGCCGGCTGCGTTCGCGGAGCCAGGCGAGGTCGGCCCAGGTCAGGGTGGGGTCGAACTGCTCCCTGGCGTGCTCGGCGATGCCCGAACTGCCCCGGCTCGCGCGGTGGCTGGCGGCCATCAGGGCGGGGTCGAGGTTCACCGCGCGGATCTCGGGCGGGACGGCGAAGCCGTTGCGCAGGTCGCGCAGCCGGCGGCCGATCCGGGGGGCGTCGACGGTGAGCAGCAGGGCCCGGTATCCGGCCGCCTCGGCGCGTTCGACCAGGGCGGCGAGGGCTTCCCGGCGGCGCAGCCAGTAGAGCTGGAGCCAGAGCGGGCCGGTGGCGGCCTCGGCGATGTCCTCCAGGGTGCGGCTGGCGAAGATTCCGGCGACGAGCAGCGCACCGGCCTTTCCGGCCGCCCGGGCGGTCGCTGTTTCCCCGTCCGGATGGACCAACCGGTGGTAGGCCATCGGGGCAATTCCCACCGGGAGGCGCAGCGTTGCGCCGAGCAGGTCGACCGCCTGGGCGCACTCGGAGACGTCGACGAGCGCGCGCGGGCGGAACGCATGGCGTCCGAACATTTCCCGGTTCGCCGCCGCGGTGCGTTCCGCACCACTGCCGCCTTCGACGAAGTCCCAGATTTCCGGGGGAAGTTGATCGCGGGCCGCGCGTTCGATCCCGGCCAGTCCAAGTGGTGCCACGGGCGTCCTCGTTCCCGGACCGGCCGCGTTCGGACCGGCCCACGGATCGGCAGCGTAGGAGGTCTGGACCTGATTGGTATAGACCTTGATTTGACCAATCGTCTGTGCAATCGTCTGGCAACGGAATTGGACGTATTGCCTGGTGTCGGCCACGGCCCGGGAAAGTAGCGACCAAGTGTCCATGACAAATCTCCTCACGTGTGGAGTGGCGTTGACCGGCTTTTCCTCTTCTTCACCGGCGCCCTTCTCACCCCCGCACGCCGATGCTCCCGCCGACTGGGTCGACCGGGTGCTGCTGGCCGGACCCGGGGGTGAGGAGTGCCTCCGCTTCGGCACACCCGTCGACCGCGACGCCCTGCGCGCGCTGGTCGCCGAGCAGGCCGAACGACTGGCCTCGGCCGGGCTCGGCCCGGGCGGCACCGCCGCCCTGCGGCTGCCGCCCTCGCTGGGCTTCGTCGCCGTGCTCCTGGCCGCCTGGCGGCTGGGGGCCCAGGTGGCACTGCTCGACCACCGGCTGACCGAGCACGAGGTCGAGCAGGCGGTCGCCCGGCTGCGCCCGCAGGTGCTGGTCGGCTCCGCCGGGCGGCCCGCGGCGTCCGCCCTGCGCGGCTACTCCGTGGTCGACCCGGTGGCCGTGCAGCGGCCCGACGGCCGCCCCGCCGGGACCGGCCACGCGCTGGTCCAGCTCAGCTCGGGCTCGACCGGACCGGCCAAGGTGATCGCCCGCACCGCGAGCGACCTGATCCGCGAACTCGACTGCTACCGGAGGCTGGTGACGTTCCCCGGCGAGGGCGAGCGGGTGGTCCTGCTGTCCTCGGTGGTGCACGTGCTCGGCCTGGTCGGCGGGCTGCTCAACAGTCTGCACGCGCGCGCGCCGCTCACCGTCCCGGACCGGATGACGGCGGCCGGCATCCTCGGCACGGTCGCCGCCGACGACCGCCCGACCACCGTGATCGGGGTGCCGTTCCACGCCGAACTGCTGGCCGGCGCGAGCGATCCGCCGGAACTCCCGCAGCTGCGGCGCATGGTGGTCGCCGGCGAACTGGTCCGGCCCGGCCTGTCCGAGACCTTCACCGCCCGCTACGGCGTGCCGCTCGGCACCATGTACGGGATGACCGAGCTCGGGGTGATCGCCACCGACCTGGACGGCACCCTGCACCCGGCCAAGCAGCCCGTGCACGGCATGGAACTGCGGCTCGTCGACGGCGAACTGCGGCTGCGCACCGCCGCCTCCCCCTACCCGGGGCTCGACGACCCGACCCGCTGGGCGGACGGCTGGCTGCACACCCGTGACGCCGCCACCCTCGACCCCGGCACCGGCCGGGTCACCGTACTCGGCCGCCGGGACTCGCAGGTCTCGATCGGCGGCCTCAAGGTCGACCTCACCGAGGTCGAGCAGACCCTCGCCGCGCTCCCCCACGTCCGGGAGGCCGTCGTGGTCTTCGACGAGGGCGCGATCGAGGCCTACCTCTCCGCCGAGGACGGCGCCGACCGGGCGCTCGTCCAGGACGGGCTCGCCCGGCAGCTGGCCGCCTACAAGCGGCCGCGCCGGCTCGCCTTCCTCCCCCAGCTCCCCCGTACCGCCACCGGCAAACTGCTGCGCGACCCGGCCGCCCTGCGCGCCGCCGCCGGCTGAGGCGGGCGCGCCGCGACCCGGCGCGCCCGCCCGCACGCCGACCCACGCCACCGGGCGGGACCTCGCGTCCCGGCCGCCACGAACCACCCGGAAGGGCCGGGCGGGATTCCCCGACGGGCAGCCAGAACCTGCCCGCGGGCACCCGGGTCCGCCCCGAAGGACGGCTTTCCCCTCCCCGACGACCCCGTGCGCACCGCCTGCGCCCGGGCACAAGGAGCACACCATGCAGGACCGCATCCGCGCGTTCGTCCTCGCCGCACTGGCCGAGATGCAGTACGACGTCGAGGGCGTCACCGGCGACACCGACCTCGGGCCGGCCGGCCTGGACCTGGAGTCGCTCGCCCTCGCCGACCTCTCCGTCCAGGTCGAGGACGAGTTCGGGGTCAAGTTCGACCTCGACGAGATGGAGACCACCGCGCTGATGACGCTCGACCAGTTCACCGCCGACGTCGAGGCCCGGATCACCGCCGCCACCGCCACCTCGGGCAGCCCGGCGTGACCGACCTCGCCCGCCCCGACCGGGCCGAGGTCCTGGAGATGCTCGCGGCGTTCGGGCAGCGCGCCGCCGAGGACGTGCCCGACGAACTCGGCTCGCTCGAACTCACCTGGCTGATAGCCGAGTTCGAGCAGCGCTACGGCATCGAGCCGGATCTGGACGACGAGGCGTTCGAGGCCGTCCGGACGGTGGACGACGCCGTCGCGGTGTTCCGCGCGGCCGTCCTCGCGGCCGGCGGCGGTACTTCCGCCGCGCCCTCCGACAGCGCCGGCCCGGACCGCACCGACGCCGCCGACGCCGCCGTCACCGCGGGAGCCGCGCGGCCATGAACCGCCACGCCCCGACCGCCGTCCGGCCCGTGGTGACCGGCGTCGGCGTGCTCAGCGCCGCCGGCGACGGGACCACCGCGCTGGCCGAGGCCGTCGTGCACGGCAAGGCCGCGTTCGGCCCGGTCACCCGGTTCGACGTCTCCGCCCGCCGCACCACCCGCGCCGCGCTGCTGCCCGAGCCGCGTCCGCTCGCCGACGCGGTGCTCGCCGCCGTCGGCCAGGCCTGCCGAGGGGCCGGCCTGGACCCGGCCGGTCCCGACGGCGGCCCGCCCGTGCTGCTCGCCCTCCACAGCGACCGGCACACCAGGACGGCCCTGGCCGAGGTCTCCGCCGGGACCACCGCCCGCTGGGGCGGCCCGGGGGTGCTGCGCGCCTACACCGGCGCCTGCGTGGCCGCCGGAACGGCCGTCGCGGACGCCGCCCGGCTGGTCGCCACCGGACGTCGGGACCGGGTCCTGGTCGCCGCCGGACACCTGGTCGAACCGGGCGTCTTCGCCGCTTTCGACGCCGGCCGGGCCCTCGCCCGGGACGGCGAGCTGCGCCCGTTCAGCACCGGCCGCAGCGGCACCCTGCTCGGTGACGCGGCGGTCGCCGTGCTGGTCGAGGCCGAGCCGGAGGCCGAACGGCGCGGCGCCCCCGTGCTGGCCCGGCTGGCCGGCTGGGGCCGGGCCGGCGACGCCCACCACGTCTGCCGCCCCGAACCCGAGGGCGACGGCGTGGCCCGGGCGATCGAGGCCGCGCTCGGCCGGGCCGGGATCGCGCCGGAGGAGGTCGACTACGTCAACGCCAACGGCACCGGCTCGACCCTCTCCGACCACGCCGAGGCCCTCGCCCTGCGGCGGGTCTTCGGCCGGCACACCGACCGACTGCCGGTCAGCTCCAGCAAGGCCGTGCACGGCCACGCGCTGGAGGCCTCGGCACTGCTCGAACTCGTCGTCACCATCGGCGCGTTGACCGACGGCCTGCTGCCGGTCAACGCCGGCTGGCTGGGCCCGGACCCGGACATCGGCCTGGACCTCGTCCTGGACGGTCCGCGTACCGCCCGGCCGCGCTACGCGCTCACCCTCAACTCCGCCTTCGGCGGCGCCAACACCGCACTCCTGGTGGCCGCCCGATGACCGCGCTGCGCATCCTCGCCGAGGCCGCCTGGCCCGACCCCGAGGCCGACGGACCCGAGCAACTGCCGCCGCTGCCGGGCTTCTCCGCGTCCAGCTTCAACCCGCTGGTGGCCGAGACCGCCGAGCGCTGCCTGCGGGCCCGGCACGGCACCGCCCCCGCGCCCGGCCGGACGGCACTGCTGCTGGCCAGCGCGAGCGGCGACCTCGCCACCGCCCGGGCCATCGAGGAGGCCGCCGCCGACACCGCCCGGCGGATGCCCCCGCTGCTGTTCTTCCAGTCCAACCCGAACGCCGTGCTCGGCCACATCGCCGCCCGCTGGGGCCTGACCGGCCCGGTGGTGGCGATCTGCCCGCGCCAGCCCCCGCCGCCCGGACGGGTCCCCCAGGACGCGCTGGACCTGGCGGAACTGCTGCTCGCCGACGGCGACGCCGACCAGGTGCTCGTCATCGCCGCCGAGCAGGCCGACGACGGCGCCGACGACGACGCCCACGACCGCGGCACCGACCGCACCGACCGCCCCGACCGGGCGGTGGCCCTGCTGGTCACCACCGCCTGACCCGGATCTCGAACCGACCGGAGCACCGACCCGAACCCGCCGAACGCCCCGCCCCACCCCCTGCGCACCCAGCGGCACGAGCGGTCCCCCGCCCGCCGCGTCCCGCCGCAGCACGCCCGCACGCCCGCACCTCGGGAGGGATCCACCCCGTGAGCATCCGCAGTATCCGCACCCTGCTGGCGGACGACCCGGCCGTCGGCGCCGGCAACGTCCTCACCCGCCGCGTCGAACTCGGCCTCGGCCTCGACGAGCCGCTGCTGACCTTCGACACCCCGGTCGACGACCACCCCGCCTGGCACCCGCTGACCCTCACCGAGCTGGACCGCGCCGTCCGGGCCCGGGCCGCCGCCCTGCACGCCCTCGGCATCGGCCGCCGCGACCCGGTCGTGGTGTACGCCGGCGACGCCGCCGACCAGGTCCTCGCCTTCCTCGCGCTGGCCCGGATCGGCGCCATCCCCGCGCTGCTCAACCCCAACCTGGACGGTGAGCGGGCCGCCCGCTACATCGCCAAGCTCGGCCCGGTCGGCGTCCTCGCCGACCCGCCGCACCTGGCCGCACTGGCCGGCCACGAGACCGGCGCCCCCGCGCTGCCGGAGATCGCGACGCTCGGCGCCGGCGACCCCGCGGCCGCCCCCGCGCCCTACCGGCACTCGGCCGACGACCCGGTGGCGATCACCCACTCCTCCGGCACCACCGGCCTCCCCAAGGCCGTCGTCCACTCGCACGCGAGCCTCTACGCGGCGATCCGCCACCGCGCCCGGCTGCCCCGCCCGCAGGGACAGGAGCGGATGCTCAGCGCGCTGCCCGCCCCGCACGCCGCCACCCTGATCGCGGTCAACCTCTCGCTCGCCTCGCACACCCAACTCGCCGTGCTCTCCAGCCAGTCCGGCGCCGGAGTGCTGGACGCGATCGAGCAGTGGCGCCCCAGCGGTGTGGTCGGCTTCGCCGCCACCTGGGCCGAGCTCGCCCACCACGACCTCACCGCCAGGCAGTTGGACTCCGTCGCACTCTGGTGGAACACCGGCGACTGCGCCCACGAGGTGCACATCCGCCGCCTCGTCGCCGCCGGCAGCCGTGAGTCGGTGACCCGCGAGGGCCGGGTCAGGGTGCCGGGATCGCTGTTCGTGGACGGCCTCGGCTCCACCGAGATGGGCCACTCGCACTTCTTCATCACCCACGGACCCGGCACCGAGCGCTACGGCCGCTGCGTCGGCCGCCCGCACGCGTTCGTCGACTGCGAGCTGGTCGGCCCGGACGGCGAGCCGCTCGGCCCCGGCGAGGTCGGCGAACTCGCCACCACCTCACCGACCCTGGCGCTCGGCTACTGGAACGACTCGGCCACCACCTACCGCACCCGGCTCCGCGGCCGCTTCCTCACCGGCGACCTCATGTACCGGGACGAGGAGGGCTACTACTACCACGTCGACCGGGCCGTCGACTCGGTCGAACTCGGCGACGGCAAGCGGCTGTTCACCGCCATGTCGGAGGAACGGGTGCTGGCCGCCCACCCCGACGTGCTGGACTGCACCGTGGTCGCGGTGCGCGACGGCGACCGGGTGGTCACCGATGTGCTGCTGGTCCTCGCCGCCGGCGCCGACCCGGACGCCGACCGCACCGCGAGCGTCACCGCCGCCCTGGACTCCGCCGCCGCGGCCACCGTCCGACAGGTGCTCGTGGTCGGCGGGGACGACATCCCGCTCGGCCCGACCGGCAAGGTCCGCAAGGTGCTGCTGCGGCAGCGCTACCTCGACTCGGTCGCCGCCGCGCCCGTCGCCGCCGCGGTGGCCGCCCGATGAGCGCCGGACGCCGCCCGGGCGCCGTGGTCACCGGCATCGGCCTGGTCACCCCGCTCGGCCGCAAGCCCGCCGAGGTCTTCGACGCCCTCACCGCGGGCCGCTCCGGCATCCGCGCCGTCCCCGAGGGCCACGCCGCCCACGGCTGGCTGAACGCCGCCGGCATCGCCCCGGCGATCGACGGCCGCGAGGTGCTGCCGCCCACCGAGACCCGCTGCGTGGACCGCTTCGTGCTGCTCGCCCTGGCGGCCGCCGACGACGCCCTGGCCGACGCCGGTCTGGTCGTCGGCCGGGACGCCGACCCGCACCGCACCGCCGTGGTGCTGGCCACCGGCGGCGGAGGCCTGGAGACCTTCGAGCAGCAGTCTCAGCGGCGCACGGAACGCGGCCGCCCCGGCGTCAGCCCCTATCTGCTGCCGGGCATGCTCTCCAACATGGCCACCGCCCGGATCGCCATCAAGCACGGCATCCGCGGCTTCAGCACGGCCATCGTCACCGCCTGCGCGGCCGGCGCCCAGGCCGTCGCCGAGGGCCTGCGCCTGATCCGCTCCGGCGACGCCGACGTGGTGGTGTGCGGCGGCACCGAGTCCTCGCTGCACCCCACCATCGCCGCCGCGTTCACCAACGCCCGTGCCCTGGCCTCCGGCTGGGACGACCCCGGGCAGGCCAGCCGGCCGTTCGACAGCCGCCGCAACGGCTTCGTCCTGGGCGAGGGCAGCGCGGTACTGATCCTGGAGAGCCCCGAGCACGCCGCCGCCCGCGGCGCCGCCGGTTACGCCGAACTCACCGGCTGGGGTGCCTCCACCGACGCGCACCACCCGACCATGCCGCGCCCCGACGGCGCGGGCGCCGCCGACGCGATGCGCTCCGCCCTCGCCAACGCGGGGCTGGGCCCGTCCGACATCGGCTACGTCAACGCCCACGGCACCGGCACCAAGCTCGGCGACGTCGCCGAGACCGCCGCCCTGCGGGCCGTCTTCGGCGGACACACCCCCGCAGTCAGCTCCACCAAGGGAGCAACCGGTCATCTGCTGGGCGCCGCAGGCGCGTTGGAGGCAGCGGTCACCGCCCTGGCGGTGGCCCGGGGGACGCTGCCACCGACCGTCAACCTCAACGAGCCGGACCCGGCCTGCGACCTGGACCACGTCCGGGGCGCGGCCCGCACCGGCCCGCTCACCGCGGCCCTGAGCAACGCCTTCGCCTTCGGCGGGCACAACCTCAGCCTGGTCTTCGAGCCCGCCTCCACCCCGTCCCTCCGCTGACGCCGCAACCGCGCCGCAGCACGCGGACATCCGGGCCAGGCCACTCGTCAACTCGCGATCCCCCGGGGAGATCCCGTTGTCCATCCAGTCCATAGCCCACGTCGAGTACCACAGCGCCGACGCCGACGCCACCGCGGCGGACCTCTGCGCCGACTACGGCTTCACCGCCGTCCCGCCCGAGCCGGAACAGCTGGCCGCGGCCGAGTCCGCGAACGCCCGCACCGTCCTGGTGCGCCAGGGCAGCATCCGGTTCCTGCTGCGCTCCGCCGCCGACCCCGAGCACCCGGTGGCCCGCTACGCCGCCCGGCACGGCGAGGGCGTGGCCGCCCTCGCGCTCTCCTGCCCCGACCCGCAGGCCGCCCTCGACCGCGCCGAGCGGCACGGCGCCCGCGTCCTGGACCGGGCCGGCGGCCTGGTCGCCGGCTTCGGCGACACCGCCCTGCGGTTCGTCCCCGAGGTGCCGACCGCGGCCGGGACCACCGGGGACGGCCCGCAGCTGCTGGACGCCCTCGACCACGCCGCGATCTGCCTGCCGGCCGGCCAACTGGCGGACGCGGTGCGCTTCTGCGAGGCCGCGCTCGGCATGCACCGGATCTTCGGCGAGTACATCGAGGTCGGCGAGCAGGCGATGGACTCCAGCGTGGTGCAGAGCGCCTCCGGCGAGGTCACCTTCACCCTGATCGAGCCCGACACCAGCCGCCGGGCCGGCCAGATCGACACCTTCCTCGCCGACCACGACGGCGCCGGTGTCCAGCACCTCGCCTTCCGCACCGCGGACATCGCCACCGCCGTGCGCGGCGCCCGCGAGCGCGGTGTGGCGTTCCTGACCACGCCCGGCACGTACTACGACGCGCTCGCCGAGCGGCTCGGCACCACCGCCATCCCGGTCGAGACCCTGCGCGAACTGGACGTCCTGGTCGACCAGGACCACGGCGGGCAGCTGTTCCAGATCTTCGCCCGGTCCACCCACCCGCGGCGGACGTACTTCGTGGAGCTGATCGAGCGCCAGGGCGCCGGCACCTTCGGCACCGCCAACATCAAGGCCCTGTACGAGGCCGTCGAACGGCAGCGCGCCGCCGCCTCCGTCTGATTCCACCCGCACCGCCCGAAGAGGAGGCCCGACCCCCATGACCACCGCACCCGAGTTCCACCTCACCGAGGCCGAACGCGCCCTGCTGCCCACCCCCGAGGAGGTGGCCGGCTACCTGGAGCACGGCTGGTACCTGTCCCGCCGGCTGTTCAGCGACGAGGAGCTGGACACCCTCCAGGCCGCCACCGAGCACTACTACACCGGCCACCGCGACCGCGACCTCCCGGTCCGCCCGCCGCGGCTGGCCTCCTGGTCGGCCGCGGACGGCCCGGTCCAGCGGCACAACGACTACGTGCACTACGAGAGCGACGCGATCGGCGCGATCCTGCGCAAGCCGCTGCTCGGCGCCGTCGCGGCGCTGCTCGCCGAGGCCGAGGAGACCCGGATCTTCCAGGCCACCCTCATCTACAAGCCCCCGGTGCCGGGCGAGCCCAGCAACCAGGTGCCGTGGCACTTCGACAAGCACTACTGGCAGACCTCCTCCTCGGACCGGATGCTGACCGCCTTCCTGCCGTTCCACGACTGCGGCGAGGAGAACGGCACCATCACCATGGTCGACGGCAGCCACCGCTGGAAGGAGCTTCCCTCGGGGGAGGACTCCACCCGGCACTTCGCCGAGCGCGACAACTCCGAGCTGGACTCCATCCTGGACGCCAACGCGGAGTACAACGGCACCGAGGTCCGCAAGATCCCGATGATCATCCCGCGCGGGCACGTCAGCTTCCACCACTGCCGCACGTACCACGGCAGCGGCCCCAACCTGGCCTCCTACCCGCGCCGGGCGGTGTCGCTGCACCTCCAGGACGGCGGCAACGCGTACCAGGCCGCCACCCGGCCCGACGGCGGGCCGGTGGTCTACAACCACGACGTGCTGGTCCGCCGCACCCCCGACGGCCGGCCCGACTACGCCGACCCGGACTTCTGCCCGACCGTCTGGCGGGGAGCGCTGTGACGCCTGGGGCTCCCGCCGGCACCGCGCCCGTGACCGCGCCCGCCGTCCCGTCGGCCGATGCCGCCCCGTCCGCCGACGTCCCGCCCGCCGACGCCCCTTCGGCCGCCATCCCTTCGGCCGATGCCCCGCCCGTCGTGGCGGCGCTCGACACGCCCGAGCGGCGGTACCGGATGCTGCGGCTGATCCGCTCCTTCGAGGAGCGGGCCCTCGGGCTGGTCAAGTCCGGGGTGATCACCGGCGGCATCCACCCCTACATCGGGCAGGAGGCCGTCGCGGTCGGCGTCTGCGCCGCGCTCGGCACGGGCGACCGGCTCGCCTCCACCCACCGGGGCCACGGCCATGTGCTGGCCCGCGGCCTCGACCCGGCCCGGCTGCTGGCCGAGCTCGCCGGTCGGGTCGGCGGGTCCAACCGGGGCCGGGGCGGCTCGATGCACGCAGCCGACCTGCGGCTGGGCATCCTCGGCGCCAACGGCATCGTCGGCGCCGGCGCCCCGATCGCGGTCGGCGCCGCCTGGGCCGACCGGCAGGCCGGTTCGGACGCGGTCGCGGTGGCGTTCTTCGGCGACGGCGCGCTCAACCAGGGCGTGCTGCTGGAGTCGCTCAACCTGGCCGCGATGTGGCGGCTGCCGGTGCTCTTCGTCTGCGAGAACAACGGCTACGCCACCACCCTGCCGGCCGGCACCGCGGTCGCGGGCAGCGCGACCGGTCGGGCCGCCGCCTTCGGCATCCCGGCCACCGAGGTGGACGGCATGGACACCGAGGCGGTGCGGGCCGCCGCCGAGGAGGCCGTCGCCCGCGCCCGGAACGGCGGCGGACCGAGCTTCCTGGAATGCCGCACCTACCGGTTCGAGGGCCACCACACCATGGAACGGCTGATGAAGCTGCACTACCGCACCACCGAGGAGGTGGCCGCCTGGCGCGAACGCGACCCGCTCCCCCGGGCCGCCACCGCGCTCGGCACCGGGCTCGCCGCCGCCCTGGACGCCGAGGTCGCCGCCGAACTCGCGGCGGCCGAGGAGTTCGCGCTCGCCTCGCCGCACCCCGACCCGGCCGGCGCCGCCGACCACCTGTACGCCTCCGGCCTGCGGCCCCGGGCGGGGGCGGTCGTATGAGACTGTCGTACACCAAGGCGCTCAACCGGGCGCTCGCCGACGAACTGGACGCCGACCCCTCGGTCTGCGTGTTCGGCGAGGACATCGGCGCCGGGATGGCCGGGCCCACGCTCGGGCTGCTGGACCGGTTCGGGTCGGAGCGGATCGTCGACACCCCGCTCTCCGAGCAGGCGTTCACCGCGATGGCGGTCGGTGCGGCGCTGGCCGGGCGGCGGCCGGTGCTGGAGTTCCAGATCCCGTCCCTGCTGTTCCTGGTCTTCGAGCAACTCGTCAACCAGGCACACAAGTTCTCGCTGATGAGCGGCGGGCAGGCGGGCGTCCCGCTCACCTGTCTGGTCCCCGGCTCCGGCTCCCGGACCGGCTGGGCCGGCCAGCACTCGGACCACCCCTACAGCCTGTTCGCGCACTCGGGGGTGAAGACCGTCGTCCCGGCCACGCCGACCGACGCCTACGGGCTGCTCCGCTCGGCGATCCAGGACCCCGACCCGGTGGTGGTGTTCGCCCCGGCCGCCGCGCTGCCGGTCCGCGAGACCGTCACCTGGGACCTCGTCCCGGTGCCGCTCGGCCGGGCCCGGGTGCACCGGGCCGGCACCGACGTCACCCTGGTCGCGGTCGGGCACCTGGTGCACGACGCCCTGGCGGTGGCGGAGGAACTCGCCGGCGAGATCTCGGTCGAGGTGCTCGACCCGCGCACGCTGTACCCGTTCGACTGGGCCGCGCTGGGCGAGTCGCTGGAGCGCACCGGGCGGCTGGTGGTGATCGACGACTCCAACCGCAGCTGCGGGATCGGCGCGGAGGTACTGGCCACCGCCGCCGAGGAGTTCCGGCTCACCGCCCCGCCCCGCCGGATCACCCGCCCGGACGGCACGGTGCTGCCGTTCGCCCCCGCGCTGGACCGGGCGCTGCAGCCGGAGCGGGAGCAGCTGCGGCACGCGCTGCGCGCCGCCATGAAGTAGGTCCCGCGACAACCGGGAGAACACCCTCCGGGGGCGGCCGCCGCGGCCGCCCCCGGTCGGCGTTCGTTCGGCCTTCGGTCGGCGTTCGGTGCCCCGGCCGGTCTACGGCCGGGGCACCGGTTCGGACGGCCGGGGCGCCGGTTCAGAGCACCTTCGGCACGGCCGCGAGCAGCGCCGGGAGCGGGTCGGACGCGTCCCGGTAGCGGTGCAGGACCGCCCGGCCGTCCGTCCCGCGCAGCCGGGCGGCCAGCCGGGCGGGGACCACCAGTGTGGTGAGGAGTCCGGTGCCGCCGAAGCCCTCCACGCTCCACGAGACCCACGGCAGCGGATAGTTGGCGGTCGGGCTGAAGAACACCGGCCGCTGCCCCTGGAAGCTGGCCTCGTAGAGGCCGAAGCGGCTCCAGTTGGAGAAGCTGAACCGGCGGTGCTGCGGGTCGAAACCGAGCGGCACGCACCCGGCCAGCCCGGGGCGGCCCAGCTCGGCCAGGAAGCGCAGGTTGGAGCGCAGGTTGAGGTGCTCCTCGGCGTAGTCCCGCACGGCGGTGCGCAGCGCCCCGGCGAGGACGCCGGGGCCGTCGGCGGGCGTGTACGGCAGGTGGATGTCGCCGAGCAGGTTGCCGATCAGGGTGTCCGGCAGGCCGAGCGGGCGTCGGACGTTCACCGGGACGGTGAGCCAGCGGGTCTCCGGGTCGCCGTCCAACTCCCTGACGGTGTGCACGACATGGGCGCAGACGGCGTCACCGGCGGAGACCTTGGTGCCGGCCGCCGCGCCGAACTCCTCGCGCATCCGGGCGATCTCGTCGTCCCCGAAGTAGAGCTGCACGGTCCGGTTGGCGCGCGGCCCGGCCGCCACCTCGCGGTCCAGCAGCAGGCGTTCGGCGTCCCCGGGCACCCGGAAGCCGGGCCGTCCGCTGTCCTCGGCGGGCAGCACCCGGTCGAGCAGCGCGTCCTGGTCCTCGACGAGTTCGGCCACCGGCAGCTCCTCGCCCTCGACCGCCGCCGACCAGGCGCGCAGCAGCAGGGCGAAGCTCTGCAGGTCGCCGATCGCGTGGTGCCAGGAGCAGCCGAGCACGGTGCCGCCGTCGCCGGTGCGGGTGACCCGGACGCCGAACAGCGGCCCGTCGCCGGTCCGGGCGGCCCGGGCGTCCAGCGGGTCGACGTGCTGGGCGCCGGGCGCGGTGACCCGTCCCATCGACTCGGCGAGGGTGCCGTCGACCCGGTAACTCACCATCGGCACACCGGAGTCGTCGCAGACGGCTTCCAACACCCCGTCCACGGTGCGCAGTCGGCCGGCGAACACCGGGATCCGCTCCAGCGCCCGGGCCAGCCCGGCGGCGAGCCGCTCCTCGTCCAGGGCCCGGTCGAAGAACAGCACGACCGAGACGGAGAGGTCGGCGAGCATCGTGTCGACGAGGCCGCAGCGGAGCACCGTCCCGGGCGCGACGCCGGCTCTGACCGTTCGGGTGTCGCGCAACTGCGGCCAGACGCTCAATGGATCCATCCCGGGGCTCGCGTGGCGTGTCGTACGGAGGGCCCCGACGACCGTACAGATCTCCCCGAACGATAGGGCAGTACCCGGGCGGCAATCCAGTGGTCCAGTCCAATTGCGTGGCATCGGCCCGACCGGCCGGGCCGCACCCCGGGCGACCGGGCCGGGCGGGCGCCGCGTGACCGGGCCGGGCGGGCGCCACCCATGCCGCGTGACCGGGCCGGGCGGGCGCCACCCGGCTAGACTCCGAAGCATGGGAGAGCGCCCGGGCGCGCCCGGCGCGCCGCCCCTGGTCCTCGTCACCGACACGGATTCGCAGCTGCTCGATCCGCGCCGGGCGTACCACGTCGGCCGCGACCCGACCAGCGAGATCGTCCTCGACGACCCCCGGGTCTCCTGGCACCACGCCGTACTGCACACCACCGCCGACCACTGGCAGCTGGAGGACGTCGGCAGTACCAACGGCACCTTCGCCGACAGTCGCCGGATCCGGTCCGAGGAGGTCGGCCCCGGCACCAGGCTGCGGTTCGGCGACGCGGCGGACGGGCCGTCCGCCACCTTCGCGGGCCTGCCCGCCGCCGCCCCGGCCGAGCGGCCCTCGCTCGTCGCACCGGCCGTCTCCGGCACCTTCCGCCGCCCCAGCGCCGTGCTCAGGCTGCCCGGCCGGACGGTGCGGATCGGGCGGGCCCCCGACAACGACCTGGTGCTGGAGGACCTCGTGGTCTCCCGGCACCACGCCGAACTGCGCACCCTGCCCGACGGCGGCCACGAGATCGTCGACCTGGGCAGCCACAACGGCACCTACCTCAACGGCAGCCCGGTCCAGCGGTCCCCGGTCGGCCCGGCGGACATCGTCGGCATCGGCCACTTCGCGCTCTGCCTCTCCGGCGACGAACTCGTCGAGTACACCGACACCGGGGAGGTCTCGCTCAATGTGCAGAACCTGGTCGTACGGGTCGGCTCCGACCGGCGGGTGCTGCTCGACGACGTCTCCTTCCCGCTCGCCGAGAAGGCCCTGCTCGCCGTGGCCGGCCCCAGCGGCGCCGGCAAGTCCACCCTGCTGAACGCGCTCACCGGGCTGCGCCCGGCCGACGAGGGCACCGTGCTGTACGACGGCCGCGACCTCTACCGCGACTACGCCGAGCTGCGCCGCCGGATCGGCCTGGTGCCGCAGGACGACATCCTGCACACCCAGCTCACCGTCCGGCGGGCGCTCTCCTACGCCGCCGAACTGCGCTTCCCCGGTGACACCGCCAAGGGGGAACGGGAGGCCAGGGTCTCCGAGGTGATCCACGAACTCGGCCTGGACGCCCGCGCCGACCTGGTGATCTCCAGTCTCTCCGGCGGCCAGCGCAAACGCGTCAGCGTCGCCCTCGAACTGCTCACCAAACCCTCGCTGCTCTTCCTCGACGAACCCACCTCCGGCCTGGACCCGGGCATGGAACGCTCGGTGATGCAGATGCTGCGCGGCCTGGCCGACGACGGACGCACCGTCGTCGTGGTCACCCACAGTGTGCTCAGTCTCGACGTCTGCGACCGGCTCCTGGTGCTCGCGCCCGGCGGCCGCACCGCCTACTACGGCCCGCCCGACGAGGCCCTGCCGTTCTTCGGCTTCACCGAGTGGCCGCAGGCCTTCGAGGCGTTCGAGAACGAGGACCACGCGGCCTGGCAGCGCCGGTTCCGGGAGTCGCCCCAGTACGAGCGGTACGTCGCCGCCGAGGCGCTGCCGCCCGCGCGGCCGGTCCCGGTGGCCGCTCCCGGGGCGGCGCAGGCCGCCGCCGGCATCGGCCCGGAGCAGCCGCAGGGCTGGTTCGCCCAGTTGGGCACACTGATCCGCCGCTACACGGCGGTGCTCGCCGCGGACCGGCTGTTCCTGACCGTGATGATCGCCCTGCCGTTCCTGATCGGCGTGATGTGCCGGGCGATGGCGGGCAGCCGGCTCTCCTCCGACAACGCGCTGAACTGCCTGCTCACGCTCTGCATCGGCGGCCTGCTCACCGGCTCGGCCAACGCGGTGCGCGAGATCGTCAAGGAACGGCCGATCTACCAGCGGGAACGTGTGGTCGGGCTGTCCCGCTCGGCCTATCTGGTCTCCAAGGTGGTGGTGCTCGGCACGATCACGGTGGTGCAGGCCGCCGTCCTGACGGTGGTCGGCCTGGCCGGCGTCGATCTCAGCCCCACCCTGGCCAACGGGGTGACGGTGCACAGCGGCGTACTGCTGCCACCACTGGCCGAGCTGATCATCGCGGTGGCGCTGCTGTCCTTCTCCGCGATGATGCTCGGCCTGCTGGTGTCCGCGCTGGTCCGCAAGGAGGAGGCGACGATGCCGCTGCTGGTGCTGCTCTCCGTGGTGCAGATCGTGTTCAGCGGCGCCATGCTGAAGCTGCACGGCGTGCCCGGCCTGGAGCAGTTCTCCTGGCTGGTGCCGTCCCGCTGGGGCCTGTCCGCGATGGCCCGCACCGTCGACCTGCACACCGTGCTGCCGACCGCGATCACCGCGGACCCGATGTTCCGGCAGGACCGGGCCGGCTGGCTGCTGTCGCTGGGCCTGCTGGTCGGGCTCGCGGTGCTGCTGGCCGTCGCCGTGCTCGCCCTGCTGCGCCGGCAGGAGCCGGCGATCATGCGGAAGTGACCCGACCGATGCCCCCGACCGACGCCCCGACCGTTGCCCGACCGACGCCCCGACCGATGCGACCCCGCGGAAGTGGACCAGCGGAAGCGACCCTGCGGAAGTGACCCTGCCGATGGACGAGTTCGGGTTCCGCCCCACCCATGTGGCCCCGCCCGACGGCCTGCCCAGCTGGGCCGCCCCGGACCCGGCGCAACCCGCGTCCCCGCTGGACCCGCTGCTGCCGCTGCAACTGCTCGGCCGGGCCGGTGACTGGGCCCAGGTGCTCTGCTCCAACGGCTGGACCACCTGGGTCGACGGCCGGCTGCTCCTCTCGCTCCCCGGGGTCCCGCCCACCGCCACCGGCCCGCCGGCCCGCACCGCCGACCCGCGCCCCGCGCTCGCCGAGGCGGAGGGCGGCCTGGCCCGCTACCGCTCGCTGCTGGAGGACCTCGCCGCCGGCGGCGTGGACCTGGAGACCTTCCGGGACCGGACGCGCGGCCTGCGGATCGGGCTGGTCGTCGACGGCGAGCGGCTCTGGGTGTTCGACCCGGTGCACGACCGCTGGTCCTACTGCGACGGCCTCCAGCTCCACACCTACGCCGTCGGCGACCGGCCGCGGCTCCCCGACAGCGGGAGGCCGGCCGCCCCGGCGCCGAACGCCGCAGCCCCGAACGCCGGGCCGCCGCCGGACGCCGGCGAGCCCACCCGACTGGTGGAGCCGTGAGCACGCCCCCGGAACCGCCACCCGGCGAGCAGCCGCCCGCCGGGCCGCCGCCTGCCCCGGAACCGCCTGCCCCGGAACCGCCCGCCCCGGAACCGCCCGCCGAGCCGTCCCCGCACCCCGCCACCGCCGCGCGGGCCACCCGGGTGCCCGACGCCGGTCCCACCGCGGCGGCCGCTCCCGCCGGGCCCGCCCCCCTGCCCGGGCCCGACCTCCCGGCGGACCCCGACGACGACGCCCTCGCGCTGCCGAGCCTGCCCGCCGGCCTGGTCGGACGGCGGGTCGCCGGGTACCGGCTGGAGGCGGAGATCGGCCGCGGCGGCATGGCCGTCGTCTACCGGGCCAAGGACCTGCGGCTGGGCCGGACCGTCGCGGTCAAACTGCTCGCCCCCGAGCTCGCCCGCAACGAGGTGTTCCGGCGCCGTTTCATCCACGAGTCGCAGGTCGCCGCCGCGATCGACCACCCGCACATCATCCCCGTGTTCGAGGCGGGCGAGGCGGACGGCATCCTCTTCATCGCGATGCGCTACGTCGAGCGCGGCGACCTGCGCGGCCTCATCGCCCGGGGCGGCCCCTTCCCGGTCGAGCGGGCCGCCGGGCTCGCCCTGCAGATCGCGTCCGCGCTGGACGCCGCGCACGACCACGACCTGGTCCACCGGGACGTCAAACCCGGCAATGTGCTCGTCGCCCCCGGTACCGACAGCGAGCACCCGGAACACCTCTACCTCGCCGACTTCGGCCTCACCAAGAAGTCCCTGTCGCTGAGCGGCCTGACCGGCGTCGGCCAGATCGTCGGCACCCTCGACTACGCCGCGCCCGAGCAGATCTCGGGACGCCCGCTGGACGGCAGCTGCGACCAGTACGGCCTCGGCTGCGTGGTGTTCGAGATGCTCTCCGGAGCACCGCCGTTCCGCCGGGAGAGCGACCTCGCGCTGCTCTGGGCCCACCTCAACGACCCGCCGCCCACCGTGCGCGAGCACCGGCCGGACCTGCCGTCCGCCGTGGACGAGGTGGTCGGCCGGGCCCTGGCCAAGACCCCCGAGGAACGGTTCGCCAGCTGCCTGCAGTTCGTCGCCGAGCTGCGCGCGGCGGCCACCGTCACCCCGGCCGGCGGCCCTCCCGGCGCCCAGTGGGGCACGGCCGGCCCACCGACCCAGGTCGTCCCCGCCGCCGTACCCCCGTTCGGCGCCACCCCCGGCGTCCCCGACCCGCCCCCCTGGGCCCTCCCGGCCGTCCGCCCGCCCGGCCCCTCCCACTGGCGGTGACGCTCCGCCTCCGGCCCGGCATCCCCGCCGGGCCGGGCTCAGCTCCCGGTCGACCTGTACCAGGTGAGCAACACGGTGAGGAGCGTCAGCGTCGCACAGAACGCCCAGGCACTACCGGCCTTGAGGGAGGCGATCACGCTACCCGGGGCACCCCGGGAGTCGAGCAGATCGAGGAGCATACGCAGAAGGCCGACGATCACCGCCGTTTCCACCATGACCATCAGCATCAACAACCGAATCGTGTTCATCCCTCGCACTGCCTTCCGCGCCGCAGCAATTCCTTGGGATCACCATGCCCGGGGCAGCGGACGCTCGATACGATCCGAGCCATCGCGGGACGAACGCGAGACCGATCGAGACGCGCCCGGGAGACGTATGGAACAGCAGCCGACGGAGGTGCACCCTGCCGTTCAGGCATTTGCCACGCAGCTACGAAACCTCCGGCACGCAGCAGGCATCGCCGGAGGTTTCTCGGAAACGGTCAGGGCCACCGGGCTCGGAGTTTCGACCGTCAAGGCAGTCGTGGCCCACCGGAGCCCACGACTCCCCAGCCGAAACACCATGCAGTTGCTGGCAGGCCACTGGGGCGGCGACCCGGAACGATGGCTGCAACGGCTGAACCGGGCTCAACGCGACAGTCGGACCCCGATCGTCCAAGGCCAGGACTCCCTCCCGGCTGGTCCGGCCCGGTCGCTCCCCGCGGGTGAGACGCGCAACCTGTCGATTCCCACGCAGCTGGATCACGTCCGGACAGAGGTGACCGAGCTCCAGATCGTTTCCAAACTGGCGCGCAGCAGCCACCGGGAGCTGATGCGCACCCTGCGACTTCTACTGGCCCGGATGGAGGCCGAAAGTCCGGCCATCCTGGCGGCGTTCACCCGGCCGACGATTCCCGTCGACCGGATACAGCAAGTCTGGAGCGACAAGCTCCCGCTGCAGGAGGACATCACCCCGCTGTTCGGCGACTGGATGAACATCATCCTCACCATGGAGAACTTCCTGCGGTTCGTCCTCGAGAAGGATCCGGTCGAGGTCGACGAGGCCAAGGCGTTCGCACGCCTGACAGCCGATCAGGTTCAGCAATTCCGACGGATCGAAGCAGAGGTCGTCGTGAAGAGCCGCCACATGCGATAGGTGTTGCCGCGTAGGTACGGACCCACGCGGCAGAAAGACATCGGCGAGGACGGCCACGAGCTCTCGGGCTCGCCGCAGCGGGGCGTACGGGCGACGGCAGCGGCCGTTGTCGGTCCGGTCTGCTTCGATGGCGTCGACAGCGAGGACGGCAGCACGCAGGGGAGCGATCGTGGGCACGTGGGGCAGTGGGAACTTCGAGAGCGACGCGGCGCTGGACCACCTGTCGGCCGTCGTCGGCCGCCTCGTCGAGGAGGTCGCCGAGGCGATGGCCGGCGACCCGGTCGAGCTCGAACCCGACGAGTACTGGGGCGTCGCCGTGCCGTGCAACCTGGAGCTCCTGCACGTCCTCGCCCAGGCCGGCCACACCGCCGGCGAGCTGCCGAAGGCCGAGGTGGTCGAGGGCTGGAAGGAGACCTTCCTGGCCGTCTGGGAGCGCAGCATCGACGGTCTGGGCCCCAAGCCCGCGTACAAGGCGGAGCGCCGGGAGGTCCTGCACCGCACCTTCGACCGGTTGGCCGCCGCCGCGCGCCGGGAGGCCGCCGACCGGGACGGCGAGGAGTACGAGGAGGGCTAGGGGTTGTCTGACAATTCCCGCCGCGCGCGCGACGCCGGGCATCCTCCCCCAGCCTTCGGCCGGGAGGTACCCCCACCTGGACGCACCGCCGAATCGTCCAAGTACGTCCAGTACGAGGACGCTTCGGCGGCACGCCCAGCCGGGCGCCCAACGCCGCGCGCTGATGCGACGCGAATTGTCAGACAACCCCTAGCCGGTCTCGCCGCGCCGTGGCAGCCGGGCGGCGGCGAGGGCGCCCAGGGCGCCCGTCAGCAGCCCCCAGCCGGCGGCGAGCGGCACGGTGATCCAGAGCACCGGGTCGAGCGTGAGCGTGCCGCCGGTCAGGGCGGCGGCCGGGCCGACCGGGCCCGCCTCCTGGCCGAGGACGGAGCCGAGCAGGTCGCCCAGACCGCCCTCACCGAGGCCCACCCCGAGGACCGAGAGGCCGTAGTCGGCGGAGATCCTGGTCCACACGCCGACCAGCAGCACGGTGACGGCCGCAGCGGCCGCCAGCCGCACCGCGTGCTGCCACAGCCGGACCCCGCGCGGTGCGCGGTGCGCGGCGAACACCCCGGCGGCGAGCATCAGCACGGCGGCCGCCGGGAGCAACCACCAGGCGCGGGCGTTCTGTTCGGCGAGCGTGCCGAGGCTGACCGTGCCCTCCTGGCCCTCGCCGACGCGCAGCACGGCGGCCAGCGACTTGGGCACGGGCAGTCCGATCGCGCCGACCAGATGGCCGTTCCACTCGCCGCCGAGACCGACGCCGAAGGCGAGCCAGACCAGGTTGGGCAGGGCGAGCAGGGCGACGGCGGCGACCTCGCGGGCGTTCCCGTTCACCGCGGCGGTGACGATCGCGGCCACCACCCCCAGCACCACGCACCCGAGCAGGACCAGCAGCATGGCGAACCCGGCCGGGCGCACGGCCTGTTGGAAGGGCACCAGGGAGCGCGGCAGCGGGGCCCGGCGGGAGACGGCGAAGGTCGCGGCCAGCACCACCAGCAGCCAGAGCAGCCCGAGGCCGAGGGTGGACGCCGGCTCCGCGTGGAAGCCCACCTCGGGCTCGATCCCGAGCGCGCCGCCGAGCTGCTCGACCAGCCCGCCACCGAGCGGCACCGGGAAGGTGTGCCGGGCCGCGACGCAGAGCAGGGCCAGGGCGACCAGCCAGACCACCGCCGTCCGGGCGGCCCGGCCGAGCAGCTCCCGGCCGCCCGCGACCGCACGGAACCGCAGTTGGCGCAGGAACACCTCGGCCACGGCCAGCGCGCCGACCAGGCTCACGGACAGCGGCATCGCGACGATCCCGGCATCGACGGAGGCGAAGAAACCCGCCCCGCCGTCGAGGCCGACCGAGCCCCCGACCGCGAGGGCGAGGGTGGCGGCGAGCACGTACGGGAAGCCCCCGCCGGGCAGGTCGTTCGCCCCCGCCGCCCAGAGGCCGAGCGCGGCGACGGCCGCCATCGCGGCGAATCCGGCCAGGACGACCGCCACCGCGTCCAGCCAGCCGCGCAGCGCGCCGGGTAGTCCGGCCGCCGCGGTGCGGGCCGGCCCGCTCGAACGGGCCTGCTGGTGCATACGGCCTCCCTGTCGGCTCGGTCTCCCCCGTGCGTCCGGCTCCGGCCCCCACGCCTGCGACCAGGGTGGCCCAGGACCGGCCCGCCCGCCTGTCCGCCTGGCCGCCTGTCCGCCCACCGGTCCCGTCGCCCCACGCCGCCCCGCCCCGCCCCGCGCCGCCACGCCCGCCGATCATGCCCGCCGTTCCCGTCGGCCGCCCGCTGCTGTTGCGACGGACCGGCACCCGGGGCAGAAATGGATCCCAGTGGCAGGAGCCTCCTGCGCCGGCCGGGTGGACCGGCCGCCTGCGAAACGGAGCCTCGATGAGTTCCCAACCGCCTTCGTCCGGGCCGCCCCTCGGCCCGCCCTCCGGACCGCCGTCCGGCCCGCTCTCCGGGCCGCCCTCGGGCGGCCGCTCCGGGCCGCCCGGTCCCCCGTCCGGCCCGGCCTCCGGCGGAGCCGGCGGACCGTCCGGCGGCGGCGGACCGGGCGGCTCGTCCGGCGGACCGGGCGGGGGGCGTCCGACGCCGTGGTGGCGCTCCGGCCGGAAGGCCGCCCTGGTGGCCGGCACCGCCGCGCTGGCCGTGGTGGCGGCGGTGCTGATCGTCAACAACAACAGCGGCGGTGGCGGCAGCAGCGACACCACCGTGCCGACCGCGAACGAGGTCGCGCTGCAGGGTCCGCAGGACCCGGGCCCGGCGCCGTTCACCCCGTCGGTCCAGACGGAGGCCGTGCAGGCCCCCGCCCCGGCGCCGGCCACGGCGACCGCCACCCGAACGGCCGGTGCCACGGCCACCGCGAGCACCGGCCTGCACAACGTCGAGGGGACGTCGGCCGGCGTCTACGGCGGGACGATGAACAAGCCGAGCTGCGACGTGGAGCGGCTGATCTCGATCACTTCGACCGGCGACACCGGCCGGGCCTGGGCCTCGGCCCAGGGCATCGAGCAGTCCGCCGTCCCCGGCTACCTGCGGTCGCTGACCTCGGCGTACCTGCGGGTGGACACCCGGGTGACCAATCACAGCTACCAGGGCGGCGCGGCCGTCGCCTACCAGTCCGTGCTCCAGGCCGGCACCGCGGTGCTGGTCGACGCGCAGGGCGTGCCGCGGGTGCGCTGCGGCTGCGGCAACCCGCTGAAGGCACCGACGCTGGTCTCGGACGCCAAGTACGTCGGCAAGCCGTGGACCGGCTTCCAGCCGAGCACAGTGATCATCGTGGTCGCCGCGCCCCGGCCGGTGACCGAGATCGTCCTCGTGGACATCGTGACCGGCGGTTGGTTCGCGCGGGTGACGGGGCAGATCAAGGTCGTCGACAAGGAGGTCCGGGAGCCGCGAGGTCCGCTGGCACCCGGTGTGCCGCCCGCCACCTCCTGGCCGTCCGCCTCGTCGAGCCCGTCGAACTCGGGCTCCACCTCCGCCTCGACCTCGTCCTCGGCGTCGACCTCGGGAAGCACGTCCACCTCGGGTTCGCCGTCCGGCTCGACCTCCGGTTCCAGCGGGCCGTCCAGCAGCCCGGCGACGGCGTCGACCTCGGGCGCGACCTCCTCGGGTGCCACGTCCTCCGGGGCCACGTCCTCGGGTGCGACCTCCTCGTCCGCCTCGGCCGGTACCTCGACCAGTGCCTCCACCGAGTCGGCGACCTCGAAGCCGACGGTGACCTCCACCCCGGCCGCCACCACGACGACCACGAAGACGGCCGCGTCCACCACCTCGGCCCAGCAGCCGGCGACGGCCACGGCGACCTGCGCCACCACCGCGCCGTCCACCCTGCCGCCCTGCCCCACGGTCACGGACACCACCGGCTGATCCGACCGGCCGGACCGGCCGGGGTGTCACCCCGGCCGGTCCGCACCCCGGTGCCGTCCGGCACCGGCACCCGGCCGCCCGGCGCGCGCGGCCCCGCCTCAGCCGGTGACGGCCAGCTCCGCGACCACCGCGCGGTGGTCGGCGCCCCGCACCCGGTGCTCCGTCACCGACACGGCGCGCAGCGCCTCCCCGTGCAGTACGTGGTCGATCTGGATCACCGGCCGCAGTCCGGGGACGTAGGTGTTCGACTCCGGCCAGGTGGGCGCGGCACCCCGGCCCAGCTCCGCGTGGGTGTCGGTGAGGCCGGTGTCGAGCAGGGCGCGCATCGGCGTGTGGTCGAGCGTCGCGTTGAAGTCACCCAGCAGGACGGCGTTGCGGGTGGCACCGGCCACCGCCGCCCGCAGTCCGTCGAAGTCCTCCGACCAGCGTCCGGAGTCGCCCAGCGGGTAGTAGGTGTGCACGGCCGTCAGCCGGACGGTCCGACCGCCGACCGTCACCTCGGCCGCGATCTGCTCCCGGGCCGCCTCCGAGGCCGAGCCGTCGAGCGGCGTCAGCGGGAGCCGCGAGTAGATCGCGGTGTCCCGACCGGGCCTCAGCTCCCGGTGCGGCAGCACCTCGGCGATGCCCGCCCGGTCCAGCCGCGCGACCGCGCCCGGCCCCAGCTCCTCCATCGCGAGGACGTCGACACGCTGTTCGCGCACCAGCCGGACGATCTCGTCGGCATCGGCCTGCCCCACCCAGGCGTTGCTGGTGGCGAGCCGCAGCCGGGGCGCGTCGGCCGCCGGAGCCGCGCCGCCGTCCGGCACCAGCCTCGGGACCAGCCAGAAGAGCTGCACCGCCGCCAGGACACCGGCGACCGCCGCCGCCCACCACGAGCGGAGCGCCAGCAGCACACCGAGCGCGAGCACGCCGCCCAGCGCCGCGTACGGCACCAGCACCACGGCGAGCGCGAGCGGCGTCCCGTCGTCCCACCCGCCGAAGCGGACCGCCAGCAGGGCCGCCGACAGCGCCGACACCGCCCAGCCGGACCACTCCAGCACCCGCCGCACCCACACCCACCAGCGTGCCCGCTCCACCGGCTTCCCCACCCCTCGCTCCAGCCCCTCGCCTCTGCCTCAGGACGCGCCCGTCCGTGGCGCGGTTCCGCACCGCTCCCTGCCCTGGCCTGCGGCGTCGAGCCGCCCCGCCTTCGCCCGGAGCCCCGGGCACTGAGCTGATGAGGTGATCGCTCCCGCGTGTCCGGACCGCACGGTCCGGAGGCCGCGCGAGGGTGGGACGGACCTGCCCCGATCCGATCGCCCGTTGTGAGGCAACCCGTGGTTCATCGACCCTCCCCGCACCGCAGACGTCTCTACGCCCTGTGCGCCGCGGTCCCGCTGGCGGCGGGGCTGGCGGCCCCGTTCGCCCTGGACCGGGCCTTCGCGGCGCCGGACCTGCCGCAGCGGCAGACGGCGGTCCGCGGGGCCGGCACCCAGCGGCCGATCGGTCCCGACCCGGTGCTCGACCTGCTGACCCACGGCAACCTGACGATGGCGTCGAACTCGGTCCTGACCTGTGACGACAGCGACGGATCGGTCTGCAACGACACCGAGGGCACCAACAACGGCCGCACCAAGTACGTCAAGACCGACCCGAACGCGCCGGGGAACAACGCGTCCTCGGCCCAGCTGGTCGTCCCGGCCGGGGCGGAGGTGCTCTCCGCCCGGCTGTACTGGCAGTTCAACCCGACCAACACCAGCAACGCCGGCGGCACCTCCGGGGACATCAACAAGGGCAACACGGTGTCCTGGAAGGTCCCGGGCGGCACCTCGTACGAGCAGGTCACCGCCGACACCTACGACTGGTTCGACCAGCAGGTCGGCGGTAACCCGCCCGAGCCGCTGCTGGCCGGGGCCGGCGTGAAGGACGTCACCGCCCAGGTGAAGGCCGCGGGCGCGGGCAGCTACACCGTCGCGGACATCCAGGCGTGCGCCGGGCGCTCCTCCGCGCAGAACTTCGGCGGCAACAACGTGGGCTGCTGGGGCGGCTGGTCACTCGTGGTCGCCTACCAGGACCAGGCCGACCCGCTGCGCTACCTCCAGGTCTGGGACGGCTTCCAGCTGCTGCGCTCCCCCGACAACCTGGCGACGCTCACCCTCGCGGGCATCCGCACCCCGGCCACCGCCCCGCCGGCCACCATGGGCGTCACCGTCGGCGACGGCGACGTGCCGATCTCGGGCGACGAGCTGCTGGTCGGCTCCGCGACCGACAACCTGACCCTGCTGCCGATGCCCGGCCCCGCCGGTGTCGTCACCGACAACGCCTTCACCAGCCGGATCGACCGGGTCGCCGCCGACGGCACCGGCAGCAACATCACGACCCGCGATCCCGCGCCGGTCAACAACTACGGCTACGACGCCCGGACGATCGACGTCACCGGAAAGATCCCCGCCGACGCCACCCAGGCCGTGCTGCGGATCAACGGCGCCGGCGACGCACTGCACCCGCAGGCCGTCTGGCTCGCCGTCGACGCCCTCGAACCGGACCTGCAGATCACCAAGGCCAACACCCCGGCCGGTACCACCGACAACAACCCGCCCGGCAACGTCTCCCCCGGCGACAGCATCACCTACACCTTCACCGTCGCCAACCGGCACGCCGACGGCGGCACCACCGACCTCGACACCGCCACCGGCATCACCGTCACCGACCGGCTGCCCGCCGGCACCACCTTCGTCGCGGGCTCCAACCCCTCCTGCAGCGCCGCCGGGCAGACCGTCACCTGCCAGGTCGCCGACCTCGCCCCGGGTGCGAGCACCGACATCGCCTTCCGGGCCACCGTCGACCCGGCGGCCACCGGCGGGACCGTGCTGGACGACAGCGCGAGCCTGACCTTCCGGGGCAAGCAGACGCAGCGGGAGCAGAGCCGTACCAGCAACACGGTGCGCAACACCGTGGTCGAGGCCCCGGTCTACTCGATCGCGAAGACCGCCACCCCGACCTCCACCACCCCGGGCCGGACCGTCGGCTACCGGATCGAGGTCACCAACACCGGCCGGGTCGCCGCCCCCCGCGTCAGCCTCGACGACGACCTCGCCGACGTGCTCTCCCGGGCCGACTACAACGGTGACGCCGTCACCGACCTGGGCTCCGTCACCGTCACCGGCAGCACCCTGCACTGGACCGGGGACCTGCCGGTCGGCGGGAGCGCCACCATCATCTACTCGGTGACCGTGCACAGTTCGCTCACCACCGACACGGCGCTCGGCAACACCGTCACCTCCGCCACGTACCGCAACAACTGCCCGCCCGGCGAGGGCGACGCCCGCTGCCGCGCCGACGTCACGGTGACCGTCCCCACGCCGTCGCCGTCCCCCACGACCTCGCCCTCACCGACGGCGTCCCCGTCCCCGACGGCTTCCCCGACCGCGTCGCCCAGCCCCACCGCGTCCCCTTCCCCCACGGCGACGCACGGCCACGGCCACCGGCCCACCGCCGGGCCGACGCACTCCCCCGGGCCTGACGGGAAACTGCCCGACACCGGCTCCGGCGCGCTCCCGGTGCTCGCCCTCGGCGCGCTCGGCTGCCTGATGACCGGCCTGCTCGTCCTGCGCACCCGGGGCCGCCGACACTAGGCTCCCGCCCCGTCCTCGGACAACGACCGACAGCGAGCCCGTGCCGGGCGGAAGGCCCGGCACGGGCTCGCTGTCATGGGACGGCGCCTCGGGTTCAGTCCACGCAGGGGATGCCCCCGGCCTTCACCGCGGGGCCCTGCATGGGAAGGTCGGGCGTCGGCTCGGCAGTGGGTCCGGTCGACGGGGCCTCCGGTGATGCGGACGGGCTCCCGGCGCGTGGGGAGTGCGTGGAGCGGGGCGCGGCCGGAGTCGTCGTCCGGGTGGCGACGGGCGCCGCGAACGCCGCCGGTACGACGGGCGCGACCTGCTCTCCGGAGGCGGAGGGCGCGGCCTCCGGTGGGACCTCGTGGCCGAACAGCTGCTTGACGATCCGCTTGATCTGGACCGGGTCGACGGTGTTGACCTCCTGACCGCCGATGTTCTTGAACCCGGTGATCGGCAGCGTGTTGAACTCCACATTGCCACCGGTCAGGTTGGGCGCCTGCTGGGCGAAGTCCAGGACGTTCCAACGGTCGTCGATGACGACGTCCTTCTTCACCGCGTCGAACAGCCGCTGGAGCCGGCCGAGGTCGCCGACCACGCCGTCCTGCTTCAACTTGTAGACGACGGAGGAGATGAAGGCCTGCTGCCGGTGGGTCCGGTCCAGGTCACCGTTCTTGAGGTGGTGGCGCTGACGGACGAACGACAGTGCCTGCCGGGCGTCGAGCGAGCTGACACCGGCCGGGAGCCGCAGCCCCGTCCCGCCGCCCTCGCGGGTCTCCGTCCGGGCCACGATCGGGTCGTCGACCGGGCTGTTGAGGCAGACCTGGATCGGCTCGACGGCCTTGGCGATGTCGTAGAAGCCGATCAGGTTCACCTCCGCGAAGTGGTCGATCGGGATGTCCAGGAAGGACTGGACGGTCTGGACGGTCGCGGCCCGCCCGGCTTCCCGGCTCTGCCGTTCCAGCTCCGGCTTCGACAGCCCCTTGCCGCTCAGCTTCTGCTCGGCGGCGCCCTTGGCGATGCCGTACGCCTCCTTGATCTTGTGCATCTTCCCGTCCGCGCCGACGGTCTGCACGTAGTCGTCGCGCGGGACGGACAGCGCCGTCACCTTGCCCCCGTTCGCCGGTATGTGCAGGACGATCAGCGCGTTGGTGTTGTACCCGCCGATCTCGCTGGAGCCGGCGTGCAGTTCCTCCTCGACGAACTCCTTCGGCAGATCGTTGCCGTCCATGTCCTTGCGGCTGTCGAGGCCGATGAGCAGCAGGTTGACGGACTTGTCGAGGTGCGGCGGCGCGTTCTTCCGGGCCTCGGTGAGCGCGCCCGACTTCACCATGCCGCTGTCGAGCTGCCGGTACTCGTACCAGACCAGGCCGCTCGTGCCGAGGACGACCACCGAGAGGGTGCCGGCGAGCACCCGGCCGACGACGGTCAACGGCCCGGTGCGGGGCTCAGCCATGACGACGCCTCCGGTCAGCGGTCCGGCCGGCGGGGACCGCGGCCGGGGTGGGGGTGGGGGTGACCCGGGCCGGGCCGGGGGCCGGAACCGTACGTGGGCGCGGGCTCGGGACCCGGCTCGCGCTCCCGGCCCCGCTCCCGCTTGCGGTCGCGGTCGCGGTCGGGCGGGTGCGGGCCGACCGGGCCGCGAGGGCCGCTCGTCCGGCGACCACCGACAGCGCCACGACCAGGGCCAGCGCCATCACCGGGAAGGCGTCGACCACCCAGCGCACCGCCGCCGAGGCGAGCGCCTTGCCCTGTGCGGCATCGGATCCGGCGTCGGATGCGGTGGCGGTGGCCCAGGCGGTGCCGGCCCTGGCGACCAGGACCACGGGCGGCGCGGCGATGACGACCCACCAGCGCCCGGGGCGGGTGCAGCGGGCCGCCGCGACGCCGGTTCCCAGAACGGCACCGACGGCGAGGAGCGGACCGCCGCCGTTCCCGGTCAGCTCCCCGGCGACCGCGCCGGCCAGCGGCAGCCCGGTCGCGGCCAGCAGGACCACCGCCGTGCCACCGGGGCGGGGCGGCGGGGCCGATCCTCCCGCGCCTCTCGCGTGTTGCCCGACCATTCCCCACACCCCTTCCGTGGTGCCCCTCCGGTGAACTTCTACAATGCTGTAGAGCAAGAGTGCAGCATACAAACCCGTCCCCGCGAATTCACCCCGGCCTCACCCGCCACCTCACCACCACGGTGTCTCCCGGCCGGGAAAACGGCAGGTCAGGGGCGGCTAGGATGAACACGAACCGGGCGGAACGAACAGAAGGACCATCATGTTCGAGCACCTCAAGAACCTCGCCGACAAGGCCACCGACCTCGCCCGCGAGCACAGCGGAGCCGTCACCCAGGGACTGGACAAGGTCGCCGGGATCGTCGACGACAGGACGGACGGCAAGTACAGCGGGCACATCGAGACCGCCACGGGCAAGGCCAAGGACTTCGTCAACGGCCTGGACGAGCCCAAGTAACGCCCGGCGCGGACCGTCCCCGCCCGGACCCCGCCCCGGACCGGCCGGGTCCGGGGCGGGACGGGCCGCGCTCGGCCGGCCGTCAGACGGTCGTGGCCAGGCGCTCGATCCAGCGGGCGCGCCACGCGAGCGCGTCCCGGACGCCCTCCGCGATGCTCCGGCGCGGCTCCCAGCCGAGCAGTTCGCGCGCCGCCGTCACGTCGCTGTAGCAGCCGAGCACGTCCCCGGGGCGCGGCTCCGCCTCCCGGACGTCCAGCTTCTCGCCGATCGCCTGCTCGAAGGCCTCGACCAGCTCGCGGACCGTGGTGCCGTCACCGGTACCGATGTTGACGACCCGATAGCGGTCCTCGGCCCCGGGCCGGACCACCTCGTCGAACCGGACCAGCGCGGCGACGTGGGCGTCGGCGACGTCCTGGACGTGGATGTAGTCCCGGATCCCCGAGCCGTCCCGGGTGTCCCAGTCGACACCGGTGATGGTGAACGGGGTACCGCTGACGTGCGCCTCGATCAGCTTGCCGAGCGCGTGGCTCGGCGCGAGGTCCTGGAGACCGGTCCGCAGCCGCGGGTCGGCGCCGATCGGGTTGAAGTAGCGCAGCGCGACGACCCGCGTCCCGTCGGCGTCGGCCCCCCGGGTCCAGTCCTGGAGCACCTGCTCCATCATCTGCTTGGTGCGCGCGTACGGGCTGCTCCCGTCGACCGGGCAGCTCTCGTCGACCCGGCCGGTCGGGGTGGGGCGGTAGATGGAGGCGGAGCTGCTGAAGACCACCCGGGTGCAGCCGTTGCGCTGGAGCGACTCCAGCAGTTCGACGGTCTTGCCGACGTTCTCCCGGTAGTAGAACAGCGGGCGCGCGACCGACTCGGGGACGACGATCCGGGCGGCGCAGTGCAGCGTCGCGTCGATGTCGGGGTGCTCCGCGAAGATCCGGTCGACCAGCGCCGCGTCCGCGATGTCCCCCCGGTAGAACTCCCGGCCCTCGACGAACTCGGCCCGGCCCTTGGAGAGGTCGTCGAGGACGACCGGGGTGATGCCCGCGTCCAGCAACGCGGACGCCACGGTGCTTCCGATGAATCCTGCCCCGCCGGTGATCAGTACCTTTCGCACGATCCGCATGCTCCCTCGCCTCATGACGGACGCCCCGTGACGCCCGTTGCGGGGAGGACGAGCAGTTCGCACCCGGCGGTTCCCGGCGGCGGATCGCCGGGGTGCCGCCGGGCCGGGGTCGACTCGGGGACGGCGGCTCGGGAACGGCGGGCCCGGCGGACCGGGAACGGCGGCTCAGGAACGGCGGGCCCGGCGGCGCAGGACGAGGCCGGTGCCGACCAGGGCGACTGCGACCACGGCGGTGCCCACGGCGGCCCAGGTGCCGAGATCGGACCCGTCGGACCCCTCGGACCCGTCCGCTCGGGCGGCGGCCGCAGTGGCGTCGGAGGCGGAGGCGGCACCCGGCGGGGTCCGGGTGCCGGCGGGGTCGGGAGCCGTGCCCGCCGCCGTCGGCCGGACCGTGGGACCGTGGGTACCCGGGCCTGCCGTGCCCGGACCCACCGTGCCGGGACCCGCCGTGCCCGGACCGGTGGGCGTCGGCAGCGTCGGGTCGGAGATCACGGCCGTCTCGACGTCGAGTTCGCGCTCACCGTGCCCGAGCGAGGGGAACGCGCAGTCCACCACGATCCGCCAGTGCCCGGCCGGCAGGAACTCCCGTGTGGTGTAGGTACCCGGCCGCCCCGGCACGGCGACCAGCCGCCACGGTCCGGCCGCCCGGCCGTCGGCGGAGGTGGCGGAGAGCGTCCCGGCGAACTGCTCGGTGACCGGGTCGTGGTCGTTCTCCCAGGTGGCGACGGTGGTCACGTGCCCGCCGTCCTGGCCGGACACCTCCAGGTGGACGGTGTCCCCGTGCGCGGCGGCGGGGACTGCGGCGGGGGCGAGCACGACCGCCCCGGCGAGGGCCAGAGCGGCGAGGGACTGACGGGTGCGGGACATCGCGGGTCTTCCTGGTGAAGTGGAACGGGCCGGGTGCGGCCGCCACTGCGTCAGCGGCGGCCGCACCCGGCTCGGGTCCGGGGATCGGGGGTCGAACCCCGGACGTCAGGTGGTCTTCTGCAGGTTCCAGCTCTGGTAGGTCTGGCCGTTCGGCTTCTGCAGCTCCAGCAGCCAACCGCCGTAGTACCAGCGCTTGCCGGCACCGAGGACGAGCTCGGAACCGTCGGCGGTCAGGACGACCGCACCGCCGGCGGAGCTGACCCGCCACTTCTGCCCGGCCGCGTCCGAGCAGGGGCGCTGCGCGACGTACTGTCCGGCGACCGGGTTGCCGCCGAGCTGCAGGCACTTCTCCGAGCGGACGGACTTGATCCGCAGCGTGCCCGCGCCGCTGTCCTCGAAGGTCCACTTCTGGTTGGCGTAACCGGTGCGCTGGTAGGCGATGGCCACCGTGCCGTCGTTGAGCGAGCTGCCCCAGAGGTCGGCGGCCTGGCCGGTGAGGCCGTTCAGCAGGCTGTAGCGGGTCCCGGGCTGCGGCTTCCCGGCGTCGGCGGCCGTGCGGAAGGAGGCCGCGCGACCCGGCTTGGAGACCGCTCCGGCGGCGTCCCGGACGGCCACCGCGACGGAGTAGGCGGTGTCGGGCGCGAGCCGGACCACGCCGACCACGGTCGCCCGGACGGTGCCGATCGTCTGGCCGTTCAGCAGCACGTCGTACCCGTTCGCGCCCTTCACCGCGGGCCAGCTCAACACGGCCGAGGTCTGGGTGACCTGACTGACCGTCATGGCCGGGCCGGTGCCGCCGGTGGGCGAGGCGGTCGGGGTCGGGGTCGGGCTCGGGGTGGTCGATCCGGTGGGACTCGGCGTACCGGTGGAGGTCGGGGTGCCGGTCGGCGTCGGGGTACCGGTGCCGGTCGGAGAGCCGGTCGGGCTCGGGGTGCCGGTCGGGCTCGCGGTCGGCGAGGCGCTGTTGGTGGCGGTCGGCCCCGCGGTGGGCGAACCGGTCGCGGTCGGCGTGCCGGTGGGCGTCGGGGTGCCGCCGGTCGCGGTGGGCGACGGGCTGCGGGTCGGCGAGTTCGTCGGGGTGGGCGAGCCGGTCGGGCTCTTCGTCGGGTCGGGCGTCGGCCCGGTGCCGCCGCCGGCGATCAGGAAGCGGTTGTTGGCGACGTTCCAGTGGGTGGCGAGGTAGCTGCCCGGCGCCGGGTCGGTGTGGTAGTAGTCGTCGTGCCGGCAGTCCAGGCGCATGTCACTGGCGTTGTCCGGGCAGACCGTGCGCATCGCCGGGTAGTACGGGGTGTCCGAGTAGCACATGATGTCCCACTCGTCGACGCAGTGGCCGCCCTTGCTGGAGTTGGGCGCGCTGTTGCTCACCGCGCCCAGGTTGTGGCCGAGTTCGTGCGCGGCGGTGTGGCCGCCCCAGCAGCCCGAGTCCGTCCGGCCGTAGGAGGGGCCGAAGTTGCTCAGGTTGTCCTGGCCGGGCCGCTCGTCGCCGGCGAAGGTGCCGATGCCGCAGTACACCTTGGCGTCGGCGAAGATCATGTACTTGCGGTCCTTGCGGTTGAGGCCCTGGGCCGCGATCGCACGGTTGCTGGTGTTGAAGTCGGCCATCTCCGCGTCGGACACCTGGATGTTCAACACCGAGGCGGAGCAGTCGGATTCGGTGACGAACCGGACGTGCCGGACACCACCCGTCTCCTGGGCGCTCGCGTTGTAGATGACGTCGACGTCGGCGGCCCACTTCTTGAAGGAGGCCAGGTACTGGGCGAACCGGTCGTTGCCCGGGGTGTGCGCGTAGACCACCTGGACCCGGTTGCCGGCACTGCCGTCGCCCTCGCAGACGACGCCCTGGCCGCCGGCGGCGGGCGCGGCGGCGACCACCTGGTCACCGGCCGCGTCGGCCAGCAGCGTCTTGGTCGCCGCGTCCAGGACCGGCATCGAACCCTTCACCAGGTCCGCGGCGGTGGGCGGTTGGGCATCGGCCGGGGGCGTCAGCGGGGCCGGCTGGGCGACGGAAGCGGCCACCGGCGGGACGTCCTTGCGGATGTCCACGTCCTTCGGCGGCGCGTCCGGGCCGTGGCTGCACAGCTCGCCGCCGGTCACCTCCAGCGAACCGGCGCAGCGGTCGCCGGCGGGCAGGTTCAGTCCGGCGTAGACCAGGCCGCGTTCGGGCTGGTCCTTGGGTATCTCCTTGATCGGCGCGGCCTTCTGGTCGCGCTTCGGCCCGGGGGCCCTGGTGGCGTTCTCGGCGGTGCCGGTCTCGCCCGTGCCGTCGTCGGCGATCGTGCCCGCCATGGCACCGCCCACCCCGTCGGCCGAACCCGCCACCGCGCTCGCCGCGGCGGTGTCGTGCACCGCGGACGACTCCATGGCGGTGCTGATGCCCAGCGCGCCCGCGACCAGTCCGGCCGCGACCGCCAGTGAGATCAGTGCCGTGCGCTTGCCCGTCCGTCGACGCCGCCGACGGCGGAGCTCCGTGCTCCGGTGCCCCATCGGGTGACTCCTCTCCTCGTGCGAGGGTCCGGCCACCGCTCGGGGTGATGGCCTGAACCTTCCGACACTCCGGAGACCGGCCCGGGCGGGCCGGATAACAAAAACCTCTTTTCGAAATTCGCGCGGGCGGACGAGGGCGTCCGGCCGGGACTCGAGGCGCGGTCGATGACACGTCGTCGGCGCCCCGCCCGGGGGCCGGTGCGCGCCTCGGGACCGGCAGGACTCCCTCGTGAGCGGCAGGACGCCCTCGGAAGCAGCAGGGGCGCCCTCGTAGCGGTAGGACGCCCTTGTGAGCGGTAGGACGCCCTCGGAAGCAGCGAGTCCGTCTCAGGCCGCGACGTCGAGCCGCTGCGGGGCGAGACCGGGGCTGCCCTGCCGGTGCAGCGCGGCGAGGCCCGCCGCGAGCTGCCCCGGATCACCCGCCAGCCAGTACCGGAGCGCGGCCGACAGGGCGGCGCTCGCCGGGCCGATCCGCAGACCGGTCACCGCCGTGATCCGCTCGCCGACCAGCGGGAGCAGATCGGCGACCGGCGCCGGCAGCCAGAGGGTGACCGCGCACGGCGCCGGCCGGGCCAGCACCCGCAGCAGCCGCAGCACGTCCGCGTCCCCCGGGCCCGGCCCCGGCGCCGCCTCGGGCCCTGTCGCGGCCCCGGCCCCGGCCCCGATCCCCTGGGCGACGGGCAGCACCGTCGGCTCCGGCCGGGCCGGGAACAGCGGGAGGACGTGCAGACTGGGGACGACGTCGATCAGCCCGTCCGCCGCGACGTCGGACATGTCGGCGCCGTGTCCACGCGCGAGTTCACGCAGCAGGGCCCGTTCGGCGGCCGCGATCCTGACGGTCAGCATGACTTCTTCGCAGTCCATGGTCCCAGTTCCCCGTCCAGAGCGTGAGGGTGTGCTCGTCCGTTGTCGGTCGTGTACCGGTCAGCCCTTGCCGATCATTACCTGCCCGTCAGTAGGGGTCCGCTATCGGCGTGATCAAGCCATAGTGGCCGTCGTAGCGGCGGTACAGGATCCGGCCGCGCCCGTCACCGGGATCGGTGTGGAAGACGAAGGGCCAGCAGGTCAGCCAGAGTTGGCGGGCCGCTTCGAGGACGTCCAGCCGGGAAGCCGGGTGCGCGCTCTCCGTCAGTGGCAGCCCCGAGCTGCCGAGCCGGGCCGTGGAGTGGGCCCGTACCAGCCGGAATCCCCCGCTCGCGGGTGTCCGGTGGACCACGCTGTCCTGGCCGGTGAGCACGTCCGAGAAGAGGTGGAACCGGTAGTCGAGGGCCAGCATCTCGCGCACCGCCTGCTCGGGCGTGTGCCGGACCAGCAGCACCGACTTCCGCCGGACGATCCGCCGTTCGGCGAGCGGCCGCGGCGCGTACTGGGGACGGTAGGAGCTCTCGTACGCCGTCGCCAGCCCGATGTCGCCGAGCTCGCGCAGCCGGACGGCGCGCCCGGCGAGAGTGCCGAGCGCCAGGTCGACCGCCTCCCGGACGGTCACCGCCGCCAGTTCCACCCGGACCCGCCCCACGCCCGCCAGGTCCAGCGCGGCCTGGGCGACGGCGGGCCTGGTCACCGACCGGTCCCGCGGCCGGGTGAGCCGCAGCCGGGCGGTGTGCGCGTCCGGCCCGAGGTCCGCGATCAGCGCCAGGCACCGGCTCCGGGCGTACTCCGCGTCCTCGCGGGGCAGTTCGCCCCGGATCTCCACCCGGACGTCGAGGGCGGGCCGGTGGCGCAGACGGGTCATCAGGGGATCCTCCTCGGTTCGGCACCATGCTGGACCCGTGCACGCCCTCCCGCCGAGGGCCGAAAGGCCCTGCCCACCAGGCAGGACGACCCGGGCGGACCCGAACGGTCCGCCCCCCGGGCGGGGTCGCCGACGGCCGTCCGGACGGCCCCATCGGGACGCCACGCGTACACCTTGAGGACACTCCACCGATGGGGTGATCAACCCGGGTACGGCGCAACGCTCACGGGACCGGCGCGTTTCCCATGGCGTGCGCCCTCTGGCAGCGGCGCGCGCGGGGTCCGCGTCGACCGGCCCCCGGAACCCGGCGGTCGCGGCGGCGGCTCCGGTGGTACCGCAACGCCGGGCCGTTCGACCGGTCCGACACCGACCGGTCGCGCCGGACCGTCCCACCGGTCCGTTCCCCGGTCCATCTGGTGAGAGGTGATGTCATGATCCTGACGAACGAGACCCGCAGACCGCCCGCCCCGCCGAGAACCCCCCCGGCAGGGCCCCGCCGAGCGGTCGTTCCCCCGCTCGCCCCCGGCGCACTGCCCGGGCTCGGCCACGCCCCGGCCCTGCTGCGGGACCCGCTCGGCTTCCTCGGCTCCCTCTCCCGGTACGGCGACGTGGTCCGGATCCGCCTCGGCCCGCGCACCGTCTGCGTCGTCACCGACGCCGGCCTCGTGCACACGCTGCTCGTCGCGCTCGCCCACGACTGCCCCCGCGGCGCCGTCCAGGACACCCTGAGGACGGCTTTCGGGGACGGCCTGCTGATGTCCGAGGGCCGCGCCCACCGCGACCGCCGCCGGATCATCCAGCCCGCCTTCGGCCCGGACCGGATGGCCGACTACCTGGCGGTCATGCACCGGGTCACCGAGGAGCGGGCCGATCGCTGGCGCCCCGGCCAGGTCCTCGACGTGGCCAAGGAGATGAACCACCTCGCGCTGGAGATCGTCACCCGCGCGCTCTTCGACGCCCGGCTGAGCGAGGACGCCACCCTCGCCTTCCACCGCGCCCTGCCCGACCTGGTGAAGGGACAGATCGTCCAGTCCCTCTACCCGCACCCGGCGCTCGCCCGGCTGCCACTGCCGGTGAACCGGCGCTTCGACGCCGCCGTCCGGGTGCTCAACCGCGTCGTCGACCAGGCCGTCAACGGCACCGCGCCCGGCGGCCGGTACGGCGCGCGCGGCGGACCGGCCGAGCACGGCGGACCCGGCGGACCGGCGTTGCGCGGCGGGCCGGTCGGGCCCGGCGCCGGTGCGGCCGGGGGCGGCTGCCCGATGACCGGGGGCGGGGCCCGGCGCCCCACCCTGCCCGCCCTGCTGCGCGCCGCCGTCGACCCCGCCACCGGACGGCCGCTCACCGAGGCGGACGTCCGCTCCGAGGCGATCACCATGTTCGGCGCCGGCACCGAGACCGTCTCCACCACGCTGACCTGGCTGATCGACGAACTGGTCCGGCACCCCCACATCGAGGCCCGCGTCCTGGCCGAACTGGACGAGCACCTCCCGGCCGGGACGGTGCCCACCCCGGAGGCGCTCGCCCGACTCGCCTACACCCGTGCCGTCACCCAGGAGGTGGTCCGGCTGCACGCGCCGAACGCCTTCCTGATGCGCACCGCGCGCGTCCCGGTCACGCTCGGCGCCTACCGGATCCCGGCCGGCACCGAACTGCTCTACAGCCTCACCGCGATCCACCGCGACCCCGCCCTCCACCCGGACCCGCTCCGGTTCGACCCCGACCGCTGGTACGACCCCGACGGGACCGGGGGAACGGGCACCGGCGGTACCGCCGCGACCCGGCAGGCCTTCCTCCCGTTCGGCGCCGGCAAGCACAAGTGCATCGGCGAGGCCTTCGCCTGGGCCGAGTTGACCGTGGCGGCCGCCGCCGTCCTGCGGCGCTGGCACCCGACGGCCGTCCCCGACGCGCGGGCCCGCGAGGTCGTCTGGACGACCGTCCAGGCCCAGGGCCTGCGGGTGCGGCTCACGCCGCGCGGCGGAAGCCGGGCGCCGCACGCCCCCGGCTCGCGCCGCACCCCGGCGCCGGGCGGCCGGGACGACGCGCCGGCCCGGTGCCTGCCGATCGCCGGGCCGCGCCGCTCGACCCTGCTGCCCGCACGGTCGACGGTGCTGCCCGGCCGGTCGGCCCGGTCCGCTCCCGGCCGGTCGTACCCGGCGGCGCTGCACACCACCGCGCTGCGGACCGCCGCCCGGACGGTCGCCCGCACGGCTTCGCGGGCCACCGATCCGCGTACCTCCGACTCGCGCGCCACGGAGGCGCGCAGCGTCTCGCGCAACGCCGACCGAACGGGCCCGCGCCCTCGCGGCGCCGGCAGCGAGCCCCTCGCGCCTGGGCCGGGCACCGCTCGGCGCCTCGTCCTCCTCGGACCCGTAACGGCCGTCCCCCGGCCCGCGCCGTCCCCCCGAACCACGCCGCGGGCCCGACCGGCGGGCCGCACCGGCACGGCCCGCCGTCCGCTCCTCCGGCCCGGCACCGAATTGGCCCGAACCCCGGCCGAACTCACCGCCGCCACCGCCCGGCACGACGACTGGGCGCTCGCCCACGGCCTGCTCGCCCCGGCCGACCTCGCCCGCTACCAGTCGTTCGCGCTGCCCGAGCTGATCGGCCACGCCTACCCCCGCGCCCGCGGCGCGGAACTGGACCTGCTGATCGACATCCTGGGCTGGTTCACCATCCTCGACGACCGCTTCGACGGCCCGCCGGGACGGGACCCCGCCACGGCCCGCGCCGTCGTCGCACCGCTGCTCGCCGTCGTGGCCGGCCGCCCCGTCCCGGCTGGCGGCCCCCAGCCCCACCTGGTCGACGCCTGGCGGGAACTGTGGCAGCGCCAGACCGCCCCCATGTCACCGGAGTGGCGCCGACGCACCGCCGACGAATGGCGCTCCTGCCTGGAGACCTTCCTCGCCGAGACCGCCCACCGCGCCGCGTGCACCCACCCCGACCTCGCCGAGACCGTCCGGCTGCGCCGCCACGCCAGCTGCCTCTATCCGTTCATGGGCATACTGGAGCACGTCCACGGCGGCGAGGCACCGGCCGCCCTGCACCGGGACCCGGCGCTGCACCGCCTGCGCGCGAACACCGCCGATGCGGCGACGCTGATCAACGACCTGTACTCGGCCGACCGGGAGGAACGCCAGCAGGTCGCGGCCTTCAACACCGTGCTCACGCTGCAACGGGTCCGCGGCTGCACCCGGGCGCGGGCGGTGCGGTCCGTCGGCACGAGGATCGCCCGGCTGACCGCGGAGAGCGAGTCGCTGCGCCGCCGGCTGCTGCTCCGTCACCCGGAGGGCGGCTGGTACCTCCACGGCACCCGGGAACTCGTCGAGGGCGTCCACGCCTGGACCAGCACCAGCCGGCGCTACACCGGCGGGGACGCCGCGCGCTGATCCCGGGCGGGCCGGGTCACTTCCGGTCGCCGAGGGCGAACAGCAACAGGACGAAGCCGGCGAACAGGTGCGTGGCGAAGATGTAGATGCCCGCCCGGATCAGCATCGCCCGACGCCGGGCCTTCTCCTCCAGCGTCGCCCGCCGACCCGTGGTGGCATCGTCGCCCGCGGCACCGCTACCGGGTGCGGTGCCGTCGTGGCCGGTGGTGCCGTCCGGGCTCATCGGTGGCCCGCCGGGGTCGCGGCGGCCTCGGGCCCGCGCAGCTCGCCGAGCAGCGCGTCCTGGTCGGTGATCAGCTCGGTCAGGATCCGCCGGGCGGCCCGCAGCAGTTCGGCGACGTCCGGTGTGCTGAGGGCGTAGACGACGGTGTTGCCCTCGCGGGTCGCGGTCACCAGCTGGGTACGGCGCAGGACGGACAACTGCTGGGAGAGATTGGACGGCTCGATCCTGATCTCGGCCAGCAGCTCGCGCACCGGTCGCGGTCCGTTCTGGAGCAGTTCCAGGACGCGGATACGGACCGGGTGTCCGAGCGTGCGGAAGAACTCCGCTTTCGCCTGGTAGAGCGGGACCGGCATCGTCCGTTCTCTCCTGCGGGTCGGGGACGGGCTCGTTGGCCGCCGGGCGGCGTGAAGCATCATCCTTGCGGATGAAGATTTCTTCAAGTCGTCATCACCGAACACGGAAAGCGGATGCAGAGCGGCGGGAAAGCCGGGGGCGCCGAGGAGCCGACAGCCGCGGGGATACGCGGCGAGCCGTGGGGAACCGTGGCGCGCCGCGGGGAGGCAACAGTGCGGGCCCGGGACCGTTGGCCCCGGGCCCGCACCGCCCTACCGGGCGCGCGTCATCAACACGGCACCACGACGTCGACGGTCACCGGAACGGGACCCCACGGGTAGGCGGAGGCACTGAAGCTGCCGTGCACGGTGGAACCGCACGGAACGGTGCCGCCGACGCCACGCACCTGCACGGTGCTGGCGGTGAAGCGGGTGTACCCGCTGACCGAGCCGAGCGACGCGCCGCCGACGACCTGACCGGACAGGCCGGTGATCAGCTCGACGGTCTGCGGCCACGGGGTGCCGGGGCTCGGCGGGCCGGCCAGGCTGATCTGCCCGTACAGCTGGACGTTGTCACCGGTGATCTCGGCGCACACCCGGGTCGACAGACCGGCCTGCAGGCCGGAGGCACCGCAGGTGGTGGTGGTGCCGATGATGCCCGTGGTGGCGGTCTGGGCGGCACTCGCCTCGGCCGGCACGGCCAGCAGGGCAGCCGCGCCGACGATCCCGGCCGCGGTCAGGGTGAGTCGGTTCATCCGCATGTCCGCTCCTCCTCTTCTCTCTTTGACTGCAAGGAATCAACATGGCCACATGTGACATTTCACATGTGGCATGTCGTAAGACTTTCATGCGATTCCAATGCAAGAAAGGGCCAAGATCAGAACAGTTGATGATCAGACTGGAAACTGGCCTTCGATGGCGTGATTCTCAGCCCTCGATGGCGTGAATCACTACTCGCCCAACGGCACTCGGCCGGCACTCAGCCGCTGGGCGCTCTCGATCGCCATGTCCATGAACGCGAGGGCGTCGGCCCGCCGGGTCAACGGGTTCGGATAGCGGGAGCGCCCCCGTCCGCCGTCCCGGATCCGCAGGCACTCGTCCACGATCCGGTACCAGCGCTCGTCGAACACCGCCCGGGCGTACTCGCCCGCCCCGCGCTTCGAGGCGATCCGCCCGGTCGCCAGCGTGAAGTGCGCGCGGCTCACCCCGAGCACGCCGTGGGCCGGGCCGGCCCCGTCCAGAAGGGCCAACCCCGCCCGCGAGGCCAGCCGCGAGGAACGCCGCCGCCACGGGCGCCAGTAGTCCTCCAGACTCCCGGCCGTCCACACCGCGAGCTCCCCCGGCGCGGTGTCGATCATCAGCTCCTGGGCCCGTGGACCACAGAGCGTGACGCCGTGCCGCGCCAGGGTGTGCCAGAGCACCGGCGTGCGGTCGGTTCTCACCCGGTGCCGGACCGTCCCCCCGAGCACCTGCGGTCCCGGCGCCGCCTGGGTGGGCGGGCCCGCGAGTTCGTGCCAGGTCAGATAGGGGCCGTCGAACGCGGGGCGCGGATAGCGGGCCGCCAGCCGGGCGTGCGCGCGCTCCAGCCCCGCGAGCTGCGCCGCCGTCACCGGATCGGCGGACACGGCCACGAAGTCGATGTCGCTCCGCGCCGGGTGGAAGTCCCCCAGCGCGGCCGAACCGACCACGTAGAGGCCCTCGACCAGCCCGGGTGCGGCGGCGTCGACCAGGGTCAGGTAGGCGTCGGCGATCTCGTGTACGAGAGGGTGCACAGTCACGGCGGCAAGCCTGCCATCCGGATGACCCTCCGTGTCCGCTCGTTTCCGCTAAGGATCGGCGCGTGTTGGTCAGCTGTGCACCCTCTTCGCGCCACCCTCACTCCCTTTCGCGCCACCCCCTCGCCACCCTCGCCACCCGCGCCACCCCGGGTGGGAGCGGGCGGACAGGCTCTGCGGGGGCCGGCCGACCGGGGCGGCGGGGGCAGCCGGCCGGGCGGCGAGCGCCGGTGGACGGGGGCGGGTGCGCGCGGATGCCGAAGGCACGGGCGTAGGCACGGGCGTAGGCACGGGCGTAGGCACGGGCCTCGGGTGCAGGCGGGACTCAGCGGGCGTGCGGGAGCCGGAGCGTGCGGGCCCAGGGACGGACGGGCCGGGCAGGCTCAGGAGCGGGCAGGCCCAGGGGCGGGCAGGCTCAGGAGCGGGCGAGCCGGGCCGGGCAGGCTCAGGGCCGACTGAAGGAAGTGCGGAGGGTGTCCACGCGGCCGACGGCGCTGCTGAACTCCCCGGCGTCCAGACGGCCACTGTCGAGGGCGACCGCGATGGCCTCCGCGGCGGCGTCTCCCTGCTGGACGTCGCGGGCGGAGCACAGCAGGAGGTCCATGCCCGCCAGGGCCGCGGCGACCGCCCGCTCCCCGGTGTCCCCGAAGGCGGCGAGAGCACCGGCCTCCAAGGCATCGGTGACGGTCACCCCGCGGAATCCGAGGCGCCGACGCAGCTCGCCCTGGACGACGGCGCCGGACAGTCCGGCCGGGCGCTCGGCGTCGAGGGCCGGATAGACCGCCCAGGAGGCCATCACCAGCCGGACCCCGCCGGCGATGGCGGCACGGTAGGGCTCCTCGCCCCGTGCCCGGAGCTCGGCCAGCGGGACCGGCAGGACGACCGGGCGTTCGTCGGTGTTCTCGTCACGGGCCGCGGCGCCGAGACCGGGGAAGTGCTTGGCGGTGGCGGCGACCCCCAGCTGCTGCTGGGCGGCGAGGAAGGCGGTGGCCGACTCGGCGACCGCCTCGGGCTGCCCGCCGTAGGAGCGCTCGAAGTGGTCGATGAAGTTGTCCGGTGCGTCGAAGACGTCGAGTACCGGCGCGAGGTTGACGTTCAGGCCCGCGTCGATCAGGGTGCCTGCCGCTCCCGCGCCGGACCGGGCCGCGTCCCCGGCCGGATCGGCGGCCGCGCCGGTCTGCCGGGCCGAGCGGACGGGCTCCCCGGGCAGCCGCCGGACCTTCCCGCCCTCCTGGTCGGTCATCAGCAACAGCGGTGCGCCGGAGGGCGATTCCTGCGCCGCGCCCTTCAGCATCTGCACGGCCAGCCGGAGTTGCTCGGGCGAGGGAGCGTTCTCCTTGAACAGGATGACACCGGCGGCGCGGCCCGCCCGGATGGTGTCGAGCAGTTCCGGCGGAGGGGTGTCGCCGGGGTAGGAGTAGACGATCCGACGGCCGGCGAGCCGGAGCGACGCGGCGGTGGGCGCAGCGGTGGGCACGGTGGTGCTCCTTCCGGTGGGAGTCGGGTTCCCCGGGGTCGTCCCGACCCCGTCGGTGTCGCTGGCGGCGCGGGTCGCGGTGCCCGTGCCCGGGTCGACGGGCCCGGTCGGCCGGTCGGGTGGCGCCTGTACCGCCACCGGCGCGACCGGGCCGAGCCCGGTCGCCGGACCCACCGCCGCCAGCAGCAGTACCAGGAGCGCGAAGCGGACCCGTCGGCGGGACGTCCGACGGGTGCTGCGGCGTGACGGGCGGGGCATGGGGCCTCCACGGCGGGGCGTCGACATCCGGCCTCCCTCGGTCGGTCGGGATCCGGGCCGGGCGGGATCCGGACCGGGCGGGCGGGCCGGTCGGGTCAGGCGGGTCGGGCGGGCGGGTCGGCCCGGTTTGGTCGGGTCGGGCGGGTCGCCCCGGGAACGGCCAGGATCGTCGATCGGTGCGCGGGAGTCGACGGGTTCGACCGCGGACACGCCGCCGGTGCCGCGGACCCCGCGACCGGACGGCGTAACAGCAGCAGCCTCACCCCGGGCACGGTGGTCCCGCCTCCCGGAGCAGCCGTCCGAGGACGGCGACGCCCTCCTCGATCTCGCCCGGTGTGCCGGCCCCGTACCCGAGGACCAGTCCCGGCGGGTGCGGCAGCCGGGCGTGCCAGGACAGCGGGTGCACCTTCACCCCGTGGGCCAGCGCCGCCGTCGCGAGCTCGGTGTCGGTGCAGGGCAGACCGTCGGGGAAGGTGAGCATGAGGTGCAGCCCGGCCGCCGCGCCGTGGACCGCGGCACCGGGCAGGTGGGCGGCGACGGCGGCCGTCGTGGCATCGCGTCGGCGCCGGTGGCGGGTGCGCTGCAGCCGGAGGTGGCGCTCCAGGGCGCCCGATTCCATCAGGTGGGCGAGGACCAGCTGCGGGAGTGCGGCGTTGCCGAGGTCGCTGAGCCGTTTGGCGTCGACCAGGGCGTCCCGGTAGCGGGCGGGGGCGAGCACCCATCCGGTGCGCAGCGCGGGGGCGAGCAGCTTGGAGACGCTGCCGAGGTAGACGACCTGCTCGGGGAGGACACCGCGCAGGGCGGGCACGGGCGGGCGGTCGTAGCGGTGTTCGGCGTCGTAGTCGTCCTCGATCACGAGCCCGCCGTCGGCCGCCCATTGGAGCAGTTCGCGGCGTCGGGCGCCGCCGAGTACGACGCCGGTCGGGAACTGGTGGGCCGGCGTCAGCAGCACGGCCCGGGCGCCGACGGCGCGCAGCGCGTCCACCCGGATGCCGTCCGCGTCGACGGGGACGGGCGGGGTGGCGGTGATCCGGTGACCGAGGTGCTGCCGGGTGCCGAGGGAGCCCGGGTCCTCGACGGCGACCACGTCCAGGCCGTCCGCACGCAACACCTCACCGACGAGGGCGAGCGCCTGGGCCGCCCCGGCGACGACGAGAACCTCCCCGGGATCGGCGCGGATGCCGCGGTTGCGGGCCAGCCAGTCGGCGACGGCGCGGCGCAGGGCCGGGGTGCCGCGCGGGTCGCCGTAGCCGAAGTCCGGTGCGGCGAGGTCGCGCAGGACGGCGCGTTCGGCGCGCAGCCAGGCGGTACGGGGGAAGGCGGCGAGGTCGGGGACGCCGGGGGTGAGGTCGATCCGGGCGGGGGCGGTGCGGAGGGAGTCGAAGACGGTCGTGGCGGGTGCGCCGTCGAACGGCGAGGCGGGCGCGGGGGTGGTGCGGGCGGGTCCGGGGCGGGCGGGTCCGGGGCCGGTACCGGCGGGGTGTGTGCCGGCGGGGCGGGCGGGCGTCGGGCGGGCGGGCGTCGGGCGGGGGGCCGGCGGGCGGGTGGTCGTGGGCCGGGGCGGCGGCACGGTCTCCGGGGCGAACTGGTCGACCACGACGGTGCCGCCCCGGCCCAGGCCCGCGATCCTCCCCTCCTCGGTGAGGCGGCGGTAGGCCTCGGTCACCACGCCGCGCGAGACCCGCAGGTCGGCGGCGAGCACCCGGGTGGCGGGCAGCCGGCTGCCGACGGGGAGCCGGCCGTCATCGATCGCCGCCCGGAGCCGGCGCGCCAGCCAGTCCGCGAGTCCACCGGCGGGCGCCTGCCCGGGGTCGAGCTGGAGAAAGTCCGCACCCGCCGTTCTGGACCTGTCGATCGAATGATCATTGGACCTGTGCACCGGTCCATTGTGCCGGGAGGGTGAAGACATGACGACCACCAGTGCATCGGCCGACACCACCGCGATCGCTTCCCCTTCGGCCCCTTCCCCTGCGGCCCCTTCCCCTGCGACTCCTTCCCTTTCGACTGCTTCCCCGGCGCACCCCGACCGGGCCTATGTGCACGGCTACTCCCCCGCCGAGGCCCGCCGCCTGGGCGATCAGGCCGACAGCCTCGCCGGGCTGCTGCACGCCGGCACGGTGTACCCGCCGGGCAGCCGGGTCCTGGAGGCCGGCTGCGGGGTCGGCGCCCAGACGGTGCACCTGCTGGAGTCCAGCCCGGGGCTGCTGCTGACGGCCGCCGACATCTCCGCCGACTCGCTGGCCCGGGCCCGGGCCCGGGTCGCGGAACAGCTGCCGGAGGCCCGGGTCTCCTGGCACCACGGCGATCTGCACCGACTCCCGTTCCCCGACGGTTCGTTCGACCACCTCTTCCTCTGCTTCGTCCTGGAACACCTCGCCGACCCGGCGGCCGCGCTGACAGCACTGCGCCGGGTGCTGCGCCCGGGCGGCACCGTCACGGTGATCGAGGGCGACCACGGCTCGGCGTTCTTCCACCCCCGTGGTGAGGCCGCGCAGCGCGTCGTCGGCCACCTGGTCCGGCTCCAGGCGGACGGCGGCGGGGACGGCCTGATCGGACGGCGGCTGTACCCGCTGCTCACCGGGGCCGGGTTCCGCGACGTCTCGGTCGCCCCGCGCACGATGTACGTGGACGGCGGCCGCCCCGAACTGGCCGAGGGGTTCACCCGGCGCACCTTCGTCGCGATGGTCGAGGCGGTCCGCGCCGACGCGCTCGCGGCCGGCCTCGACACGGCCGAGGACTTCGACCGCGGCGTCGCCGAGCTGCGCCGCACGGCCGAGCCGGACGGGTCGTTCCACTACACGTTCTTCAAGGCGGTGGCGGTCGGTCCGTGACCGGCCGTCGGGTGCGGCCCGATCATTCGGGGTCGTCCCCGAGGGTGCCGAGGAGGGTGCGCAGGGCGGCGACGAAGTCGGCGGTCCTCGGCTCGTCGAGGTCGCCCAGGATCCGGCGCTCGGTCGCCAGGTGGTCCGGCAGGGCGCGGTCGATCAGGGCGTAGCCCTCCTCGGTGAGCTCGACCTCGCGGCTCCGGCCGTCGGAACCGCTGGGGGTGCGCGTGACCAGGCCGCGCGCCTCCAGCCGGTCGAGGCGCTGGCTGATCGCCCCGGAGGTGACCATCGCCGACTGCATCAGCAGGGTCGGGGTGAGCCGGTACGGCGGGCCGCTGCGGCGCAGGGTGGCGAGCACGTCGAAGGAGGCGAAGTCGAGGTCGTGCCGGGCGAAGGTCTCCTTCAGCTCGGCGTCGACCAGTCGGGACAGCCGCTTGAGGCGGCCGATCACCTCCATCGGCGAGACATCCAGGTCGGGGCGCTCGGCACCCCACTGCTGCACGATCCGGTCCACATGATCCACGCGGTCTGCCATGCCCCCACCCTAAACGATGCCTTAGCGGTGAGATACCTCACAGCACCCGCCCCTCGGGCGGACCTTGCAAAGATGCCTTAGCGCTGAGATATATTGGCTTAGTGCTAAGGAATCGACTCGCCATCGTGCTGCTGACCGCCCTGGCCCCGGCCATCTGGGGCTCCACCTACCTCGTCACCACCGAACTGCTGCCGCCGGGACGCCCGCTGCTCGCCGGCGTGCTCCGCGCCCTGCCCGCCGGACTGCTGCTGATCGCCCTCACCCGCCGCCTGCCGACCGGCAGTTGGTGGTGGCGCTCGCTCGTCCTAGGCGCCCTGAACATCGGTGCCTTCTTCGCCCTCCTCTTCGTCGCCGCCTACCGTCTTCCCGGCGGGGTCGCCGCCACCGTCGGCGCCGTACAACCGCTGATCGCCGCCGGCCTGTCGGCCGCCCTGCTCGGCGACCGGCTCTCCCCGCGCACCCTCCTCTCCGGCATAGCCGGGGTGGCCGGCGTCAGCCTGCTCGTCCTGCGTGCCGGCGCCCAGTTGGACGCCCTCGGCATCGTGGCCGCGCTCGGCGGCGCGGTGGTCATGGCGACCGGCGTCGTCCTCTCCAAGCGCTGGACCTCACCGGCGCCGCTGCTCGCCACCACCGGATGGCAGCTCACCGCCGGCGGCCTGCTGCTGCTCCCGGTCGCCCTCCTGGTCGAGGGACCGCCCCCGTCCCACCTCACCGGCGCCAACCTGCTCGGCTACGGCTATCTGAGCCTCATCGGCGCGGCCGTCGCCTACGCGCTCTGGTTCCGCGGCATCCGCGCCCTCCCTCCGACCTCCGTCACCTTCCTCGGACTGCTCAGCCCCGTGGTCGCCACCGCCCTCGGCTGGCTGGTCCTCGGCCAGGACCTCTCGCCCGTGCAGGCCCTCGGCGCGCTGATCGTGCTCGGCTCCCTCGTCGCCGCCCAGACCCAGCGCCCGCGCACCCCGTCGAGGACGGTGACGGCCCCGCCCGTCGGCGTACCCTCCGACCACAGCGGTCGACCGGCCGACGACCGCACCCGCCAGTCCGTCTGACCGAGCGCCCGCGTCACCTCCGTCCCGCCGTTCCGATCCGTTCGACCCACCCGAGGAGAACCGCCCATGAACATCACCGTCTTCGGCGCCACCGGCAACGTCGGCAGCCGGGTCGTGGCCGAGGCCGTCGCCCGCGGCCACCACGTCACCGCCGTGCTGCGCGACCCGCACCGCCCGCACACGCTCCCCGCCACCGTCCGGATCGCCACCGGGGACGCCCGCGACCCCGAGGACGTCCGCCGCCTCGCCGCCGACCAGGACCTGCTGGTCACGGCCACCCGCCCGGCCCCCGGGCGGGAGGACGAACTGGCCGTCGCCACCAAGGGTCTGCTCGCCGGACTGGCCGGCACCGGCGTCCGACTCCTGGTCGTCGGCGGCGCCGGAAGCCTCACCGTGCCCGGTGGCGACGGCGTCACCCTCGCCGACTCCCGGGACTTCCCCGCCGCCCTGCTGCCCATCGCCAACGCCTGCGGCGAGCAGTTCTCCCTCTACCTCGCCGAGACCGAGGTCGACTGGACCTACCTCAGCCCCTCCGCCCTGCTCGCCCCGGGCGAGCGCACCGGACTCTTCCGGCTCGGCCGCGACGAACTCCTCGTCGCCCCCGACGGCACCTCGACCATCTCCATGGAGGACCTCGCCGTCGCCCTCCTCGACGAGGCCGAGCGGCCCGCGCACCGCCGCGTCCGCTTCACCGCCGGCTACTGAGTGCCGCCCACCGGCATGCCTCCCCCCGCCCGCTCCGCCCGAAACACCCCATCACCGACACGGTGGTGTGTTTCGGGCGGAGTCGTGTGACGACACGTCAACTACTGGACGAGGCCGTCACTCCGGAGGACGGCCGGCTGCACCGGGCCACCGGTTCGGGGTGGTGCAGGCACCACCGGAAAGACGGGTGCGCACCTGATCGACCACGATCGATCCGACCGTCAGGATCGTGCCATGACCACACGAGACCTGACCCGTACCAGCACCCCCAGCACAGGTACCTCCGCCACCGGTACCTCCACGACCGGCGCCCCCACCAGCGGAGCCTTGGCCCGCCGCGTCCGCCGAACCGGGCCCGGCCGGCGCACCGCCGCGCTGCTCACCCTCCTCGCCCTCGCCTCCACCACCGGCACCGCCGGTGCCGTCGCGGCGCCCACCGGGGCGGCCGCCGCCGTCCCCACCCGCTACGCCCACCAGCAACTCACCTGGCAGACCTGTGCGGAGGAGGCCACGCTGGAGTGCACCACCATGACCGCACCCAGGGACTGGCACCACCCGGGCCGCGGCCCGGACATCACCGTCGCGGTCTCCCGGCACCGCGCGACCGATCCGGCCCGGCGGATCGGCACCCTGCTCACGGCCGCGGGCGGCCCCGGCGGCGAGGGGCTGCTCCGCCCGGCCGACCACGTGCGCAACGCACCCGCCCTCGGCGCCTCCTACGACATCATCGGGTTCGACCAGCGCGGCGTCGGCCACAGCACCCGGGCCGTCTGTCGGACCACCGAGGAGCTCCGCTCCTTCTTCTCCGGGGACTTCCGCGACGACACGCCGGCCGACCGTGCCCGCGTGATCGCCGGCTCCGCCGCCTTCGCCGCCGACTGCGAGCAGCGCAGCGGCGGCCTGCTGCCCTTCCTGACCACCGAGCAGACCGCCCGGGACATCGACCTGCTGCGCGCCCTCCTCGGCGAGCGCCGGATCAGCTACTACGGACCCTCCTACGCCACGATGATCGGCGCCTACTACGCGACGCTCTTCCCGCACCGGATCGAGCGGATGGTGCTGGACAGCAACATCGGCTTCGACGACACCTGGGAGCGGTTCCAGTCGGGCCAGCCGATGAGCTTCCAGCGGCGCTTCGAGGAGGACTTCCTGCCGTGGCTCGCCGCCCGCGACGGCGTCTACCACTACGGCACCACCCCCGCCGAGGCGAAGGCCCACTGGGAGGCCCGTCGCGCCGCACTCCACGAGCACCCGATCGTCGACGGCCGGCTCACCCTCGGCCCGAACCAGCTGGACAACGGCACCATCCAGGGCATCTACCGCGAGAGCAACGGCTTCGCCCAGCTGGCCACCGCGCTGACCGCACTCGACGACTGGCCGGGCGCCGACCCGGCCGCCCGCACCACTGCCCGGCGGGTCTTCGGCGACTACCTCGGCCCGGGGTTCCTGGCCGAGTACTTCGCCGTCACCTGCAGCGACACCCCCTGGGACCGCGACCTCTCCCACTGGGCCGCCCGGGGCACCGAGAACACCGCCCGCTGGCCGCTGGTCGGGGCCCGCACCCTCGCCTTCGCCGCCGTCTGCGCCTCCTGGCCGACCCCGACCGCGCCCCGGGTCCGGGTCACCGGCGCGGGCCTGCCCCCCACCCTGATGCTCAACTCGGTGCACGACCCCGCCACGTACTACGAAGCCGCCCTCTCCGCCCACCGAGCCCTGCGCGGCTCCCGCCTGGTGACCGTCACCGGCAACGGCGACCACGGCCAGTACCCGGGCCCCAATGCCTGCGTCCGCAACGTCGTCGAGTCCTACCTGCTGACCGGCGCGGCCCCCGCCGACGACCTCACCTGCCCCTCCCCCACGACATCCTGAAGGGCGGGACGCGTGGCACGGCCGACCACGGAACGCCCCGCCGCCGGGTCTCCCCCCGGAGGACCCGGCGACGGCGCGCACGGCGGGTGCGGGCGGCGGCCCGCCGGTTCAGGGACTCAGGCGCTCAAGGGCGAGCGGCCCGGGCGTCCAGGGGCTGAGGGGATCGGGGACTCAGGGGCGGTCCAGGGTGATGGAGTTGATCGGGGTGAGGTCGGCGTAGACGCCGGCCTGGGCGGCGATGTCGTAGCCGCAGCCGCCGCCGTTGGAGCCGGTGCACAGGTGGGCATGGGCGCCGCCGGACTGGTTGTTGAGCACCCAGTGCCAGCCGTACTGGTTGTGGAGGTTGTGGGGGCCGTAGCTGTAGAAGACATCGGTCGGCGGCCGGCTGGTGTCGGAGTCCTGGGGGTAGATGCAGACAGCCCCGTACGGACACCCGTCCCAGGAACCGTCGGCCGCCTGGGCGCCGGAGCTCCCCACCGTGGTGACGGCGGCCGCCGCCAGGGCGAGCGCGGCGAAGGTGTGCATGATCTTGCGCATAGTGGTTCTCTCCCAGTTGCCGGTCCGGCCCGGTTTCGGCCGGTGTTCAGCAGCGTAGGAAGCCACCGCCCGCAGCGGTCCCTGACACATGACAGGGTGGCGCGGGGCCGGGACGCACGACACGGAGCGCATCACCGGCGGCGCACGATGGGCGACGCACGACCGGGAGCACGGGTCAGCTCGACGTCGCGAAGGTGTCGCAGCGGGCCGGGTCGCCGAAGCGGTAGCCGGCGGTGAACCAGGCCTTGCGCTGGTCCGAGGAGCCGTGGGTCCAGGTGTCCGGGTCGATCCGGCCGGTGGACTGCTTCTGGATCCGGTCGTCACCGACGGCCGCCGCCGCGTCCAGTCCCTGGGCGATGTCCTGATCGGTCAGGGTGCGGATCAGCGGCCGACCGGTGGACGCCTGCGGGGTGGTGGTGGCGTGGTGGGCCCAGACACCGGCGTAGCAGTCCGCCTGGAGTTCGAGCTTCACCGAGGCGCTGCTGGCACCCTGCCGGTCGCGGCCGACCTTCTGCATGGTGCCGGTCAGGTTCTGGATGTGGTGTCCGTACTCGTGCGCGACGACATAGGCCTCGGCGAACGGACCCCCGGAGGCGCCGAAGCGGGTGGCCAGCTCGTCGAAGAAGCCGAGGTCGAAGTAGGCCCGCCGGTCGACCGGGCAGTAGAACGGGCCGACCGCCGAGCTCGCCGCGCCGCAGCCGGTGGACACCCGCCCGGTGAACAGGACCGTCTCGGCGGGGCGGTAGGCCACCCCGGACCGGGGCAACTGACCACCCCAGTAGTCCTGGAGACTGTTGGTGACGGCGACGATCCGGCAGTCCTGACGGCTGTTGGCATCGGCACCGGTCCGGCAGACCTGTTGCACCTCACCCGCCGTGGTACCCCGGCCGGACCCGGCGCCCGTGTCTCCTCCGCTGTCGGAGAGCCCGAGGACGCTCGGGTCGACACCGAAGAGCACCGCGATCAGGACGGCGATCAGACCGGCCGCACCACCCCCGACAGCGACCTTCCCGCCGGGGATGCGGCGCCGGTCGTCGACCTGCGAGGTGTCGAGGTCGCCCTGATCGTCGAACTGCATGCCTGCCGTCCCTGGTGGTGCCGACGGCGCCCGTAGACGCCGCGCGACCGGCCGCGGCCGCCACGCCACGCTAACCGCTCACCCGTCACCTCCGAGGAAGGACGCGCAGGTCAGAGGCGGTTCTCCGCCCTCCCCGGGCGGAGCACCGCCGAACGGACCGAACGGACCGCACCGGGCACCGCCACCACCCGCCCACCACCCGCCCACCGTCTGCCGACCACGCGCCCAGCAGCTTCCCACCACCTGCCCACCGCTCGCCCACCACCAGGCCGACGGTGCCGCCGGACCCACCCGGAGGCGGGTCCGGCGGCCGACCCGCCTACCGGGCGGCGGCCGGTGCCGGGGCGTACCCGGCCGGACGAGTGGTGAACGTGCCCCGGCCCTGGGTACGGCTGCGCAGGGCGGTGGCGTAGCCGAACAGCTCGGCCAGCGGCACGACCGCCGTCACCGAAGCCGTCGCACCCTGCGGGTCCGAACCCTGGACCCGCCCCCGGCGGGCGGCGAGGTCACCGAGGACCCCGCCCACCGCCTCCTGCGGCACCGTCACCGTCACCTCGACGACCGGCTCCAGCAGCACCACCCGGCAGGCGCGCAGCGCGTCGCGGAGCGCCGTCCGCCCGGCGGTGCGGAAGGCGAGGTCCGAGGAGTCCTTGGTGTGGGTGGCCCCGTCGGTCAGGGTGACCCGCAGGCCGGTGACCGGGTGACCGCCCAACGGGCCCTCGGCGAGCGCGTCCCGGCAGCCCGCCTCGACCGCCTGGACGTACTCCTTCGGTACCCGCCCGCCGGTCACGGTGGACGCGAACACGAAGCCCCCGCCCTCCTGCGCGCCGACCGGCCCGTCCAGCGGCGCCACGTCGATCACGACCTGGGCGAACTGGCCGGCGCCGCCGTCCTGCTTGACGTGACGGTGGACGTGACCGGTGACTCCGCGTTCGACCGTCTCCCGAAGGGCGACCTGCGGGCGACCGACGGTCACCTCCAGACCGTTGTGATCACGGCGGATCTTCTCCACCGCCACCTCCAGGTGCAGTTCACCCAGGCCCGAGAGCACCCGCTGCCCGGTCTCCGGATCGGTCCGGACGACCAGCGACGGGTCCTCCTCCGCCAGCCGGGCCAGCGCGACCGCCAGCCGGTCGGTGTCCACCGAGCGCCGCGCCTCGACCGCGACCGTCACCACCGGCTCGGCGGTGACGGGCGGTTCGAGGACCAGCGGCGCGCCGGGCGCGCACAACGTGGCGCCCGTGCGCGCGGCCTTGACCCCGATCACCGCGACGATGTCCCCGGCGACCGCCGAGTCCGTCTCGGTGTGGCTGTCGGCCTGCACCCGCAGGATCCGGGCGATCCGTTCGGTACGACCGGTCGTGGCGTCCAGCACGGTGTCCCCCTTACGCAGCGTTCCGGTGTAGAGGCGCAGATAGGTCAGTCGGCCGGAGGCGGTGACGTTCACCTTGAACACCAGCGCGGTGAGCGGACCGGCGGGATCGGCGGCCCGCTCCACCTCCGCGCCCTCCGCGCCCTCGGCACCCTCCGCACTCTCCGCGCCCACGGAGGATCCGCGCACCGCGGGGACGTCCAGCGGTGAGGGCAGGTAGGCCGTGACGGCTGCCAGCAGCGGTTCGACACCGCGGTTGCGGTAGGCCGATCCGCACAGCACGACCACGGCCTCTCCGCTACGGGTGAGGTCCCGCAGCGCGGCGGCCAGGGTCGCGGTGGAGAGTGCAGAGTGCTCGTAGTACTCCTCCAGTGCGGCCGGATGGAGCCCGGCCACGGCCTCGTCCAGCCGTCGGCGCCGGTGCTCGGCCTCGGCCCGGAGCTCCTCCGGCACCGGCACTTCCCGCAGGCCGTCCCGTCCTGGGCCGTCGTCCCAGGTCAGAGCACGCATTGTCAGCAGGTCGACGACGCCGATGAAGTCGCCCTCCCGCCCGACGGGCAGTTGGACGGCGAGCGGGACCGGGTGCAGCCGTTCCCGGATCGAGGCGACGGCCGCGTCGAGATCGGCTCCGGCCCGGTCCATCTTGTTGACGAAGGCGATCCGGGGCACGCCGTGCCGGTCGGCCTGGCGCCAGACGCTCTCGCTCTGCGGCTCCACCCCGGCGACGGCGTCGAACACCGCGACCGCCCCGTCCAGCACCCGCAGCGAGCGTTCGACCTCGTCGGCGAAGTCGACGTGTCCGGGGGTGTCGATGAGGTTGATCCGGTGGCCGTCCCAGAGGCAGCTGACGGCGGCGGCGAAAATGGTGATGCCGCGTTCGCGCTCCTGCGGGTGGCAGTCGGTGACGGTGGTCCCGTCGTGGACCTCGCCGCGCTTGTGGGTCTCGCCGGCCAGGAAGAGGATCCGCTCGGTAACGGTGGTCTTGCCCGCGTCCACGTGGGCCAGGATGCCCAGGTTGCGGACGGTGTTGATGCCGGCCAGGACGGCGGCGGCAGCAGCGGTGCTGGTGGTGGTGACGGTGGTGTGCGTACGGCGGACGTCGGTGCGCATGGCCCGGTGCCTTTCGAGGTGGAGCGAGGTGCTGGGGGCAGCGCGATTGCGGCGACGACGTACCCGGCCGGGCCGGCCCGCCCCGTCCGGTCCACCCCACGAACCCACCCCCGCCCCTCCCAGCCCGGCCCGGCCCGGTCACCACGATCAACATGATCGATCTGATCGACGTGATCGACACGGGGACGGCGGTGGTCGAGCACCCGATGACGGCACCCGGGGCACCCGGGGGCCTGGGAACCCACAGGCAGAAGAAGGAGGAGAACAGCAGAGCCGGAAGGGCGGCGGACGACCGGAGGAGTGACCCGAGGTCAGCGGTGCGTCGCGCGGATCCGGTGCCGGCCGCGCAGCGGGCACCGGAGGAACGAGGACACCAGGATCACCTCGAACCGGGACGAGGGAACGACGGCAGCGGTGCGGTGTCGCACGACCGGTCCTCCCTCGGCTCATCACGGCGCGCGCACCGCCACCGGAACCACGGCGGTGCGTCTCTGGCTGCCGAGTGTAGGGAGCGGACCGCCTCCGGGTCACGTGGTTTTCCCGTTCCCCCCTCGCACCGGCCCTCGGCGCACCGGCCTTGTGACGAAAGGGTCCTGATCGTGCAACAGCACCGCGTACGCACCGACCGGGGCGCCTAGGCTCCGCCGCATGAGTCTCTCAACTGCCGACGTCGTCGCCGCCGGTGCGGCCTGGGTGTGGAAACCGGACGACGCCGAGGTGGTCGAGACCGCCGAGTACACGATCCTGCGACTGCCCGAGCATGTCGCCTTCGACCTCTCGGTGGTCTCCTTCACCCCGGCCGGTCCGCTCCCGACGGCCGTCGAAGCGGTCCTCGACCGGGCCCGCGCCTTCGGGCCGCCGATCCTGGACTGGCAGGTGCCGGTCGGTTCCCCGGACGGCCTGGCCGCCGAACTCGCCTCCCGGGGAGGGCGGGTGAAGCTCGGCCTGGAACTTCTGGCCGCGGACCTGAGTGGGGGCGCGCCCCCACTGCGGCCGCCGACGGTGGACATCTCGCTCCGCTGGGCGACGGACCCGGCGACAGCGCGGGACGCGGCGGCGATAGAGGTCACCGGGTTCGGCGGCGCGCTCCCGCCCGAGCAGCGGATCGAAGCGACCGCGGCGAAGGTCGCGAAGGCCTTCCCGGCCGGCGAGGGCGGCACGGTCGTCGCCCATGTGGACGGTGAACCGGCCGGCTGCGGCGGCGTGTCGATCGTGGACGGGGTCGCACGGCTGACGGGCGGTGTGGTGGCGCCGCCGTGGCGGGGCCGGGGCGTGTACCGGGCATTGCTCGCCGCCCGGCTCTCCTACGCGGCGACGCACGGGGCGACCATGGCCCTGGTCAAGGCCAACAGCACCACGTCCGGCCCGATCCTGCGCAGAAGCGGCTTCACCGCCTTCGGGCCGGAACCGGTCTACGCCGTCCCCCTGCACTGAGACCCCGCAGCGCAGCACCGTCCCCGAACCCCTGCGGACGGACCCGCCCCCGGACGGGCCCGCCCCCGGAAGGAACCGTCCCGCTCCTCCCGCACGTCGAAGGGCGTGTGCGTACGCACCGGCCGCCCACCGCAGCCGTGCGGAGTCGTCGGCGTCGGAGGAATCCGGGGAGGCTCTCCAGGTGTTGATCCCACTCGTCCTGCTGGTCGCCGGTGTCGGCCTGGTCCTCGTGGGCGCCGACAAGCTGAACGGCGCCGAACCCACCTGCTACGGCCGGCCTATGTCACCCGGCGAGATCTGCCACGTCCAGGTGAAGGGCTCGTTCGGTGAGGGCATGCCGGAACCTCACGACACCACCTACCAGGAGCAGTTGGACAGTATGACCAGCGGTGGCTGGACGGCGATCGGCTTCGGAGTCGTCCTGCTGGCACTCGCGGCCGTGATCATGATCTCCTGGACCGTCGCCGCCGCCCGGCGGGACCGGGAGTACTGAGGCGCGACGCACTCCGTCCTCACCCTCCACCCGCCAGGCCCGCGCCGCACCCCACCGCATCGCCCAGGCCGAATCCCACCGGCCGCATCACGCCCGGCCGCTCCTGCGGGGACATCCCTCCCCGCAGGAGCGGCCGGACCGACCAGACCGGACCGTTCCGCGCCCGTCAGCCCTTGGCGGCCGCGTACGCGGTCTCGGCGGAGAAGCCCCAGCCCGGGGCTTCGTCCCAGGGCACCAGCAGCTCGTCGTCCGTGGCGTAGACGTACCCGGCGCCCCGGGTGAACGCGGCGTCGAGGGCGGTGCGCATCGCGGCCCGGTCCGGGGTGTCGTACACCAGGTGCCAGAAGGCCGTGCCGCTGGCGTCGAGGGTCGCGCCGGAGTAGTAGCCCGCCGTGGGGTTGAAGACGTTGCCGCCCAGCCAGGCGCCGGTGTAGTCGTCGTAGTCGCCCTCGAAGGTCACGAAGACGTCGGCCGTACGGTGACCGGGTTCGAGGTAGCAGTCGGCGACGGCGGTTCCCGGGTTGTTCACCACCAGGTCCTGGGCCTGCGGGGCGACGGCGTAGACGGTCTCCTGGACGTAGCGGCGCAGGTCCGCGTAGTAGTCGCGGGCACTGTCGCCAGGGCCGCAGTCGCGCCCGGTCTGGTCGAAGAAGATGCCGTCGACGTGCAGCCGGTGGTCGGCCGTCCTCAGGTAGTTGTCGACGACCGCGCGGACGGCGGACTGCGGGAGCGAACCGTGGCCCGTGTCGACGTAGCCCAGCACCCGGGTGGCCGTGCCGTGCGCGGTGACCCCGGCACGCAGCGCGTCGGCCTGCGCCTGCCAGGCCGCGTCGAAGGGGGCGTAGCCGTTGGACGGGTTGAGGACGACGATCGACGGTGCCGGGCGGGCGCCCGCCGCGGCGACCAGCATGGCCTCGCCGGGCAGGACGTAGGCCGGCACGGCGACCTCCAGACCGTGGGGTCTTTCGGTGGTCGCCGCGTCGGCCCCGCCGGGGGACGCCAGCGCGGCCGCGGTGAGCGCCACGCCGGCCAGCAGGACGGGCAGGGTCTTGGTGAACGAACGCATCGGGTCCCTTGCTCGCAGAAGACAGGAAAGCCGGAGAGGGCTCCCCCGCGGCGCCCGGGCACGGTCGGTCCAGCCCCTCGCGCCCCGTCCCCTCCACCCGCCCCGGCCGGGTCGGGCGTTCCCATTCCTACCGGTCCGATCCGCCCCTGGTGGCCAACTTTCGGTGAACGCAAGGAAGTTCGAGCAAGCACCGACGTCACTCGGAATCTCTCCGAGCACTCCTGCCCCATCCGTCCCCAGCGCCACTGCCCCCACCGGCGCCGCTCCCAGCCCCTCCGGCGACCCCTCCGACCACCCTTCCGACCACGCCCGCCGCCACGCCACGCCCGGACGGGCCGCCTCCGAGGCCGGCCTCCGAATCACCCCCTGAACCACGCCCCCGACCACCCCCCGAACCGGGCCGCGGGCGGCCGAGCGCGACCCCCGCCAGGACCAGCAGCAGCCCGGCGACCTGCGGCGGGCCGAGCCCCTCGCCCGCCACCACGGTGCCGAGCAGCACGCCGGTCAGCGGATTGAGCAGCCCCAGCAGCCCGACCGTGCCCGCCGGCAGCCGGCGCAGGCCCGCGAACCAGGCGGCGAAAGCCAGCGCGGTCGCCACCACCGCGACATAGCCGAAGGCCGCCGACTCCCGCCCGGTGGGCACCACAGGCGGGCCCTCGACCAACACGGCCAGGGGCAGCAGGACCAGTCCGCCCGCCAGCAGTTGCCAGGCGGTGGTGGCGAGGACGTCCGCCCCCTCCCGCCAGCGGGCGGCGAGGACGTAACCGAGCGAGGAGACCAGCATCGCCGCCGCCGAGGCGGCCAGGCCCGGCAGGCTGACCGGTTCGCTCCTGGTCAGCAGCATCAGCCCGACGCCGGCCAGGCCGACCAGGGCGCCGAGCAGGTGCGCCCGGGCGGGGCGGGCGGCGGTCAGCACCCAGGCCAGGAGCAGCATCGCGAGCGGCGAGGCCGCCATCACGGTGGAGGCGACGCTGGTGGCCAGGGACTGCGAGGCGACGTAGAGCAGGACGAAGAATCCCGCCGTGTTGAGCAGCCCGAGGACGGCCGTGCGCCACCACCAGGCTCCCCGCGGCCGACGCGGGCGCAGCGCGAACAGGAGCAGTCCGGCGGGCAGGGCCCGCAGGGCGGCCCCCCAGAGCGGGCGGTCCGCCGGGAGGAACTCGCGGGTGACGTAGTAGTTCGCGCCCCACGCCACCGGCGCGACGGCGGTCAGCAGCACCCATCGAAAACTTGCTTCCATGGAAGCCAATATACCTTCCATGGAAGCTACAGCGTTAGGATGGAGCCATGGCACCCACGCCCACCGACTCCGACCACGGCCCCAGCACCCCTGCGACCACCGGTCCCTCGGCCATCGGTCGCGCGGCCACCACCCCCTCGGGCACCTCCGCGCACACCGGCCGCGCGGCCTCCGACCGTGCAGGCCAGGACCGTACGGCCCAGGACCGTACGGCCCCCGACCATGTGGCCACCATCCAGGCCGAGTGGCGCCGGGAGCGTCCCGACCTGGACGTCTCCCCGCAGGCGGTGATCGGACGCCTGCACCGGCTGTCCGGCCGGCTGACCGAGGAACTCTGCCTGGTCTACGGCCGCTACGGCCTCGGCGAGGGCGAGTTCGACGTGCTCGCCGCACTCCGCCGGGCGGGCGCACCGTTCGAACGGGCACCCGGGGAGCTCGCCGCCCGCACCATGGTCACCACCGGCGCCATGACCAAGCGCATCGACCGGCTGGAACGGGCCGGTCTGGTCACCCGCCGCCGCAGCGAGGCGGACGGCCGGGGCCGCGTGGTGGCACTCACCGAGGCCGGCCGACGGCTGTTCGACGAGGCCTTCACGGCACACATGCGCAACGAGCACCGCCTGCTGAGCGTCCTCACCCCCGAAGAGGCGGCCGCCCTGGAGACCCTCCTGACCGCTTGGCAGCGCCGGCTCGACCACCCCGAACCGCCCCCGGCCGGACACCCGGAGCCCTGACCCGGCGTCCCGGCGGCCCGGCGTCCCTGCGGTCATCGGGCCCCCGGGGCCGCCGACAGGGCCGAGGGTGCCGGGCCCCCGCCGCTGGGCGGCCGCCCGGGAACGTGTGCGGACCGCCGTGCCGCCCCGGGACGGTGCCCGACAGGTGAGAGCAGGCCGCATCGCCGGTCCGCTGCCGCAAAATGCCCGCGAACCGTCGGACACACCTTCTAGGCTGCCTTCCACCCTGGAGCGAGGAGGCGCCTTGACGGTCGAGCACTTCACGCTGATCTGCGACAACGTGCCCAACGACGTGGTTCTGACCGCCTTCGGACCCCGGGTGATCGAGGTCGTGAAGGTGCTCCGCCGGCGCACGGAGCTCGGCCTGTGGCAGAGCAGGTCGCTCCTGGACCGTCTTCCGGCGACCGTCCTCGAGGACGTGTCGCAGGAGAGGGCCGAAGCCACGGTCCGTGAACTCCTCGCCGTGGGGGCCAAGGCCGAAGTACGGGAACAGAGATAGCCGCCGAACGCTGCCGAACGCATGCGTGGCGGAGCCGAGGGGGAGGGAGCGGCTGTGAACGAGCCTCGTCACCTCGGCGCTCCGCAGCCCTCATCACCCCGACGAATCAAGGGCGGGTACATGTCCGAGTTCTCCGTGCGGGACTTCTACGACCGGTTGGCCGGTGACTACCACCTGATGTTCCGGGACTGGGACGCGAGCGTGGCGCACCAGGCCGGGGTGCTGGGCGAGTTGGTCCGCCAGGGTCTCGGGCCCGGGCCGCAGCGGGTGCTCGACTGCTCGTGCGGGATCGGTACCCAGGCGATCGGGCTGGCCGCGGCCGGGCATCGGGTGGTCGGCGGCGACCTCAGTCCGGTCGCCGCCGCCCGCGCCTCGGCCGAGGCGGCGGCCCGGGGCGGCCGGGTTCCGGCCGTTGCGGCGGACATGCGCCGACTGCCCTTCGCGGACCGGGCCTTCGACGCCATCGTCTGCGCGGACAACTCGCTGCCGCACCTGCTCTCCGGCGAGGACGTCCGGACGGCGCTCCTCGGCATGGGGCGGGTCCTCCGGGAGGACGGACTGCTGATGGTCACCGTCCGGAACTACGACGAGGCCCGGCGGGCCCGACCCACCACGACGCCTCCGCAGGTCTCGGGGACGAGTGCGGGAAAGGTGATCACCTTCCAGCTCTGGCACTGGCACGAGGACGGTGAGCGCTACGACCTGGAGCACTTCCAGCTCGTTCCCGCGGGAGGCACCTGGGACGTCCGGGTCCGCCGGACCACCTACTGGGCGCTGACGCGCTCGCAGTTGACGGAGTTCGTGGCCGGGGCCGGTTTCACCGACATCACCTGGCACAGCCCGGAGTCCAGCGGCTACTACCAACCGGTACTCACCGCCCGGCGCGGCGGCCCGGACGGCGGTTCCGTTCCCCCCGCGCGCTTCGTGCGGCCGTGACCGGCCGAACGGACCCACGGCCGAACGGACCCACCGCCGAACCGACCCGCAGGCGAACCGACCCACAGGCGAACCGACCCACGGCCGAACGACCTCCTGAGCCGGCGGACTCCCGAGCCGGCCGCCCCCGAGCCGGCGGCCCCGGGCAGGCGGCCCCCGGCAGGCGGGGAAATCCGGATGATCCGCCCGGATCCCGCACGATAGTGTCGTCGGATGCCGAAACGGACCTGGGAACTCGTACTGCTCGGTGGCGCCTCCGGCGTCGGGAAGAGCGTGGCGGCCGCACGGATCGCGGCGGCGACCGGCGCGTTCGTGGTCGAGTTCGACGACGTGGTCGCCGCCGTCCAGGAGCTCACCACCGCCGAACAGCACCCGGCACTGCACCATTTCGACGGGCCCGACGCACCCGGGCGCCCCGAGGACGTGTGGGCCCCCGGGCACGTACTGGAGCTCCAGATCGCCACCGCCGAGGCCCTGGAACCGGCCGCGCTCGGTGCGGTGCGCAACCGGCTGACCGTCCCCGTCCCGGCCGTGATCGAGGGCGACTACCTCACCCCCGCCGTCTGCGCGCGGGCCGTCGCCCTCGGGAGGGCGACGGGCCGGGACGTCCGGGCGGTGTTCCTGCACGAGGGCGACGCGGACCGGATCGCCGCCAACTACGCGGCGCGCGAACCGGCGAGCGGCGACCAGACGGGCCGCGCCGAGGTCGGTGCCCGGTACTCGCGCTGGCTCGCCGACGAGGCCCGCCGGCACGCGCTCCCGGTGGTCGACTGCCGTCCGTGGAGCACGCTCGCCGATCGCCTGGACGCGGCACTGGACGGAGCACTGGACGCGGCTCCGAAGACAACTCCGAGGACAACTCCGAGGACGACCCCGGACACGACTCCGGACGTCGCTCCGACCGGCACACCCTGACCGACGCCTCGGCGCCCGGAGCGGCGTACCCTCGCGGGAGGCGCCGTGGCCCGGACGGACCGCCGTGGTCCGGGGGACACCGCCCGTCCTGGCATGATCGCCGTATGAACGACCGAATCATTGCCGCCTGTGACGGGGCGGCCAAGGGAAACCCGGGCCCGGCGGCCTGGGCCTACGTGGTGGCGGACAGCGCCGGGGTGCCGCAGCGCTGGCAGGCCGGACCGCTGGGGCACAGCACCAACAACGTGGGCGAACTCACGGCGCTGGAGCGGCTGCTGGCCGCCACGGACGCCGCCGTTCCGCTGGAGGTGCGGCTGGACAGCACCTACACCCGTGATTCGGTCACCAAGTGGCTGAAGGGCTGGAAGCGCAACGGCTGGAAGACCGCCGCGGGCAAGCCGGTCGCCAACCAGGAGCTGATCCAGCGGATCGACGAGCTGCTCGACGGGCGGGACGTCACCTTCGTCTACGTGCCCGCCCACCAGGTCGACGGCGACCCCCTGAACGCCGTCGCCGACAAGGCCGCCAGCGACGCCGCCCGCACCCAGGAGGCCGCCGGCGGAACGGCCGCCGACCTCCCCGTGCCGGACCCGGCCGCGAGCGGCCCGGCCCGCGGCGGAGCCTCGCGCGGGGGTGCGGCCAGGACCGGCACCCGAAGCGCGGGTGCCGCCTCCCCGGCCGCCGCGAAGCGCCGGTCCTCGGGCAGCGCTCCGGCGCTGTCCGCGCGCTTCCCCGGCACCTGCCCGTGCTCGCGGCCCTACGCCAAGGGGGACAAGATCACCAAGGTGGGCGGCAGTTGGGGCCACCCCGAGTGCGCGACGGCCGCGCAGGACTGAACTCCCGCGCCCGGGCCGCCCCAGGGGTTGCCGAAGGATCCTTGACGGCCCGGGCGCCTCAGGCGCCGTCCGCCGTCCGCCGCTCCGAGCGGCGGGCCCGGAGCCAGCCGAGGGCGGCGACCAGTCCGACCGTGCCGCCGACGCCGATCTTCACGGCGCCCTTGGCGACCAGCCAACCGAGGCCGGGAGCCGTCCAGCCCAGCCCGTGCAGCACGAGGAGTATCACCAGCGCGCCGCAGACGGCGGCGAGCACGGTGACCAGCACGGCCGCGCCGGTGGACAGTTCGCGCTCCTCCGGCTCCGACGCGCGGTCCCCGGCCGTCAGCACCCGGGCTTCCGGCGCCGGGGCTTCCGGCGCCGGATCGTTCGTTCCCCCAGTGTTCATGGGGTGAGTCTAACGACGGCCCGACCCGCCCGGTCCCCGCCGATCGGCGCCTCCCTCCGCGTCCGGCCCCCGCCGATCGACCCCTCCTCCTCGAGGACTCCCCCGCCGTCAGCGCCGGGCGTGGTGGGTGTCCCCGGCGTGCTCGCCGGTCTCCCGGTCGGGAAAGCTGACGGCGAGGGTGACCCGGTACTCGAAGACGTCGTCGCGATGGCCGGGGACACGTGCCCAGGCCAGCGAGTGCACCTCGGCCTCCGGCGCCTGCCGGCACCAGGCGGCGGCCTCCTCCAGGGCGCGGGCCGCCGAACGCCCGGTGCACACCACCGCGGTGTACGCGGCCACCGCGAGGTCCCCTCCGCTCCGGCCGCCCCGGGACGCGGCCCGGACGGCGGCCGCCGCGTGGGTGAGGTCGCGGGCCAGGTCGTCGACGACTCTCGGCGGCGCGGGCAGCGCGGCCGGGGCCTCGACCACGGTCTCCGGCAGGTTGGTGCTCATTGTCAGGGCCTCCGTCCCTCAGGTGTCCCACTGGTCGCGCGACCCGCCCCGTCCCGGGATCCGCCTGATCACCGGCTCAGGATGACGGGCCGCCGTTCCTGGCATGACCACTTTCACCAGAACGTCACCCGTCCGGGGAAGACGCCCTCCGGTCCTCGACAGCGACCCGACCGCACTGGTATGGAGGGGTTCCGCATCCGGCCTGGTCAGTCGCTCGGCCGAGGGCGCCGCCGGGAGCCCGGCCGCACGTGCGCGTACCACCCCTGTGCCCCGGACCGCCGTCCCGACCCCCGGAGGCGCCGGCTCCGCGCCCGCGACGGGCTGTCCCGGCGCCCGTGGCCCGGCGGTCTCCGCTCCCGTGACCGGGTTGTCCAACTCCCGTAGCCGGAACGGGAAATATCGGCCCGTTCCCGGCCGTAGGATCCTGCCACCACGCAGTCCGCCACACCGGTGGACGACCATCGGAGGGGGTTCCATGGACCGCAGGACACCGATCACGCCCCGCACCCGGATCACGTCGGGCCGCCGGTACGCCTGGCTGCCGGCGCTGGCCCTCGCGGCCGTCGCGGTGGCCGGCTGCTCCTCCTCGGGCGGCGGATCCACCGCGGCCTCCGCGCCGCCGAGCACCGCCGGCAGCACCACGGCCCCCGGTACCGGCACCACGCCCGGCACCGCGCCCGGCACCGCGAACAGCCCGGCGGCCACCGGCCCCGCCGCACCGCCCTCGGCCGCCCCCACCCTCGCGTCCCCGGCCGCCACCACCCCGGCCGGTACCACCAAGCGCCCCGCGGACGCCTGCACCCTCCTCACCTCCCCGCAGGTCGTGGCCGCCGTCGGTACCGCCGGCCCGTTCAACGGCACCCACCCCGACAAGGTGGACGGCAAGGAAGTCTGGGGTTGCACCTGGGGCTCCCGGCAGTCCTACGCCCACATCCGGGAGACCTCCCCCACCGTCCTCGCCGCACTGAGGACCAACCCGGACTACACGCTCACCCCGCTCCCGGGCGTGGGCGAGGAGGCCTACCTGGTCCAGCGCAAGGACGGCTACCGGCCCGAGGTGTACTTCGTCTCCTCCGGACGCCTCTACTCCGTCGAGGTGGTCAAGGACCGGGGCCCGAACGACGAGGTCAACGCCCCGGCCGAGGCGGCGGCGGCGAGCGGGCTGGCGCTCGCCCTGTCCAAGCTGGTCTAGCCGGCGTCAGGGCCGGCCGGGAGCGGACCAACGCCTCCGGCCTACGCAGTTCGGGTGAAGGTCCGTCCACCGGCCGATGCGGCGAGCACCCGGCACCATAGTCTCGGTGACGGACCGTCACCGCCACCATCCGGATGTCCACGGTCCGTTCGCAGCCGCGGGAACGCGGCTCTCCGGAAGGGCCATCGGCACCATGACACACACATCGGACGGACACGTGGCGGCGACCGGCGGGCGGGCAGGGACGACCGGCGGGCGGGCAGGGACGACCGCCGGGCAGGCAGGGACGACCGCCGGGCCCTCCCGCCGCGAGCTCCTGAGGATCGGCCTCGGGGTCGCGGTGGGGGCGGGGGCGATCACTGCGGGCACCCCGGCGGCGGTCGCCAACGGCCCGTACGACCCGACCGGTCCGACGATCACGGTCAAGGTGAAGAACCTCAGCGGCCCGGCCGAGACCGGGCGGTTCGGGGCACCGTGGACGGACCTGGGCATCCCCGTCCGCTGCCCCGACGGCTCCATGCTCTTCGTCTGCGGCGACACCTTCGGCGGCGACCGGGTCCCCGAACCCGATTGGAACGCCCCGGTCGGCCTGCGGTCCGGCAGCGCGGACCTCGGCAACCTCCGCATCGACGACGTCGTCCGCGGCGCCCACGGCATCAGCCTCGTAGAGGAACCGCACAACCCGGTCGGCAACGACTTCACGACCGCGATCCCGTCCGACGCCTTCGTCGTCGACGGGGTGATGTACATGCACCTCATGCGCGGCGTCATCTACGACACCCACCACACCGACTTCTGGCGCTCCACGGACAACGGCAACACCTGGGAGTACCTCTGCCAGTGGCCGGGGGACCTGCACGGCGGACAGTTCCAGCAGAAGACCTACGCCGTGGCCGACGACGGCTACTGCTACGTGCTGTCCACGGTCTTCGACCGTGACGTGCAGTCGGGCATGCTGCTGCACCGGGTGCGCCAGGACCGCCTCGGCGACCCCGACGCCTACGAGCCGTGGGGCTACGACGGCGGCTGGCGGTGGGGCGCGTCCCCGACCTCGGTGTTCGGCACCCGCAAGTGGGGCGAGCTGTGCTTCCGCGCCATGGACGGCAAGTACGTCCTCACCTGGCTCAACACGGACCCGCTGTCGATCAGGGCGATGGTCTTCCCGCTCCCGACCTCCGACCTGACCAGGACGCTGGAACAGACCATGGTCCTGCCCTGCGCCCCGGGCCAGGAGGTCGCCAACCTGGTCGCCGCCCCGTACGGCGGCTTCGTCGTCCCCGGCTCCACGTTCGGCAACTTCCACATCGTCGTCAGCCAGTGGTACGACCCGACGAACTACCGGATCATGCAGTACCGCAGCGCCCTGCTGTCCTGACCGGGGACCGGGCACCGCGTCCCGCCCGGGGCGCCGCCGCCCGGCGCAGTGCGTTCCCCCCGGGGCGTGAACGGGGCGGGCTCCGGGGTTCGGGCGGATGCGGGTGCGGCGCGGGCGTTCGCAGAATGACGCCACGGCGCCGCAGCCGTACTCCCCCGACAGCCGAGGCGAATCGCATGAGCCGATCCCACCCGCCCGCCCGTTCCACCGGACCGCAGCCCGCCGGACCGCACCCGGAACCGATACCCCCGGGCCCGATGTCCCGGGGCCCGGTCCCCGGGCGCTCGGCGTCCCGGGGCCCGACCTCCCCGCCACCGGGCCCCGCGGCGCCGCCGGCCGGCCCCCGGCGCAGGCTCACCGGGGCGGCCCTGCTCTCCGGATTCGCGCTGCTCGCCCCGGCCCTCGCCGCCGGTGCGCTCGGCGGCGCGGCCCCCGCCCGGGCCGACAGCCCGACCGTCTCGGTCAACACGATGCGCACCGCCTGGGACGCCAACGAACCCGGCCTCGCGCCCGCCCAGGTGTCCGGCTCCGACTTCGGCCGCCGCTGGTCGACCGCCGTCGACGGCGCGGTGTACGCCCAACCGCTGGTGGCCGGCTCGACCGTGGTGGTGGCAACCTCGACCAACCACGTCTACGGCGTCAACGCGGCGGACGGGAAGATCCTCTGGCAGCGCGCGCTCGGCACCCCGGTGGCGTCCTCCAGCGCCTGCCTCTCCCCGGGCACCGGCATCATCTCGACCCCGGTCTACGACAAGGCCACCAAGACCGTCTACCTGGTGAGCAAGTCCGGCGAGGGCGGTGCGCACTTCTCGGTGCACGCCCTGGACGCCACCACCGGCACCTCGCGCAGCGGCTGGCCGGTCACCGTCGCGGGCTCGCCGGTGAACAGCCCGGGGGTGGCGTTCAATCCGAACAGTTCCGCGCAGCGGGCCGGACTGCTGCTGCTCGACGGCGCGGTCTACTTCGGCTTCGCCTCGGACTGCGGGATCGGCGCCTACGTCGGCACGGTCGCGGGCGTCAACACCAGCACCCGCAAACTCACCCTCTGGTCCACCGAGTCCGGCTCCGCCTCGCAGAACGCGGGCGTCTGGATGAGCGGCGGCGGCCTGGTCTCGGACGGCTCCGGGCGGATCTTCATCGCGACCGGCAACGGCGCGGGCGAGGGCTCCTCGCCGCTGAAGGGCCCGGGCGACAAACCCGGCGGCCACTTCGCCGAGTCCGTCGTCCGGCTGGGCGTCAACAGCGACGGCAGCCTCGCCCCGCGGGACTTCTTCAGCCCCACCAACAACCGCGAGATGGACCACGGCGACGTGGACCTCGGCTCCGGCGGACCGGTCGCCCTGCCGTCCGGTTTCGGCAACGCCGCGCACCCGCACCTCATGGTGCAGGTGGGCAAGGACGGCCGGATCTTCCTGCTCGACCGGGACAAGCTCGGCGGCATGGGCCAGGGCCCCAACGGCACGGACGGCGTGGTCGGCACCACCGGCCCGTTCAAGGGCGTCTGGGGCCACGCGGGCGTCTGGGGCGGCGACGGCGGCTACGTCTATCTGACGGAGAACTACGGTTCGCTGCGCGCCCTGAAGTACTCGGTCAACAGTGCCGGGAACCCCCAGCTGACCAGTGCCGCGACCAGCCCCGAGGGCTTCGGCTACGCCTCCGGCTCCCCCGTCGTCACCTCCAACGGGACGGCGGCCGGTTCGGCCCTGGTGTGGTCGGTCTACTCGGGCACCGGACCGGGCGGCCAGAACGGCGAACTGCGGGTCTACGACGCGCTTCCGGTCAACGGCTCGCTCAAACTCCGGCGCAGCTTCGCACTCGGCACGGTGACCAGGTTCTCCGTCCCGGCGACGGACGGCGGGCGGGTGTTCGTCGGCACCAAGGACGGCCACCTGGTGGCCTTCGGCCGGGCCACCTGAGCCCGTGGTCCGTCCGGACCGCCGGGCCGCCCGGGCCACCGCTCCACCTGGGCCACCTGGGCCACCTGCGCCGGTGGAGTCGGTGGAACACACGCCGCACTCCGGCACATCCCGCCCGGAACACCCCGTCCCGCCCTGACCGGAACTGCCCGCCGCACCCCGACACACCCCGTGACGCCCACTCGACACGGCACTGCCGGACCGGCACACTCGACACCGGTTTCCCTCCCGGGCCCCGCCCGGGTGCGGAGTCCGTCGCGTCACCCGTTCGCTCGCGAATGTCACACGATCGCACGGTTCGGACCGGCGGGCGGACCCGGTGGCTCGTAGCGTCCTGCTCCAAGGGCCGCCGGACCCCGACCCCCACCCCCACTTCACCGAGGAGGGCAACTCCCATGAAGTCCACGCTCGCGCCCCAGCTGCCCGTCACCACCGCCACCGTCGCGCCGGCCGCTCCGGCCGCCGCCAAGCCCACCTGGTCCGCCCCGTCGGTGGAGTGCCACCGCACCGGCGCCGAGGTCACCGCGTACGCCGCGCGGACCACTCGGTGACCCAGGCTTCCACCACCGCGTCGACCCGCGACGAGTTCGCGGCCAGGCTGTACGGCCTGCGGGAACGGTACTGGGACACCCACCCGTTCCATCTGCGCCTGCACTCCGGTGGCTGCACGCCACCGGAGTTGCGGCGCTGGGTCGCCAACCGCTGGTACTACCAGCTGTGCCTGACCCGGAAGAACGCCGCGATCATCGCCAACTGCCCGCTCCCGGAGGTCCGTCGGGAGTGGACCCGGCGGCTCGGCCAGCAGGACGGGCCGCAGGAGGGCGAGGGCGGGCTGGCCGACTGGCTGGTGCTCGCCGAGGCCGTCGGCCTGGACCGCGCCGAGGTCCTGGACGAACGGCACGTGGCGCGCGGTGTGCGCTTCGCCGTCGACGGCTACCTGCACTTCTGCCAGACCCGGCCGTGGACCGAGGGCGTCGCGGCCGCGCTGACCGAGATGTTCTCGCCCGACCACATGGCCGAGCGGGTGATCGCCTGGCAGAAGCACTACGACTGGATCGACCCGGCCGGCTACGCCTACTTCGAGCACCGGATCCCCGACGCGCGCCGGGACAGCGCCCGGACGCTCGACGTGGTGCTGGACCACTGCGTGACGGCCGAGCAGCAGCACGCCGCGGTGTCGGCGCTCGCCTTCAAGTGCGAGGTGCTGCGGGCGATGCTCGACGCGGTCGACTACGGCCCGGAGACCGCCGCCACCACCGCCGCCACCGGGGCCACCGCCGCCGGAACCCCGGTGCCCGCCGGGGCCGGCCGGTGAACGCCGCACCCGCCGCCGCGGCCCCCGGGCTGCGGCGCGGGGTGCGGCTGGTCCACGACCCGGTCCGGCAACAGGCCGCCCTGCTCTACCCGGAGGGCGTGCTGCTGCTCAACGGGACCGCCGCGGCCGTGCTCCGGCACTGCGACGGACGGCGCGACGTCGCCGGGGTCACCGCCCGGCTGGCCGAGGAGTACGAGGGCGTGGACGCCGGTCAGGTGCTCGCCCTGCTGGCCGACCTCGCCGAACGGCGGCTGCTCGCCCTCGACGGCACCGGCGGCCCGGCCGATCCGCAGCCGGCCGCCGGCCTGCCCGGGGCCGCGGCCGGCAAGCGCGCGCCCGCCCCCCTCGGTCTGGTCGCCGAACTCACCCACCGGTGCCCGCTGCAGTGCCACTACTGCGCCAACCCGGTCGAACTCGTCCGGCAGCGGAACGAACTGGACACCGGGCAGTGGCTGCGGGTGCTCGACCAGGCACGCGGGCTCGGTGTGCTCCAGGTCCACCTCACCGGTGGCGAGCCGCTGCTCCGCCGCGATCTGGCGACCATCGTCGCGCACGCCCGCGATCTGGGCCTCTACACCAATCTGATCACCAGCGGCCTGCCGCTGGACGGCCCCCGGGCCGCCGAACTCGTCGCGGCCGGGCTGGACCACGTGCAACTGTCCGTCCAGGACGCCGACCCGCGGCAGGCCGACAGCATCGCCGGGCTGACCCGGCTCAAGGGCCCCACCGGGCACGAGCGCAAGCTCGCCGCGGCCGCCCTGCTCACCGCCGCCGGGCTGCCGCTCACCGTCAACGCCGTGCTGCACCGCGCCAACGTCGGGCGCATCGGCGAGATCGCCGACCTCGCGGTCGGGCTCGGCGCCGACCGGGTGGAGCTCGCGCACACCCAGTTCTACGGCTGGGCCTGGGTCAACCGGGCCCACCTCGCGCCGAGCGACGAGCAGGTCCGGCAGGCCGAACAGGACGTCGCCGCCGCCCGCGCGCGGCACGGCGACCGGATCGAGATCACCCATGTCGTCGCCGACCACCACAGCGGCACCGCCAAACCGTGCATGAACGGCTGGGGCAACGAGCAGTTGGTGGTCGCTCCCGACGGCGCCGTGCTGCCCTGCCTGGCCGCCGCCCAACTGCCCGGGCTTCGGCTGCCGAACGCGGTCACCGACGGACTGGCCGCGAGCTGGCACGACTCGCCGGCGTTCAACCGCTACCGCGGCACCGACTGGATGCCCGAACCGTGCCGCAGCTGCGACCTGCGCGAGCAGGACTTCGGCGGCTGCCGCTGCCAGGCCTTCCAGTTCACCGGCGACGCGGGCGTCACCGACCCCGCGTGCCGGCTCTCCCCGCAGCACCACCTGGTGCACGCGCCGGACCCGGAGGCCGGTCCGGCCCCCCGGGCGCGCCGGTTCACCGCGCCCGTCCCCCCGGTGCCGTCGGTACCGCCGGTCCCGGCCGTCCCGGCGCCGACGCCCGACCCGTCCGTGCCGGGCCCGGCGTGAGCGCCCCCGGCCCCGGACCCGTCCCTCGGAGCACGCACTGAAGATCCGGATCCTCGGCACCGCCGCCGGCGGCGGCCTGCCCCAGTGGAACTGCGGCTGCGCGGGCTGCGCCACCGCCCGCCGCACCGGTACCGCCCGCAGTCAGGACTGCCTCGCGGTCAGCGCCGACGGCGCCGCCTGGTACCTGGTCAACGCCTCCCCCGACCTGCGGTCCCAGCTGCTCGCCACCCCCGAGCTGGCGCCCCCGCCCGGCACCCGGGACACCCCGCTCCGCGGCGTCCTGCTGACCAGCGGCGAACTCGACCACACCCTGGGCCTGGTGACCCTGCGCGAGGCCGCCGGGCTGACCGTGCACGCGACCGCTCCGGTCCGGGCCGCGCTGCACGAGGCGTTCCCGGTCGGCCCGCTGCTCGCCCCCTACACCGAGGCGCGCTGGCACACCGTCGTCCCGGGGGAGCCGGTCGAGCTGGCCGGCGGGCTGGTGGCCGAACCGCTGGCCCTCGGCGGCAAGCGCCCCCGGTACGCCGCCGACCTGGCCGCCCTCCCGGCGGGCGAACGTGCCGGGGAACCGGCCGGCGCGCGAACGGACTGGGTGATCGGCTACCGCTTCACCGAGACCGGCGGCCGCGCCCGCGCCGTCTACGCCCCCGGACTGGCCGCGTGGACGCCCGCCGTCGACCGGGCGGTGGCCGACGCGGACGTGGTGATCCTGGACGGCACCTTCGCAACGGACGAGGAGCTCGCCGAGCGCACCGGCGGCGCCCGGGGCTCGCGCGGCATGGGACACCTGGCGGTCGCCGACTCGCTCCCCCACCTGTCCGGCCGGCCCGGCCCGCGCTACCTCTACACCCACCTCAACAACACCAACCCGCTGGCCCACCGGGGTTCGCCGGAGGCGATCGCGCTGGCCCCGGCGCTGGCGGCGGCCGGCGCGGCCGTGGCCGAGGACGGGATGCTCCTGGAGCTCTGAAGCGCGGCCCGTCCTGCCCCGTCCCGGCCGCGTGTGACCGTGTCCGGTCGAACCGCTCCACCGTCCGTTCACCGAACGGTGGCGCCCGGTACTGCCCCGGGCCACCGGGGACCTGTCAGATCGTCGTGATACTAATCATTCGGGTGATGAGATCTGTCATGCACCGGCAGGCACGATGGTGACAGCCTGTCCGTTCCCAGGGGACCGGACGGTGACGGGGAGGGGCAGAGCATGGTGACCAGGAGCGGCACGGCCACGCGAGGCGACGGCGGAGCCACGGGGACGGAGCGACGGACCGGTCGGACGACCGGCCGCCGGCTGCGGCTCGGCAAGCGGCTCACCGGCATGCTGGCGGTCTTCACCGCCCTCGCGGCGCTGACCGGCTCCCAGGTGACCGGCCTCCGGCTCGCCCCGGCCGCCGCGGCCGAGCCCGTTCCCGACCGGCCCGGCGGCAGCGCAGCCCCGGTCCCGGGCCTCGGCGCCGACGGCACCGCCACCCCGTTCGGCACCGGTGCCACCCCGCTCCCGGGCGTCCTCGGCACCGCGCCGGTCGACGGCGGCGGCACCCTGCCGCTGACCCAGCCGCCGCTCGCGCCGCTCACCTCGCCGTTCGCCGATCCGCTGCGCTCCGGGCCGGCCCTGCCGGAGACGGTGTTCGCCGCCTACCGCAAGGCCGAGGCCGCGCTGCTCCTGCGCTCCCCCGGCTGCCACCTGCCCTGGCAGCTGCTCGCCGCGATCGGCGAGGTCGAGTCCGGCCAGGCCGGCCGCGGCGCGGTCGACGCCGGCGGGACGACGTTCCGTCCGATCCTCGGCCCGGCCCTGAACGGCGCCGGCTTCGCGGCGATCGGTGACACCGACGGCGGCCGCTTCGACGGCGACACCCAGTGGGACCGCGCCGTCGGGCCGATGCAGTTCATCCCGTCCACCTGGGCCTCCTGGGGCGTGGACGCCAACGGGGACGGCAAGGCCGACCCGAACAACGTCTTCGACGCCGCCGAGGCGGCCGGCCGGTACCTGTGCGCGGGCGGCCGCGACCTCTCCGACCCGGCCCAGCTGGACCGGGCGATCCTCGGCTACAACCACTCCGCCGAGTACCTGCGCACGGTCCGGAACTGGATGGCCCACTTCGGCACCGGCAGCCCGGTCACCACCCCGAACCGCCCGGGCACCCCGAGCCCGCTGACGCCGCAGCTCCCGGTCGCACCGGTGGCGCTGCTCGTCCCGACCGCCCCGCCGGCCCCGGTCCTGCCGACCCCTGGCACGACGCCCGCGCCGACGCCGGGCCAGAACACGGCTCCGACGACGCCCGGCACCCCGAGCACCACGCCGACCGTCCCGGGCACCACCCCGTCGGGCGAGCCCTCGCCGAGCGCGACGCCCTCCGGCACCCCCTCGCCCTCCGCGTCCGCCTCGCCGTCCGCCGAGCCGAGCGGCACCCCGAGCGGCACGCCCACCGCCCCCGTCACCACGCCGTCCGGGAACCCGAGCCCCAGCGCGACCGCGACCCCGACGACAACCCCCACCACGACGCCGACCGGCACCCCGTCGACGACGCCGACGTCCACGGGCACCCCGACCAGCTGCCCCACCCCGACCGGCACGCCGACCGCGACCGCGAGCCCCTCCGCGACGCCGTCCGGCAGCCCGTCGGCCGGCCCCTCGGTGACCCCGAGCGCGACGGCGACCCCGAGCGCCCCGGGCTGCCCCACCCCCGCCCCGTCGGACACCCCGTCCGCGACCGTCACCCCGAGCGCCACGACCTCCCCGTCCGCCGCGCCGTCCCCTTCGGCCCAGCAGTAACCCGACCACGCTCCCCCTTCCCCGGTCGAGGACTCGGGCCGGCGGGGTGCGGCAGCAGTGGAGCGAGACCCGAGGGCCCGGCACGACCGCCGGGCCCTCGTCGTGCACGCGCACCCCTGGATCGTCAGTCGTCACACTGATTGGATGAGCCGCATGTTCGACAAGCACTCGATAGACACCCCCTGGGGCGCGTCCGTGTTCGGCGCCGCGAGCGTGGACGCCACACCGGACCTGGCCCGGGTCCGGGTGGCGATCGCGGAGGCACGACCCAAGCCGGCCGAGGCGTTCGAGGCCACCCGGGGCGGGGTCAACCGGATCCGGGAGGTCCTGCGCGGCCACGGGATCCCCGATACGGCGGTCTCGACCTCCCGGCTGGACCTGAAGTCCTCCTGGGACTACGGCAACGAGCGCACGTTCCTCGGCTACGAGTGCACCGCCTCGTTCGTGATCGAGCTGCGCGAGCTCGATCTGCTGGAGTCCGTGCTCGTCGATGTCGTCGAGGCCGGGGCGAACCAGGTCGACGGTGTCGAGTTCGACGTCAGTACCAAGAAGGAGTTGCGCGCGCAGGCACGCACCGCCGCGGTGACGGCCGCACGGGAGAAGGCGGAGCTGTACGCCGAGGCCGCCCAGGTCCGGCTCGGTCCCGTCGTCCACATCAAGGACGTGGACTCCGAGCAACTGCAGAGCAGTTACCGCAGTCACCGCGGCAGCGGGGGCGGCGACGGCGACGGCGACCTGACACCGGGAAGGATCAGTGTCACCGCGGGCGTGGTCGTCGGCTTCGCGCTCATCGGGGGCTGACCGCGCCCGCCCGGGTCACGGTGCCCGACCGCGCGTACCGCCGGGCACGGCGACCCGTCGAGCGTGACCGGGCGGTCAGCGCCCGGCCCGCCGCGGGTGTCACCGTCCGTCCCGTCCCCGACCTCGTCGGCGCCGGACTCGATCGCGATGTCCTGGACCACGGTGGCGACGGCCGTTCTCCCTGCCGGTGGTGATGACTGACGGTCCGTCGCGATCGAACGGAACCGGTAGCCGACCGAACGGGACCGGATCGGACGGGACGGGACCGGTGCGAACCGGTACGGCGCCGGGGAAGGCTTTGCCGATCGGGACGGGACCGGACGACGGACGGATCAGGCGGCGTCCGGGCCGGGGTCCGGGTCCGGGCCGGGGACCGCCTCGTCGGTACCGGCGGGGCCGCCGTCCGGCCGGCCGGGGGCCCGGCCGGCCGGGGGGAAGGCCGCGATGAGCGTGGTGGTCACCGCGAGGCCGAAGTTCCCGGCGTTGACCGCGGTGGCTCCGGCGAGAGTCATGGCGATTCCGGCGATCGCGCCCGACAGGGCGAGTCCGGTGAGCCGGACGGTTCGGCCGGCGAGCCGGCCGCGGAGCCGGCGGCCTTGGGTCCGCCCGGCCGGCCGCCGCGGACCGCGGCCGGTCGAGGGTGTCTGCTGGTGCACGCGAAGCCCTCCTCCCGTGCGGCCCGGCCCGCCGGCCGAACCGCCGTTCTCCGAGACCTCGGAATATCGACATCCGATTCGATTCCGGAAATTTCGGTGCCCGTTCCCGCGGAGAACTCCCCGTAACTCCCCGTGCCGCGCGACGTCACCGGAATCGGCCGGTGCGACCGCGGAATTCCCGACAGCGCACCGCGTCTACAGATCACCACCCCGCGCGCCGTCCCGCCAGAACCGGAGCCGATCACGCGCCAGGTCCGGGCAGATCGCTCCTTTTCACGGACAACGGTTCGACGAGTCGGGACGCGGCGCGTCCCGGATTGGCACGGGACGCGTATGCTGTCGGACACCTCGGGACACCGTCGGACAGGCATGGGGGGCTGTGCGATCTCGATGAACGGGAACTCCGCGGATCGTCTCGATCCCGCTTCCGCCACGAGCATGGAAGACCTCGCACGCTGTCTGAGAACACTGCGGATCCGTGCGGACAGCCCTTCCTACCGGGACCTGGAGAAGCGGGCGCTCCAGAGCGGCCGCTCGCTGCCGAGGACGACGCTCGGCGAGGTCCTCTCCGGCCGCCGCTTCCCGAGCAAGGCGTTCCTGCTCGCCTTCGTCGAGCTGTGCGGCGTGGACCCGGTGGCCGAGCCGAGCTGGGAGAGTGCCTGGAACCGCCTGGCCGTCCACTACAAGACCGACGTCCGGAGCGAGCCGGGACCCGGCGCGGAGGATCCACGCCCCGATCTGTCCCGCCAGGAGCTCCGGGCGACCCGGCAGCGGGTTCGGGAGCTGGAAGAACGGGTGGCGGAGCTGCACGCCGCCTCGACCGCCCGGACCGAGGCCTCCCAGCGTGCCGGCGAGGCCGTCGGACGGGCCGTCGAGGCGTGGACGGCGGTGGCCGACGAACTCGACCGGCGGGGCGAGCGCGCGCTCGCGGCCCGCGCCCGCACCGCTCTCGCCGAGCTGGCCGAAACCGAGTTCGCCGAGGCCGGAACGGGGACGGGGGCAGAGGTCGGAGCAGTGGCGCGAGCGGGGGTGGGGGTCGGAGCGGGCACGAGAACCGCAGCCGCGACCGGGGCGGAGGCCGCAGCCCCACCCACCGGCCCGGAACCCGTCACCGCCGCCGGTCCCTTCCTCACTGCCGGTGCCCTCCCCACCGCCGGTCCCCGCCCCGCCGCCGTCCCGCCCGCCCGGTCGGCCCCCGAGGCCGACCCGGACGCCGCGCCACTGCCCGGCCGGGTCAGCGGCAGCCTCCCGGCGGTCTGGAACGTCGAACCCCGGAATCCGGAGTTCACCGGCCGGGACGCCGTCCTGTCGGACCTGCGCCGCCGCCTCGGCGGCGGGACCGCCGGCGGGGTGCAGGCCCTGCGCGGGGTCGGCGGCGTCGGCAAGACCCAGATCGCGATCGAGTTCGCCTGCCGGTTCGCCTCGCACTACGACGTGGTCTGGTGGATCGCCGCCGAGGACCCGGCGCTGATCGGCGAACAGGTGGCGGCCCTGGCGGTGGAGCTGGCGCTCGCCGAGCCCGGCACCGACACGGCGACGGCCGTCGCCGTCCTCAAGGCCCACCTGCGCGGCCGCAACCGCTGGCTGCTGGTCTTCGACAACGCCGACGACCGCGCCGGGGTGGCCAAGTGGCTGCCGGGCGGCCCCGGCCACGTGCTGATCACCTCGAGGGCCGGCGGCTGGGAAGGGATCGCCACCACCGTCCCGGTCGACGTCATGGAACGGGACGAGTCGGTGGCCCTGCTGCGCACCCGTCGGCCCGAGCTGAGCCCGGAGGACGCGGATCTGCTGGCGAGCGCCCTCGCCGACCTGCCGCTCGCCCTGGCCCAGGCGGGCGGCTTCCTCGCCGAGACGGCCACCCGGGTCGGCGACTACCTGGCCCTGCTGGACACCCACGCGACGGCGGTGCTGACCGAGGGCAGCACCGGCGACTACCGCAAGCCGCTCGCGGGGGCCATCGACCTCAGCGCGACGAGGCTGGCCCGGCTGGACCCGCTCGGTCTGGCGGTGGTGCGGCTGTGCGCGTTCCTCGCCCCGGAGTCCGTCCCGGTGCACTGGCTGCTCGCGTTCGGACGGTCGACGGCGGGCCGGACCCCGCAGGCCCCCGGCCCGCTCGCTCCCGGCGGCCCGCTGGCCGCCCTGGCGCTGGCCGACACCGACCCGGTCGCCCTGCACCGGGGGGTCGGTTCGGCCGTCCGGCTGGGGCTGGCGACCAGCACCCACGACGGCGTCCGGCTGCACCGCCTCGTCCAGGCCGTCATCCGGGACCAGTTGGGCGAGGAGGCCGCCGACGTGCGCCGCCACGCGCGGAGCGTCCTCGTCCAGGCCGCGCCCGGCGACCCTGAGGACCCCGCCACCTGGGCGACCTGGGCCCGGGTGGTCCCGCACCTGCTGGCCGTCGACCCGGGCGGCGCCGACTCGCCGGAGCTGCGCGGCCTCGCCTGCGACGCCGCCTGGTACCTCACCGAGCGCGGGGACTCCGAGGCCGCCGCCCGCCTGGCGGTGGACCTCCGCACCAGCTGGACCGCGTCCTCCGGTCCCGACGACCGGCACGTGCTCTGGGCGAGCCGCTGCCTGGCGCGCGCCCACCGCGAGCAGGGCCGGTACGAGGCGGCGCACCTGCTCTACCAGGCGTCCATGCCGCGCAGCCGCCGCGCCCTGGGCGAGGACGACCCGCAGACCCTGCGGCTGGCCCACGGGCAGGCGATCAACCTGCGCCTCCGGGGCTGCTACGAGGAGTCCCGACGGCTCCAGGAGGACACCCTCGCCCGGTACCGTCGCCTGCTCGGGCACGACCACCCGCACACCCTGCACTCGGCGAACCACCTGGCCGCCGACCTCAGCGCGCTCGGCCGCTACGAGGAGGCCCGCGAACTCCACCAGGAGACCCTCGCCCGGTACCGGCGGGTGCTCGGCGACGACCACCCCGACACCCTCCGCTCGGCGAACCACCTGGCCGCCGACCTCAGCGCGCTCGGCCGCTACGAGGAGGCCCGCGAACTCCACCAGGAGACCCTCGCCCGCTGCCGGCGGGCGTTCGGCGAGGACAGCCCGCACACGCTCCGGGCGGCGGACTCCTACGGCACCACGCTGCGCCGCCTGGGGCGGCTGGAGGAGGCGCACCGCCTCCAGCGGGAGACCCTCGCCCGGTACCGCCGGGTGCTCGGCGACGACCATCCGCAGACGCTGCGGACGGCGCACAACTTCTCCGAGACGCTGCTCGCCCGGGGAGAGGCCGAGGAGGCCCACCGGCTCCAGGCCGACGCTCTGGAGGCCGCCAGGCGGGTGCTCGGCACGGACCACCCGGAGACGCTCCACGCGGCCCGGCACCTGGCGCTCATCCGGTCCGGCCTGGGCCGCTGAACGGACGGGACGCGCGGACTTCCGCCATTCCTGGGACAACCCTGGCCGCCGGCGGTCAGGACATTCTACGATTGACCGACACCGGTCAGTAATCGGCACCTCGATCGCGTGGGAATTCCCCGGGCCGGCCAGCTGGTAGCTTACTGCCGCACTGCCGCCCCCGAGCCGAGGAAATGGCCGATGATCGATCCTAAGATCGCACTGGTAATGGCTAGGCCCCGTCCGGAAATCAATGCCGACCATGACATGCCCCTGCTCCTCCGGGCGCTTTCCGAAGCGGGTGCCGACGCAATCTCTGCGGAATGGGACGATCCGGGCGTCGACTGGTCGGAATTCGATCTCGCGGTGATCCGGTCCACCTGGGACTACACCTGGCGCAAGCCCGAATTCCTCGACTGGGTCGACCGCTGCAGCCGCGCGACCCGGCTGGCCAACCCCCCGGAGGTGGTGCGCTGGAGCTCGGACAAGAGCTACCTCGGCACCCTCGCGGCGGCCGGCGTCCCGGTCGTCCGCACCCGTTACCTGGCCCCCGGCGACCCGGCCGACCTTCCGGACGACCACGAGTACGTGCTCAAGCCGGTGATCGGCGCAGGTGCCCGCTACGCCGCCCGGTACCGGCCCGAGCAGCACGACGAGGCGCACGACCAGGTGGCCCGGATGCACGCCGAGGGCCTCACCGCCATCCTCCAGCCGTACATGAGCGGCATCGACAGCACCGGCGAACGCGCGCTGGTCTTCGTCCGGGGACGCTTCCTGCACGCGATCCGGAAGAACGCCGTACTCTCCCCCGACGTGCCGTTCGACCGGCGCAAGGTCGCCCACCCGGGGCTCCAGCCGTGGTCACCGACCCCCGCCGACCTCGCGGTGGCCGAACGGGCGCTGGCCACGGTGCCGGGCTCGGCGGACCTGCTGTACGCCCGGGTGGACCTCGTCGACAACGCCGACGGCACACCGCTGGTGATGGAACTCGAACTGGTCGAGCCCAACCTCTTCCTGGCCGCCCACCCGGGCTCGATGTCCACCGTGGTCCAGGCGATCACAACGGCGGCCGCGGCGGCCGCGGCCCAGCGCGGCACCCGGCGCCGCGCCGAGGACGGCCGGGCGGTCCACTAGCGACGCCGAGCCGGGAACGCGACTGGCACCGGCCACCGCGGCCGGCGAGGGGGGACACGTCATGAGTGCGGGCAGCGACACCGGCACGGGCAGCGACAGCAGCGGCACCGGCACCGGGGCGACCGGCGGGAAAGCCGCCCGGGGGGCGGACGAGGACGCGGCCGGGACGGGCGCGCTTCCGTTCGCCTGCCCCGCCGCCCTGGCCGAGCCGCCCGGGCTCGCCGCGCTCCGCGAGCGCGGCGGCCTGGCCAGGCTCCCCACGGCCACCGGCGACCGGGCCTGGCTCGTCACCCGCCACGCCGACGTCCGCGCGCTCTGCGGCGACCCGCGGATCGGCAAGTCGCACCCCGACCCGGCCCGCGCGCCCCGGCTCTGGGACGCGGCGCTGCTCGGCCCGGAGACCAACCACGCCACGGCGGTGGCGGACCATCGGCGCTGGCGGAGCACCCTCACCGAGGCCTTCGGGGCGCGTCGCGTCGAACAACTCCGGCCCCGGCTCCAGGCGTCCTTCGACGCACTGCTCGGAGCACTGCTCGACACCGGCCCGCCGGCCGAACTGTGCGCGGACCTCGCCCGGCCCTTCGCCCTCGGCGTGATCTGCGACCTCATCGGCATCCCGGCCGAACGGCGGGTCGCGTTCGCCGCCTGGTCGGACCGGGTGCGCCGGGTCCCGGACCCCGGGGGGACGGCGGACGCGGCGGAGCGGCGGGGCCTCGACCGCATCATCGGCGAACTCCTCGACCAGCGCCGCCGCAACCCCGCGGACGACCTGCTCACCGAGCTCGCCGCCCGTGCCGACGGGCCCGACGCGACACGGCCCGGTGCCCTGCGCCCCGACGAACTCCCGCACACCCTCAGCGGCCTCCTGCTGGCCGGCTACGAGACCGTCGCCACCCGGCTGCCCTACGGCCTGCTGTACCTGCTCGCCGACCCCGCCGCCCGGACGGCGCTCGCCGCCGACCCCGGCCTCGCCCCCTCCGCCGTGGAGGAGGTCATGCGCCTCGCGGTGCCGGGCGGCAGCTGGATGCCCCGCTACGCCCGCGCCGACCTGGAGTACGGCGGCGGTCGGATCGCCGCCGGCGACCTCGTCGTGTTCTCCTTCCAGTCCGCCAACCGGGACGAGCGGGTGTTCCCGGACCCGGACACCCTCGACCTCGGCCGGACGTCCAATCCCCATCTGGCCTTCGGGCACGGCAAGTTCTTCTGTCTGGGCGCCGGACTGGCCCGGCTGGAGCTGCGGATCGCCTACGAGACCCTGTTCCGACGCCTGCCGGACCTCCGTCTCGGCTGCGCGCCGGAAGAGGTCCGGGTCGACGGCGCGAGTGTGACCGGCGGCCTCCACGCCCTCCCCGTCAACTGGAGCCGTCCCACCGACAGGTGACGGACCCGCGACCGGCCGGACCGGGAGCGTGCCCGATCCGGAGCAGTCCCTCAGCCGTTCGCCGCCCCTGCGTCGTCACCGGCGCTCGCGTTCCCGCTCTCGCCCCCGTCCTCGCCCTCGCCCTCGCCCTCGCCCTCGCCCCCGTCCTCGGCGTAGCGGATGCCCGCCTCCAGGTCGCGCTGTTCCTGGAGGCGCAGCGGGAGTTCCGGGTCCCAGTCCGAACTGCGGGGCAGTTCCGGGCCGTCGGGGCCGAGGCGGACCACCGGCTCGACCCGGACCAGCCGGAAGTGGCGGTCCGCGGCGCGGAGTTCGTCGGAACGCTCGGCGTCCAGCCGGTCGGCGGCCTCCGCGTAGCGGGCGAGTTCCTCCGCACCGAGGCCCGGGTCGAGCCTGGGGGCGAACTCCCGGAGGTAGGCGGCCAGGGTGTCGCGGGCCTGCTGCGGGGTCTCGCAGGCACCGGTCATCGGGCCCCAGCCGCCGTCCCGGTACTCCGCGACCGCGCAGTGCACGGGCAGCACCAGCACGTTCGGGTAGAGGTGGGAGGAGCGTCGCGCCTGCTCCCGGACGTTCTCCGGGATGGAACGGCCGGTCGGTACCAGCAACATCATGTCCAGCCGCAGGATTCCGTCGACCAGGGTGACGCCCGCGGCCGGGTCGATCACGAACCCGCTCGTCCGGGGCGGCAGCCGGTGCCCCTCTCCCACGGCAGCCGGGTCCGGATCGGTCGGCCGGGGCGGTTCGATGCCGTCCGGGCCCGAGCGCAGCACCTGCTCGGCGCGGAAGATCCGGTAGTCGCGCCCGCCGGCGGAGATCTCGTCGAGCGGCTCCCGTTCCAGCCGCTCGTAGGCCGCGCGGTAGGAGGCCCGCTCCTCCTCGTCGAGGCCCCGGTCGGCGGCCGCGCCCGAACCGGGTTCGGCGAGCGCCCAGAGGCGGAACGCGTGGCCCAGGTCGTCCCGGGCGGCCTGCGGGGTGGTGGCGTGGAACTCGACGATCCGCCAGGTGCCCGCGCCCGTCCGCTCCAGACTGCCGAACACGGGCGGCATCATCATCAGGTTCGGGTACTTCTCGCGGGATGCCCAGGCCTCCAGACCGGCCACCGCGGCGACCGGGTCGTCCGTGTGGGTGACCCGGATCGTCAGGTGCTCCGGCAGCTGCGCAGCGTCATCGTCCATGCGGCCAGTGTTAGCGGACCCGCCGAGAGCCCCGCAGGGTTATCGCGGAACTCCACCCGACCGCGCCCGGCCCCCGCCGGCCGGGACCTGCGGGCACCCGGACCGGCCCGTCCGGGACACCCGGGCGGGCCGTGCGACCGGGCTGCTGCTTCAGAGGTGCTTGACCAGCTCCGGCATGAGGTCCTGGAAGGTGCGGCCGCCGGCCGGCTGCCCGATCGCGGTCATCTGCCAACCGGCCTGGGTGCGCTGCATCTTGGCCATGATCTGCGCGGTGTAGGCGCCGCCGCCGGTGAGCGTGTACCGGGCGAGCTCGGTGTCGGTCTGGGTGTCGACCAGCCGGCAGAAGGCGTTCTCGACCTCCTGGAAGGTCTGGCCGGTGAAGGAGTTCACGGTGAACAGGATCTGGTCCACCTCGGCCGGTACGGCGTTGAGGTCGACGGTGATGGTCTCGTCGTCGGTGGCGTCCCCGGCACCGCCGGTCAGGTTGTCGCCGCTGTGCCGCACCGAGCCGTCATTGCTGGTGAGGTGCTGGAAGAACACCACGTCGACCGGCTTGCCCCCGGAGAACAGCACCGCCGAGGCGTCCAGGTCGATCTCCTGGGACGCGAACAGCTTGGCGAGGAAGCCCTTGCGCTGCGCCGCCCGCCAGCCGAGGCCCATCCGTACCACGCCCAGGCGGCCTCCGCCCGGCTTCTCCAGGCTGAGCTTCTGCCCCTTCGCCAGCGAAACGCTCATCGCGCCCTCCTCGTTGCTCGCACTCGCGCTTTGAATCTACAGCACTGTAGATCTTTTTGGCGCTGCGGGACGCCTTCGTCCCGGGACACCTGCATACCCCGTGGGACCGCCGCGGATGCGGGAGACCTCGCACCGCGCCGCACCGCTCCACGCACTCGCGCCCACGCTCCCGCCCACGGCGGGCGGGCCGCCCGGGCAGGTCGGTTCGGGCCGTCCGGACGGGTCGGGTCAGGCCGTCCGCTCCAGCCGGACCAGGGCGTCCACCGCCACCGTACCCCCGCCCTCGGCCCCTCCCCCGCCCCGATGGCCGGCCTCGGCGGCGACCGGGCGGAGCACCCGATCGGCCCGGACGGTCCGCAGACCGGCACCGGCCAGGTCGGCGAGCACGTCCCCGGCGGTGTAGAGCACGGCCGGGTCCTGCGGACCGCCGAAGCCCTCGGTCAGGTTGTCGGAGTCGTGCCCGACCACCAGCAGGGTGCCGCCGGGCGCGACCGCCGCCGCGGCGCGCCGCAGCGCCGCCCGCCGGTCCTCGGCCGGGAGCTGGAGGTAGGCGACCACGACCAGGTCGTAGCCCTCCGGCGGGGCCTCGAAGCTCCGGGCGTCGCCGTGCCGCCAGGTGAGCCGGTCGGCGACCTCGTCGGGCAGCGAGGCGGTGAGCCGTTCGGCGCGACCGAGGGCGACGGTGGAGAAGTCGAGCCCGGTGACCTCCCAGCCGAGACCGGCCAGCCAGATGCTGTTGCGGCCCTCCCCGGCGGCCAGGTCCAGGGCCCGTCCGGGTGCGAGTCCGGCCAGTTCACGGACCACCCAGCGATTGGGCTCGGTGCCCCAGACCAGCTCGCTGGCGGCGTAGCGCTCGTCCCAGGCGCGGCTGTCCATGGCCGTTCTCCGTTCGACGCGGGGACTTCTCGGGAGGCCACCGTACCGGTCCCCGGGCCGGCCCACCGGGCGCCCGGACGCTCCGCGATTCCCCCGCCGGGCACCCTTGACGGCGAATATTGGTCCAGTCCAATCTGTGATGTCGTGATGCACCGGCCCCGGCCGGTCCGCATCGGGACGCCTGCACGCCCGCATGCCCGCACACCCGTACGCCCGCACTTCCTGCCGCACCGTCTTCACCCGGCCGCGCGCCCCCACAGCGCCCGGCCCGGCTCCCCTGGCCCGTCCGGGCCGTCGCACCGCCGGAAACCCCACTCCTCCGGAGGACAACCGCATGCACGACCGTGTCATGTCCGCGCGCCCTGACGAGCGCCGGGCCGTCGCGCCGCGCCGCCGAGCACTCGCACTCGTCCTGGCCGCCACGCTCAGTACCGGCGGCGCCGCCCTCGCGCTCACGCTCGACACCGCCTCGGCCGCCGCCGCCAACCTGCTGGCCAACGCGGACCTGGAGACCGGAACCCTGGCCGGCTGGACCTGTGCCAACGGCTCCGTGGTCACCACCCCGGTCCACGGCGGCGGTTACGCGCTCAACGGCGCTGTCTCGGCCTCCGACACCGCCGAGTGCCGGCAGACCGTCACCGTCCTGCCGAACACCACCTACACCCTGGCCGGCTGGGTCCGGGGCAACTACGTCTACCTCGGAGCGACCGGGACCGGCGTCAACTCCCAGAGCTGGACGCCCGGTACCGGCGGCTGGACACAGCTGAGCAGCACCTTCACCACGGGTGCGAGCACCACCTCGGTGACGGTCTTCACCCACGGCTGGTACGGCACCGGCGCCTACCAGGCCGACGACCTGAGCCTGACCGGCCCGGCCGGGCCGACCGGGACCGCCAGCCCGACCGCGACCAACAGCCCGACGGCCAGCCCGACCGCGACCGGCAGCCCCACGACCAGCCCCACCGTGACCACCAGCCCGACCGCGACGAACAGCCCGACGGCCACCGGCAGCCCCACCGCCACCGGGACCGCGACGGCGACGCCGACCGCCACCTCGACGGCCACCGGCCCCGCCGGGGACGGCAAGGTCACCACACCGGCCGGTGTCACCGTCACCAAGGTCACCCACAACGCCGTGGTGCTCCAGTGGCAGCCGTCCACCGCGACCGCCGGTGACGCCCCGGTCGCCTACAAGGTCTACGCCGGCGACCAGTTGGTGGCCACCTCGATGGGCACCTCGGTGGCGGTCAGCTCGCTGCTGCCCTCGCGCGGCTACGCCTTCACCGTCCAGGGCTACTCCGGCAGCCACGCCTCCGCCCAGTCGGCCCGGGTGAGCACCACCACCACCGCAGCGCCCGCGACCAGCCCGTTCCGCTCGGCCTACTTCGACCAGTGGGGCGTCTACGAGAACGCGTACCACGCGAAGAACGTCGACACCAGCGGCGCCGCCGGCAAGCTGGACGTCATCAACTACGCGTTCGCCAACATCCACCCGAGCAACCTCACCTGCTTCCAGGCGGTCAAGGCCTCCGACTCGGCGAACGAGAACAACCCCAACGCCGGTGACGGCGCCGGCGACGCGTACGCCGACTACCAGGCCGACTACAACGGCGCGGCCAGTGTGGACGGCAGCGCCGACACCTGGGAGCAGCCGCTCAAGGGCAACTTCAACCAGTTGCGCCAGCTGAAGGCCAAGTACCCGAACCTGAGGTTCACCATCTCGATCGGCGGCTGGACCTACTCCAAGTACTTCTCGGACGCGGCGGCCTCGGACGCCTCCCGCAAGAAGTTCGTCTCCTCCTGCCTGGACATGTTCCTCAAGGGGAACCTGCCGGCCAACGTCGCCGGTGACCCGGCGGGCGGCGCCGCCTCGGCGGCCGGGCTCTTCGACGGCGTCGACCTCGACTGGGAGTACCCGGGTTCGGCCGGCGGCCACACCGGCAACCACACCTCGCCCGCCGACAAGCAGAACTTCACCCTGCTGCTGAAGGAGTTCCGCACCCAGCTGGACGCCCTCGGCAACGCCCAGGGCAAGCGCTTCCTGCTGACGGCGGCGCTCCCCAGCGGCCAGGACAAGATCGCCCAGCTGGAGACCGACAAGATCGGCGCGTACCTCGACTACGCCGACATCATGACCTACGACATGCACGGCTCGTGGGACGCCAAGGGCCCGACCAACCACCAGGACCCGCTGCACGACAGCCCGGCCGACCCGACCACGCCGATCACCCCGGGCAACCGGAAGTACAACATCGACACCACGCTCACCGCGTACACCTCCGGCCTGCCGGAGTACGGCATCGCGGGCGGGTTCCCGGCGTCCAAGCTGGTACTGGGCGTGCCGTTCTACTGGCGCGGCTGGACGGGCGTGCCGGCCGGTGCCAACTTCGGCCTGTACCAGAGCGCGACCGGTCCGACCCCGGCCAAGCCGCTGAGCGCGGAGGCCGGTCTGGCCGCCTGGAAGGAGCTCAACCCCACCGCCGCCAACACCCACTGGGACCCGGTGACCGAGTCCTCCTGGGTGTACGACGGCACCAACTTCTGGACCGGTGACACCCCGCAGGCCGTCCAGGCCCGCGGCGCGTACGCCAGGAGCAAGGGGCTGGCCGGGATGTTCGCGTTCTCGCTGGAGAACGACGACGCCGCCGGGACGATGCTCAACGCGATGAACAGCAGCCTGCACTGACGTCGAGCGGTACGGCGGGGCCCGACCGGCACATCCGGCCGGGCCCCGCCCACGTGCGCTCCGGCGCGCCGGAGCGGGACAAGCGCCACGGCATCAGCACGGTGGCATCAGCGCCGCGGGATCAGCACCGCGGCATCAGCGCCGCAGGATCAGCGCTCCGGCACCGGGTCGACGCCGTTCCTCCGCCGGGCCGCCTCGGGCCGGCAGCGCAGCAGCCGGCCCGCCGTCAGCCGGGCGCCGCGCACCGCGCCGTGCCGGTGCAGCGCCTGCACCGCGTAGGTGGAGCAACTCGGCGTGTACAGGCAGCAGGCGGGCCGCTTCGGGCTGATCTCGGTGCGGTAGTGGCGCACCGCGCCGTAGAGCACCCCGGCCACCAGGCCCCGCGGCGCGGGCGCGGCCCGGTCGGCCGGGCGGGGACCGGCGCCGCCTCCCCGGCCGGCGGTCAGGGCGAACCGGAGGCCGGCGGCCAGGACCGTCGGGAGCAGCGCGAGCAGGCAGGGGCCGTCGCAGCCGCCGCCTCCCCCGCCGCAGCCTCCGTTGCCGCCACCGCAACCGCCGTTGCCACCACCGCCGTTGCCACCACCGCCGTTGCCGCCGGTCCGGCAGCCGCCGCCACTTCCGCCGCTGCAACCGGGGGGCAGGAAGTCGTCGAGGTCGTTGTCCTTCTTCCGCTCCCCGTGCCTGCGCAGGTAGGCCTTCCACTCCTGCTGCCGGCGTTTGCGGTCGCGCCTCTCCTCGGCCGGCAGCCACCACCAGGCACGTCCGGGGCGCTGGGTCGTCGGGAACTGTTCACCCTGGCCGGGCTGCTGGTACGCCACTGCTCGCGATTCCTCTCCGCGCGCACGCCGGGGCCGACCCCCAGCGGCCCGATCAGATTATCGAAAGCCCGGATCGTGGGGGTCGGCCCGCAGGAGGATCCCGCGCGGTGCGCTCAGCCGCTGCCGCCACCCAGGGTGGGGAACAGGTCGGTGAACGTCTGGGTGGTGACCGAGACGCTCCGGCCGAACGGGTCGTCGAAGTCCCAGATCAGGAAGAGCAGGAAGGCGATCAGCGCGCTGAACGCGCCGGCCAGGATCAACTCCCGCGGGGAGCGCCGGATCTGGAGGAAGAACACCATGCCCACCGTGACGACGGCGCCGACGATCAGGCCGAACCAGACCACGCCGGGCATGCTCGGGCCGGCGTTCTGGCCGCGCGCGTTGCGGGCGTCGTCGACGACGCTGATCCGGTCCAGCATCGGCTGGTACGCCTGTGCCTCCAGGTCGGAGGCCGGCGGGCGGGTCGCCACATCGGTGCGCAGCTTGTCGAGCAGCTCGGTGCCGCGTTCGGAGATCTCGCCGTTCTCGCGCATGTACGTCCACTCCACGTCGACCACGTAGGAGACGTAGGCGTCGACGTCGGCCCGGATCCTGTCGCGGAACTCCACCGGGTAGACCTGCGCACGGGCGCTCACCTCGTGCAGCGCCTGCGCCTCGCGGAAGACGTCGTCCTGCGCCGCGCCGCGGGTCTCCCAGACTCCGGCGATGGCCAGGCCGAGCACGATCGCGTAGACCACGCCGATCATCATCGTCATGTACTCGATGACGTCGGGCGTCTCGTCGGTGTCCTCGTCCGCACCGGCGCGGCGGTGCCTCAGCAGCACCACCGCCACCACCACGGCACAGGCCGCCAGCATGGCGATGGCCAGCGCCAACCATTCGGACATCGGGACTCCTTTCTCGGTCGGGGATCGACATGAGTCGATCGAAATCAGTCGGACAGTCGGGCCGGGCCGCATCGGGCCCGGCCCGTGCGGACCAGGAACGCGTACGAGCGACGGGGCACGGACGCGGGAACGGGGGAACGGAGCAGGGGGTGGGGCGGCGTCAGGAGCCGCTCGAGCCGGCGGAACCGCTCGAACCGGCGGAACCTCCGGCCCCGGCCCGGCCACCGGCACGACCCCGGCTGCCTCCCCCGCCGCCGCGCGGGCGCAGCGCCGCCACGGCGAGCACGGCGGGCACGGTGACCACCAGCATGGTCCGCGTCGGCGAGCTGCCGTGGTGCACGGGTGGCGCCGCCAGCGGCTGGGTCTTCGGCACCGGCCGCAGCGTGGGGGCCGGTCGCACCGGGCTGGGCACCGGGGACACCGGGGGCGGCGTCGGGACCGGGGCCGGCGGCGCGGGAGCGGCGGGAACCGGCGGCGGTACCGCCGGCGCGGTGGACGGCCGCGGGCTCGCCGGTCTCGGCGAGGGCGCCGGCGGCGGTGGCGTCGGAGTGGGCGGCCGGGGCGACGCGGGCGTCGGGGCGGGCGGCGGCGTCGGGGCGGGCGGCACCGGGGCCGGGGTCGGGGTCGGCGGCGGTGTCGGCACCGGGGTGGGGGTGGGCGTGACGGTCGGCTTCGGCGTGGGTGTGGGCGTCGGCGTCGGCGTCACGGTGGGGCTCGGGGTGGGCGTGGGTGTCGGGGTGGCCGTCCGCGTCGGAGTCGGAGTCGGGGTGGGTGTCGGCGTCGGCGAGGGACAGGGGTGGTGGTGCGTCGGCTTCGGCGGCCGGGGCCGGGTGGGCCACGGCTTCGGGTGGTGCAGGATTCCGGAGAGGTCGACGTCCACCCCCACCTCCGCGTCCACGTCCACCTCGGTGTCCACGCCGTCCCGGCCCGCCCCGACCGACACACTCGTACCGACGCAGACGCAGGTGTCGACGACCGGACCGTGCGGTTGCCCGCCCTGCCGGTCCGACGAGGAGCGGGCGGTGGCCGAACCGGTCAGCAGCGCGCAGAGCGCGACCACACCGGCGGCGGCTCCGACCAGTCGGACCCTCCGCGCCCGCGGCTCGCCGGCCTGGGCGGCGCCCGCTCCGGGTAAGCCGGCGCGGCTGCGGGGGGCGCCGTCCGCCGACGCCCGGCCCGCGGTCACGATGCCCCGTCCATCGGTATCCGCCGGGGCGGCTGGTGCTGCGGCATGGGCTCCATGCACCTCTCGTGTCGTCAGGAGGACCGGCCCACGCCGGAAGGGGGGCCGACACCGGACGGCCCGCCGCAGTGGGCGGGCCGTCCGGCATCAGGTGAAACGATCATGCGGAGAACCGGTTACGGCCGCTCCGGGGTGTGTGCCCGGGGTGGGGGCGGGGGGGGGGGCCCCCGCCCCCCCCCCCCGGGGGGGGGGGGGGGGGGGCCGGGGGGGCCGGGGGGGGGGTCAACAACACCCACCCGGGCCCGACCCACCAACCCGCCCGCCCCGCCGCGGGGGGGGGGCGGGCCGGATCCGGTCAAAACCATATGGCGTCAACCGGTTTCCGCCCGGGGGGGGGGGGGGGCGGGGGGGGGGCCGGGGCCCGCCCCCCCGCCCCCACCGCGCGGTGCGGGGCTCAGTGGCGGCCGTGCGCGATCTCGACGTTCTCCAGGACACCGACGGCGTCCGGCACCAGGATCGCGGCCGAGTAGTAGGCACTGACCAGGTAGGAGATGATCGCCTTCTCGTCGATGCCCATGAAGCGGACCGACAGGCCGGGCTGGTACTCGTCCGGGAGGCCGGTCTGGTGCAGGCCGATGACGCCCTGGTTGTCCTCGCCGGTCCGGATCACCAGGATGGAGCTGGTGTTCTCCTTGCTGATCGGGATCTTGTTGCAGGGCAGGATCGGCACACCGCGCCAGGCCGGCACCTGCTGTCCGCCGAGGTCGACGTGGTGCGGGTAGATCCCGCGGGCGTTCAGCTCGCGGCCGATCGCGGCGATCGCGCGCGGGTGGGCGAGCAGGTAGTCCGGGTCCCGGCGGCGGCTGAGCAGCTCGTCCAGGTCGTCCGGGGTGGGCGGGCCCGAGTGGGTCTGGATCCGCTGGGCGAAGTCGGCGTTGTTGAGCAGGCCGAACTCCGGGTTGTTGACCAGCTCGTGCTCCTGGCGCTCGCGCAGCGCCTCGATGGTCAGCCGGAGCTGGTGCTCGATCTGGTTCATCGGCTGGTTGTAGAGGTCGGCGACCCGGGTGTGCACCTTGAGGATCGTCTGCGCGACGCTCAGCTCGTACTCGCGCGGCTTCAGCTCGTAGTCCACGAACGCGCCGGGCAGCTGGTACTCGCCGTGGTGGCCGGCGGACATCGCGATCTCGGCCTCGCCGCGCTCGTTCTGGCGCTGGAGCGGGAGGGCGAGGAAGGCGGTGAGGTGCTCCTGGAGCGCCGGCGAGTTGTCCCGGATCTGCTCGAAGTCGCGGCGGGGCAGCGACAGCACCGTGCCCGCCGTCACCGTCCTCGCGGTGAACTCCCAGACGGCGTCCTGGTCGAGCACGGACTGCTCGCCGAACCGGTCGCCGTCACCGAGTACGCCGACCACCGTCTCGTCACCGTACTTGCCGGTGCCGATCTGGTTGATCTTGCCGTGTGCGATCAGGTAGATCCGGTCCGCAGCCCCACCGCGTTCGGCGAGCACCTCGCCGGGACCGAAGTCGCGCTGCTCGCAGCGGTCGGCCAGCGCGGTCAGCACCTCGTCGTCCTCGAACCCGCGCAGCAGGGCCAGCTCACCCAGCTCCTGGGGGATGACCCGGACCTCGGAACCGGTCTTGATGAACTCGACCCGGCCGTCACCGACGGTGTAGGTCAGCCGGCGGTTGACCCGGTAGGCACCACCGGCGGCCTGCACCCAGGGCAGCACCTTGAGCAGCCAGCGGGAGGTGATCTCCTGCATCTGCGGCGCGGACTTGGTGGTGGTGGCGAGATTGCGGGCAGCAGCCGTCGTCAGGCTCGACTGCGCCACCTGCGGTGTCTCCGGGGCCGTCTCCACGGTCATCGGCAGGGTTCTCCATTTCGTGTGATCAGTCACGCCGACCCGTCGCGCGACCGGCGGCAGCCGGGGGCCAGGTATCGACGGATCATCAGATACGCGTATCGGTGCGGGTGTTGACTGTCTTCGCGATGCGGCGCGCCCGCTCGGGCGATCCATCGGAACCCTAGATCACCACCGCACGGCCCATCCCGTACGACAACCGAGTGCCCCCCGATTGGGTGAATCTCTCCGATCGGAAGGTTTGAATCCGTCGCCCTTGCGCCGGTGGGCCGACACGTTTCTGCGCATGCGAATCGTCCAGACGTAGGAACGATTCACCCCACCCGAACGGAGCAGCGCGAAGGCGCGCGCCCCAGCCGGTGGGGCGCGGGCGTGACAAACACACGTTCGATGCTCGAACACAGTGCGAATCCGGGTGCCGGTCGGCCCGGTGCGAGCGCCCCCGCGCGCCCCGCGTTTCCACCCACCGGCCGGACGCGCACGGACTCACCCGCCGGCCCCGTGCTCCGAGCGGGCCGCCCGCCGGGCCGCCCGCAGACTGCGCCGGTGCACGGTCCACCACAGCGCGCCCACCGTGACGGACAGGACGATCAGGACCGGGGCCAGCACCGGCCAGCGGCTGTCGGCGAGCCGGACGTCGGCCAGCAGCAGCCCGGCCACCGCCGCGACCGGGACGAGCAGCGCGGCCAGGGCCCGGCCCGTCGCGGCCACCACCCCGGGATCCGCGCGGGCCCGGTGCAGCCCGGGCCACCCGGTCGGGTCGCCGCCGAAGTAGTGGGCGACCCCGCGGACCGCCAGCCGGTCGGTGGCCCAGGTGTAGGACAGCGCCATGTACGGGAGCCAGACCAGCGGGGCCACGGTACCCATCAGAAGGACCAGCGCCAGCAGGGACCACTCCCCCGCCGACCGCCAGCGGGACGGCGGCGGGACGGTGTCCTCACTGGTGATGCCGAGCAGCCGGGCCATCCTCCGGACCAGCTCCCAGAACCCCCGGAGGCGGCCGGGCGGACGGGAGGCGGCAACGGGCTCCGGACCCGCCGCGAGCGCGCGCTCGGCGGCGGCGAGGTCGGGGTGGGCGCCCTGGAGGACGAGCAGTTCGGGGGCCCGGGCCCGGTCGGCCGGATCCTTCCCGGCGAGGGCGGCCAGCTCCAGCAGCAGCTGCGCCTGGGCGAGCAGGGCGGTGCAGAAGGCGAACGGGACGAGCCAGAGGAACGGCCCGCCGACGAAGGCGCCCTCGCTCTGGCTGACCAGCCGGGCGTGGTCGACGGCCCGCGCCGCCAGGTCACCGGTACTGGCCTCCGGGTGGGCGGCGCGGAGTGCCGCGACCCGGCGCGCGGCCCTGGGGCCCCGGTGCCGGACGGCGAAGACGGCGAGGAGTTCCGGCAGCCGGGCGGGGTGGGCCCGCATCGAGCGCACCAGTTCGGCGACGGGGGCGCTCTCCTTCACCGCTCCGGGGCCGGCGGGCCGCGGGGCGGCCGGGGCGTCGGGCGGTTCTGCGGGCCCCGGGCGCCCGGGGTGTTCCGGTCGTTCGGGGTCCGGGTGCTCGGGGTTCGCGTCTGTCCTCGGGGCCACGTTCGTCCCACCGCTCCGCCGCACGCTCCGGCCATGCCCGGACCGGCGTCCGACCGCTCACGTCCGACCGCTGACGTCCGACCGCTCACCCGGGCCTCCCTCCACCCTAGGCTCCGCCCTCCGGCTCCCGCCTGCCGGGCGGCCGCGGTCAGGCGACCTCGAAGCCGTGCCGGACCCGGTCGAGGCGGCCGACGGCGAAGTCCTCCTCGGAGATCCAGAAGGAGACGTTCACGCACTCGCCCCAGTCGACGGCCAGCGCACCGCTCCCGATCTGGAGCAGCGGGCGGTGCCCCTCGGGCCGGCCGGTGTCCGTGTCGCACCAGCCCAGCAACCGGACCTCGGGCCGCGGCATCCGCTCGGCGAGGTCCTGGGCGAGGTCGAAGGCGACCAGGAAGTCGTCCGGGAACAGCCGCTCCAGCTCCTGGTCCTGGTAGGACGGCGCGGAGAGCGCCCGGGCGGCCCGGACCGGAACGGCGGGGACGACGGGCGTGCCCCGCTCGACCACCGGGGCCGGCCGGGGCGGCGCACCGGCGGGGACGTGCAGCACCCGGCACCCCCGGCCGGTGAAGTCGGAGAGCCATTCGTCGTGGAAGAAGAGCAGCAGCCCTTCGGCGGGCAGCGGCCAGCCCTCGGCGCCCGGACCGGTCGACCGGAAGGCCGTGGCGAGGGCGGCGCAGTCCAGCTGGGCGAGCAGCTGCATCGGGCGGCCGGCGGCCTCGGGCCAGGCCGTGCCCACCGGGAGCTCGGGCAGACCGCCGAGCCGCCCGACCGGCACCGCGTCCGGCGTCTCGCCCCGCGTTTCGTCCGGCAGCTCCTCCAGCACGAGGGAGGAGCGGAACAGCCGCTCGACCAGGGGCGCCGACCGCTCGCCGACCCGGGCCCGGATCAGCTCCGCGACGTCGCCCGGGATCGGCGGCGCGCCCTCGGCGGACGCAGCCTCGGCGGTGTCGGTGGTCACGAGTTCGGCCATGCGCCAAGCCTGCCACGAGGGTCCGACAACACCGGGTCGGCCGGCCCGGCGAACGGCGGGCGGCGGGCGGCAGGCGGCAGGAACCGCGAAGGCCCCGTCAGATGCCGGTACGGGGGGATGACCGGCACCTGACGGGGAGCGGGCCGACGGCCTGTCGGCCCGGCTGGGGGAGCGGTTCTGCGGAGGCGGTTCGGACGGAGGCGGTTCAGGCGGGGGTGGTTCAGGCGGGGCAGACGACCTCGTTGCCGGGGACCTGGAAGATGCCGGAGTCACTGGCCGCACCGGCCGCGTACTCGTAGTAGAGGTACGTGTAGAAGTCGATCCGGGCGCCGTTGCCGCAGACCGAGTCGGTGCCGACGGTGTAGGTCAGGGTGACGGTGGTGGTCGCGCCCGCGGCGACCGGGACGGAGTGGTGGACCAGGCCGCTGGTGGCACCGGTGTCACAGGCGGTGACGTTGCCGCCGCAGGAGGAGAAGGCGTACTTCAGACCGGTGTTCAGGGTGGTGCCGTAGGTCGGCTGGACGGACTCGTAGACGAAGTAGGCGGCGGTGTCGTGCGGGTTCGTCAGGGTCAGCGTCAGGGTGACGTCCGAGCCGGGGGTGGCCGTCGTCTTGTCGACGGAGACCGAGAGCAACGGGGTGTCCGCGTGGGCGGGGGTGGCCGACAGCAGCAGGCCGAGGAGGAGGGCGAGGATCGCGGGCAGGCCGAAACGGCTCAGAAATGAAGTGCGCATGACCAATGAGCGTAGGCGGCCGTCCCCGCTCCGGGGCCCGCCTCCGGGCCGGTCCGTACTGGCATATGACAGCGGAGCGGACGCCACGGGCCATTGCCTCCCGGTTCCGCCCCGGTTGCGCCCTCCGTCCGGCAGCCGGGCGCCTACCCTCCGCGCCCGCCCCTCAGAGCGGCGGCGGCAGGATCGCGCAGAGCGCCTCCAGCGCCGCCGGGTAGGCGTGGTCCGGCGGGGTCGCGTAGCCCACGACCAGACCGTCCGTCGCCGGCATCGCCTCCGCCGCGAGCAGCGGGTGCCGGTAGTCGGCCAGGCCGTCCAGCACCAGCCCCCGGTAGGCGGCGGCCTTGAGCACCGAGCGCTCCGTCCCGGGCGCGAGCCGGAGCACCGCGTGCAGCCCGGCCGCGATCCCGGTGACCTCGATGTGCGGGGCGTGCTCGGCCAGCGCGCCGACCAGCCGGTCCCGGCGGTCGCGGTAGCGGCGGCGCATCCGCCGCACGTGCCGGTCGTAGCCGCCGGACTCGATGAACTCGGCGAGGGTCAGCTGGTCCAGGGCGCTGGCCCAGGCCTCCCGCTCGCCCTTCGCCGCCAGCACCCGGTCCACCAGGTGGTCCGGCAGCACCATCCAGCCGAGCCGCAGCGCGGGACTGAGGCTCTTGCTGGCCGTCCCCAGATAGACCACCCGCTCCGGGTCCAGTCCCTGCAGAGCGCCGACCGGCTGCCGGTCGTAGCGGAACTCCCCGTCGTAGTCGTCCTCCAGGACCAGCCCGCCGCGGCCGCGGGCCCAGTCGACCACCGCCGCGCGGCGGCCGGGGTGCAGCGGTCCACCGGTCGGGAACTGGTGGGCGGGCGTCAGCAGCACCGTACGGATCTCCGGATCCTCCGCCAGCCCGCCCACCCGGGCGCCGTGCTCGTCGAGCGGGAGCGGGCGGGTGGTGGCACCGGCGGCGGCCAGCAGCCCGCGGTGGAACGCCAGTCCGTAGCCCTCGACGGCGAGCGCCCCGGCCGTCCGGGCCGGGAGGACCGCGCGCGGGCCGTCGAACAGCAGCCGCAGCGCGTGTGCGAAGCCCGAGCAGACCACGATCCGCTCCGGGTCGGTGCGGACGCCGCGGGCCCGGGCGAGGTAGTCGGCGAGGGCTTCGCGCAGCTCCCGCCGGCCCTGCGGATCACCGGGCCCGAACGCCTCGTTGGGCGCGGCGGTGAGCGCCCGGCGCCCGGCGGCGAGCCAGGCGGTGCGCGGGAAGGCGGCGGCGTCGGGCTGGCCCTGCCGCAGGTCGTGGGCGGGGCGCGGCGGGCGGGAGGAACGGCGGGCCCGGGCCGGGGGGACGGGTTCGGCCCGTTCGGCGACGGTGGTGCCGGAGCCCTGACGCGCGGTGAGCCAGCCCTCGGCGACCAGTTCGGCGTAGGCGTCGGCGGCGGTGTTGCGGGCGATGCCGAGGTCCGCGGCGAGCGCGCGGTAGGGCGGCAGCCGGGTGCCCGGGGCGAGCCGGCCGCTGCGGATCGCCTCGCGCAGGGCGGCCATCAGGGCGGACCGGCGGCTGCCGGTGGCGGGCAGGTCCAGGTGCAGGTCGGCCCCGGCCGGGCCCGCGGACGCCGCGTCCGCCGCGTCCGCCGCGTCCGCCGCGTCCGCTCCGGCGACGGCGCGACCGGCGGCCGAAGGGGTCGAACGGGCCGGAGGCGTCGAGGAGGCCGAGGAGGCCGCGGGGGCCGTGCCCTCGGCGGGGCGGGCGGTGGTCGGCCGGGTGCCGGGCGGGCGGGTGGCGGCGGTGGCGTTCCCGTCGTCCGGCCGGGTGGTGCCCGGCCGGTGGCCCCGCCGGGCGGCCGGGCGCGGTGCCTCGGCCGCTCCGGCGGGACTGCGGCGGGGTGTCCGGGGCGGATCGACCGAGGTGTCCGTCATGGTCCCGCAGCCTAGCGCCGGGCCCCGGCGGCCCCGGGGGCGGGCCTGTCGCCCGGGGGCCGCCGGACCGTCCGGCGCGGTTCGGCGCCGGGCGGCGCCGGCCGGCACCGGTCAGCGGTCCGGCACCGGCCGACGGTCCGGCGCCGGGTCAGTCGATCCGGATCGAGCTGACGATGAACGAGCGCACGTCGTTGCGGGTGCGCTCGGCGAGCGCCGAGTCGGTGGAGAAGGCGCTGACGGTCAGCCAGATGTTCCCGGACTGCGGGACGCAGACGACGATCGCGATCACGTCCGCGTTGCCCCCGATCACCTGGTAGTCGCCGTCGCCCGCGAGGTCCCAGACCTGGAAGCCCTGGCGCAGCAGCGCGGTCTGGGCCAGGCCGAGGCAGTCGCCGAGGGTGTCGTTCTTGGTGAAGGTGCCCCAGTGTGCGTACATACGGGTCTCCCGTTCGTGCCGTGGTGGCGGCCGCCGCCGGAGTGGTCCGACCCCGGTGGCGGCCGTACCTCGAGCGTCGGGGAGCGGCTGTCCCGGGCGCACGGGGCCGGGGTCCCGTTCCGGCCCGGTCCTCCGGCCGGGACGGACCCGACGGGCGCCCGCTCGGGGTCCGTCCGCACCACAGCGGCGGCCGGACCGCCCCTCCGGTGCGCCGGGCGGGCGGCGCGGCTCCTGCATCGGTGTTCGATTACGCCTGCGATCGAGTGACCTTATGGTCGGATTATGTCGTCACGGGCGTGTCGACTGGCTATTCCTTCGCCATGACCAACACCAGGAAGTACCTGCTCGCCGCCGGCCTCAGTGCCGCGCTGGCGGTCCTCTCCGCCGGTCCCGCCCTCGCGCTCGACTGCGACACCCCCGTGCACCACACCCCGGCCCCGCCCGTCCACAACGGCCTCCCGGGCGGTCTCCCGGGCGGCGGCGGCACCGTCTGCATCAACGAGGGCGGCGCCTACGCCAACGGCATCGTGGCCAACTCCCCGGGTGTGCTGTCCGGCAACCAGATCCAGATCCCGATCAACATCCAGACCAACATCTGCGGCAACGGCCTCTCCATTCTCTGACCGCCGCCTGGCGCGCGCCCGAGGTTCGCCCGGCGCCCCGCACCGACCGCACGAGGGCTGCGGCCCCGGCACCCGCCGGGACCGCAGCCCTCGCTCCTCTTCCCCGCTCCCCGTGCGGCGGCTACGGCACCACGGTGACCGGCCAGCGGCCCGCCTTGACCAGCCGGACCGCGACCGAGCCGATCACCCGGTGCCCGGCCTGCTCGGAGGCGCCGACCACCACCGCGTCCGCCCGCAGTTCGTCGGCCAGCCGGGCCAGACCCGTATAGGGGTCACCGCGCACGGTCAGGAAGCGCCACTCCACCCGCCAGACGTCGCGCAGCCGGTCCTCGGCCTCGCGGACGGCGGCGAGCAGTTCCTCGGCGATCTCCTGGGTGGTCTCCTCCACGGCGGCGCCCGCGAGCGCGGTGGCCGCGCCCAGCACCGGCTGGATGTACGCGATCGCCAGGGTGGCGTTCTGCCGCCGGGCCAGGCCCGCCGCGTAGGCGGTCGCCCGCCAGGAGGAGTCCGAGCCGTCGAGGCCCGCCACGATCATCTTGGGCCCGTCGGTGCCCAGCTCGAATCCGGACGGCGCCACGGCCGCGCCCGGCTCCTCGGCCCCGTCGGCGGCCGCCGCCCCCTGCTCCGCATCACTCTCGTTGCTCATGGCCCGAGGCTATGCCGGACACGGCGGGTGACGGCGTCGGGCACGGCGGGTGAGGGCTGTGGCCCGGGCCACCCGGCGCCGCCTCCGGGGCCCGCCCGGGAGCGCGGTTTCCGCACCCGCCGGAACCGGGCCGCCACGCCTCGTCGACCGTGTGCCCGGCCTCACAGGCCCGCCGACGTGGCTCAGGCCACTTCCGGCCGGTATTCGATCTTGAAAATCGGGGCATTTGCCTTCAAATCAACCCATTCTCATGATCCATACCCACGGTAACCCCCCGCTGACGTGCCTAAACCTCCGAATCCTTGAAACACCACCCCCACCCCCGTAACTTCGAATGCGTCGCACCGAACGAGCACACCGCTCACCGGGAACACCGTGCGAGCCCCCCGCAACCACAAGCCCCCAGGGCCTGGTTCCGCACGCCCGCACCCCCTCCGAAAGGAACCGCATGACCTTCCGTAACGAGACCACCGCCACCACCGCCGTCACCGCCACCCCCAAGCGCCGCAACCGCGTCCGGACG